>NZ_JBEZNH010000080.1:0-30470 GCF_040653115.1 Streptosporangium sp. NPDC048047 | reverse complement strand
GTCGCCGTCGACGGCGACCGGGCCCCTTCCGCTTCCCCTCTTCTCCGGCTCGGGTCCTCTTGAGCCCGGGGACGGCCGTGCCCGGGTCTGCCCGAGCCTTAGGACGGCCGTTCCCGGGTCTGCCCGAGCCTTAGGACGGCCGTGCCCGGGTCCTTCCGAGGACCCGCCGCAGCCGTGCCCGGCTCTCCCGGGCCCTGGGACGGCCGTGCCCCCGAACGGCCGCCCCGGGCGTATCAGGGCAGTTCAGGGCAGGAAGGCGTCCTGGCGGAGCAGTTCGGCCCGTACGGCCGGCCCGTCGGCCCCGCCCCGGTCCGCCGTCAGCGCGGCGGCGATCCCCGCGGCGTGGCCGGTCGCGAACGCGGTGCCCATGACCCGCAGCGACCCCCCGGCCAGCCGGTCGCCGTCGAGGTTGCGGCCGGCCGCGAAGAGATTCCCGGTGCCGGCGCTGCACACCGCCCCGAACGGGATCTCGTAGTATCCGTCGCCCTCGATGAACCGCCACTCCGACGGCACGCCCGGTCCCGGGTGGTACTCCACCGGCCAGGCGCCGAGCGCGACGGCGTCGTCGAACCGGCCCGCGCCGAGCACGTCGTCGTCCGTCATCCGGTAGCGGGCCTCCACGTGCCGCGACTCACGGGTGCCCAGCTCGGGGCCGGTACTGACGATGTAGGCGCCCGAGCAGCCCGGCAGGGAGCGGATCACCTCCAGGTAGGCCCGCGACTGCTCGCGCGCGGAGACCTCGGCCCGGCTGGTGTCACGCGCGTCGCGGGCGTCGTAGGCCTCGTCGACCAGGTAGGCGATGACGTCGCCGGAGACCGGCAGGCGGGCGACCAGTCCCTGCTCGGCCAGCAGGGGCCCCACTCCGCGTTCCCGGGCGGCGCGGACGGCCTCGCGGACCGTCTCCCTGGTGACCGGGGCGTCGGCGGGCACCCCGCCGAAACGGACGCCGAGGGAGCCGTTCTGGACCATGCCGCCGGAGCCGTAGCGGACCCCGGCTCCGGCGCGGGTGGCGAGGTCGGCCTCGCCGGTGGCGTCCACGAACGCGTCCGCGGTGATCTCGTGGACGCCCGAGTGGTCGGCGACCAGGGCCGAAACGATCCGGCCGTCCTCCCGCCGGGCGTCCAGCAGCGTGCTGTGCAGCCGCGGTTCCGCGCCCGCGCCGACGCACACGTCGTCGAGCACCCGCTTGACGGTCTCCGGGTCGAAGACGACGGCCACGGCGGTGAACCTCTGCGGCCCGGTGACGGCGTCCTCCGCGCGCAGGCCGGCCATCACCTCCTCGGCCACGCCGTACACCACCTGCCGGTACGGCTCCGCCCGCGTGTACAGGCCGCAGTAGGTGAGCACGTTGCGCAGGGTGGCGGCGCCGCCCAGGCACGGGCCGCGCTCGACGAGGAGCGTGCGCGCCCCGGTGCGGGCGGCGCCCACGGCGGCGGCGACCCCGCCGGATCCGCCGCCCGCGACGATCACGTCGTAGTGCTCGGTCATCTGGATCATGCCGCCTTTCCGGGTTCGCGGACGAAGAACATGAGGATCGCGCCGACGAGCGGGCCGACCGCGAGGGCGGCGAACGCCGCGAAGAACGAGCCCGTCGCCTGGAAGATCGCGCCGATGACGACGGGGACGATGACGCTGCCGAGCTGCCAGACCGCGTTGGTCGCCCCCGCCGCGGAGCCGGCCAGGCGGCTGCCGGACAGCTCGGGGATCATGGCGACCATGAGGGGGCTGTAGAGGTAGGCGCCGATCCCGAGGAAGGGCGCCACGAGGAGGAACTGCAGCGGGGTGCTCATGGAGCCGAAGACCAGCAGCGCGGCCACGAAGAACAGCAGGACGGCGATGGACGGGATCCTGCGGCCCCGGCCGATGAGGTCGGTCACCAGGCCGACCAGCGGCTTGCTGACGACGGCCACGATGGCGAAGACCACCACCACGGTCCCGGCGGTCACCGGGTCGACGCCGTTGCCCTTCACCATCAGAGTGTTCGACCAGGTGATGAAGCCGTAGGTGCCCCACAGGCCGCCGAAGCCGGCCAGGCCGAGCAGGAGCAGGTCGCGGTTGCCCACCAGCGGGCGCACGTCCGGCTTGCGCGGACCCTCCCCGGCCGCCGCGTTCCCCTCGCCTCCGGCTCCGGGAGCGCGGCGGCGCAGGAGCAGGAAGCAGACCACGGCCAGCACCATCGAGACCACGCCGAACACGTGGTACGAGGTCTCCCAGCCGCTCGACCGGATCAGCCTCGGCACGACGGCGTTGGCGATCACGGTGCCCAGCGAGGTGGCCGTCATGAACACCCCCATGGCCAGCCCCCTGCCCTGCGGGGTGAACCACACCGCGATGAGCTTGACCCCCGCCGCGTAGTCCGCCCCGGCGAACAGGCCGATGAGCGCCTGGAAGGCGATGCCGGCCCCGGCGGAGGGACTGGAGCCGAACAGCACCATGAACGCGCCGGCCACGAACAGCGACCCGGAGAGGATGTTCCGGGCGCCCAGCCAGTCGGTGAGGAAGCCGCCCCCGGCGTTGGAGATGACGTAGCCGACGTAGTAGGCGGTCGCGATGACGCCGAGACCGGCCAGGGACACCCCCAGCGCCTCGCCGACCGAGGCTGAGGCGGGACCCCAGGTGGACCGGTCGAGGGAGGTCATGGTGAATGACGCCCAGCACAGCAGCAGGACGGTCCAGCGGTACGGGGACGAGGTACCGGCCGCGTCCCGGCGCGGCATGGTGCGAACGCTCATGAAAGCCCTTTCGACGCCGGCTGACCGGATACGGGGGTCGATACCGGCCAAACGGTGGGAGTGGGCTCACGTTACTGCTTGCGTAGCGCGGTGAGGAAAGGTCATCGTGAGTTTCTTCTATGAGGAACAAAACCCCGGGTCGACGCGGTGGCGGCCCCGGAACCCGAGGTAGCCCCCCTGGCCGGAAGCATCCGCATCCGGCGGGGCCCGAAGCGGACGGCCGGGCCGGGAGCGCCCGAGAACCCGGGCGGGGGACCCCGAACCCGGGGCCCGGCAACCGCTCCGCCCCGCCGTACGAAACCATGGACATAGGGGGGAGGGGGGAGAGCGCCATGGGCGACCTGATCGAGGAGCGGGCACTGCGGGCGCTGAGCGAGGCGTTCGACGCCACCGCGCCCGTCGTCCGGCACGACCGCAGGGAGTTCCCGGAGGGCACCCCCTTCCTGTCGCTGCGCCTGCCGGGCTCCGCCGACGCGGCGGTCTTCCTGGACGACAGCCGGTGGATCTACCTGAGCGAGCCGGAACGCGGCCGGATGCCCACCCAGTTCGCCGCCGGCCGGGTGGACGACGACCCCGAGCTCGTCGTCCGGCGTCTGGTGGCGGTCCTGGCGCCGCCCCGCGGGGACCGCCTGCCGGTCCGCCTGCTCAAGGCGTTCCTGCTCGCCCTGATCGCCGGGCTGGGCGTGGGCATGCTGAGCGTGGTGATCATGGCGGTGCTCATCGCGGGCAACGGCTACCTGTCGGAGACGGCGATCGCCTGGGCCTACGGCCTCGGCGGGCTGTTCGCCCTCGCAGCGGGGAGCTGGACGGCGGTCCGCTGGTGGAGGGCGGGCTGACCCCGCGTGGCCGCGCCCGTCGTGGGCAGTGACCGGGGAGACGAGGCACGGGAGCCACGGGAGCACGGCAGGGGAACGGGAGTGAACGGCATGGCGGAACTGCTGGCGGTCTGCAACGGGGGAGCGGGGAGCGCCGACGACGCCGCGCGCGACGCGGCGCTGAAGACGCTGCGCGCCGGGGCCGACGTCGTCGAGGTCACGGCGGGCGAGGGGGAGGGGGACCTCGACGAGGCGCTCGCCGCCCACCCCGGCCGGGACGTGGTCGTGATGGGCGGCGACGGATCACTGCACGTGACGGTCGCCGCCCTGCACCGGCGCGGCGAGCTGGGCTCCCGCGTCGTGGGGCTGGTCCCCATGGGCACCGGCAACGACTTCGCCCGCGGGCTGGGCATCCCGCTGGACCCGGAGGCGGCCGCCCGCGTCGTGCTCGCCGGCCGGCCGCGTCCCCTCGACCTGCTGGTGGACGACGAGGGCGGCATCGTCGTCAACGCGGTGCACCTCGGCGTCGGGGCGGAGGCGTCCGAGCGGGCCACGCCGCTCAAGCCCGGCCTCGGAAAGCTCGCCTACGCCGTCGGCGCGCTGCTCGCGGGCGCGCGGAGCACCGGCTGGCGGCTGCGCGTGACCGTGGACGGCCGGACCCTCACCGACCGGCGGGTGCTCATGCTCGGCGTCGGCAACGGCGTCACCATCGGCGGCGGCACCCCGCTGACCCCGAAGGCCAGGCCCGACGACGGCATGGTGGACGTCGTCGTGGCGCTGACCACCGGGCCGGTGCGGCGGCTCGTCTACGCGCTGCGGCTGCGCGGCGGCCGCCATCCGGAGCTGCGGGACGTCGTCACCGCCCGGGGCCGCGACGTGGCGGTCGAAGGGGAGCCCGCGCCGGCGAACGCCGACGGGGAGCTGACCGGCCCGGCGGCCAGGCGGCACTGGAAGGTCGTCCCCGCCGCCTGGCGCATGTTCACCCAGCCGTGATCCCGGAGGGCGCCCCGGCCGCGATCGCGGAGGCGCCCCCGGCCGCGACCCTGGAAGCGGCCCCGGGAGCGCCCCGGCCGTGACCCCGGAGGCCGCCGCGGAAGCGGCCTCGGAAGTGCCTTACTTCAGGGCCTGCGAGACCAGGTCCCGGGCGGCCTCCTGCACCCGGGCGAGGTGCTCGGGCCCCTCGAAGGACTCGGCGTAGATCTTGTAGACGTCCTCGGTGCCGGAGGGCCGGGCGGCGAACCAGGCGCTGTCGGTGACGACCTTGACCCCGCCCAGCGGGGCGTCGTTGCCGGGCGCGCTGGTGAGCACCTCCCTGATCGGCTCACCGGCCAGGGTGTCGGCGGTGACCTGGCCGGCCGAGAGCCGGGACAGGATCGCCTTCTCCTCGCGGGAGGCGGGGGCGTCCACCCGGGCGTAGGCGGGGTCGCCGAACCTTCCGGTCAGCGCGGCGTAGTGCTCGCTCGGCGAGCGGCCGGTGGTCGCGATGATCTCCGAGGCCAGCAGCGCCAGGATGATCCCGTCCTTGTCGGTGGTCCACACCCCGCCGTCGCGGCGGAGGAACGACGCCCCGGCGCTCTCCTCGCCGCCGAAGCCGAGGGAGCCGTCCAGCAGCCCCGGCACGAACCACTTGAATCCGACCGGCACCTCGACCAGGCGCCGGCCGAGGTCGGCGGCCACCCGGTCGATCATGCCGCTGCTCACCAGCGTCTTGCCCACCCCGGCGCCGGCCGGCCAGTCCGGCCGGTGGGAGTAGAGGTAGGAGATCGCCACGGCGAGGTAGTGGTTGGGGTTCATCAGGCCGCCGTCGGGGGTGACGATGCCGTGCCGGTCGGCGTCGGCGTCGTTGCCGGTGGAGACGTCGTACGCCTCGCGGTTCTCGATCAGCGAGGTCATCGCGTACGGCGACGAGCAGTCCATCCGGATCTTGCCGTCCCAGTCGAGGGTCATGAACCGCCACGTCGGGTCGGTCAGCGGGTTGACCACCGTCAGGTCCAGCCGGTGCCGCTCGGCGATCTCCCCCCAGTAGGCGACGCTCGCCCCGCCCAGCGGGTCGGCGCCGATCCGCACCCCGGCCGACCGGATCGCGTCGATGTCCAGCACCGAGGGCAGGTCGTCGACGTAGGCGCCCAGGAAGTCGTGCCGCCCGGTCGTGTCGGCGGCCAGCGCCCTGGTGTAGGGGACGCGCCGCACGCCCTTCAGCCCCTCCCTGATGAGGGTGTTGGCGCGGTCCTGGATCCAGGAGGTGGCGTCGGTGTCGGCGGGACCGCCGTTCGGCGGGTTGTACTTGAAGCCGCCGTCGGAGGGCGGGTTGTGCGAGGGCGTCACCACCACGCCGTCGGCGAGGCCGGCCGTACGGCCCCGGTTGTGGGTGAGGATCGCGTGGGAGACCGCCGGGGTCGGGGTGTAGCCGTCGCGGTCGTCGATCAGGACCCGCACCCCGTTGGCGGCGAAGACCTCGAGCGCCGACACCCGCGCCGGCTCCGACAGCGCGTGGCTGTCGGCCCCGAGGAACAGCGGGCCGTCGATGCCCTGCTCCGCCCGGTACTCCACGATGGCCTGGCTGGTGGCGAGGATGTGGTCCTCGTTGAAGGCCGTCCTCAGCGACGAGCCGCGGTGGCCGGAGGTCCCGAACGCCACCCGCTGCCCCACCTCGTCGGGGTCGGGTCGCAGGGAGTAGTAGGCGGTCACCAGCCGGGCCACGTCGACCAGGTCGGACGGCTGGGCGGGCTTGCCCGCGCGCTCGTGCGTCATAAGAAGTCTCCTCACCTCACCAGGGCCGCTTCGCCGAGGCCAACGGTACTCACCCGCGGATCGGCGGCTCACCGCCCCCTTCGACGCCCGCTCCGGTGCCCCCTTCGATCTCCTCCAGGCGCGCCCGGAGCCGGGCCCGGATCTCCTCCGGCGTGTAGGAGCGCCGCCGCCGCTCGGCCCGTGCCACCACCGCCCCGGTCGCCGCGACACCCGCGATCCCGGCCAGGCCGACTATCTTCCACAACCGCATGTGCCTAGGCTACTTCCCGTGATCGGCAAAAGCGTCAGCCTCGACGAGGCGGTCAACCTGACCCGCACCGGCGACGTGTGGCTGTTCCGGGGCCGCAGCGTGCCCGACCGGGCCATCCAGACGGTGACGAACAGCCCCGTCAACCACGTCGGCATGTCCGTCGTCATCGAGGACATGCCTCCCCTGATGTGGCACGCGGAGCTGGGCAGGTCGCTGCCCGACCTGTGGTCCGGCACCCACCAGCGCGGCGTCCAGCTGCACGACCTGCGCGACGCGGTCCGCGTCTGGGCCACCCGGTACGGCCAGCGCGGCTGGCTGCGCCAGCTCGAACCCGAGGTCACCGCCGGGATGGAGGACGCGGTGCTGCGCGTCATCTCCCGGCTGGACGGCACGCCGTTCCCCTCCACGGCCCGGCTCGCCGGGCGCTGGCTGCGCGGACGGGCACCGCGGATCCTGCGGCGCGGCGCGGCCGAGAACGCCCTGGAGAGCGCCTACTGCGCGGAGGTCGTCGCCGTCACCTACGAGGAGATGGGCCTGCTCCCGGCCGGGCGCCGGCCCCACTGGTACGACCCCGGCCGCTTCTGGAGCGGCGACGACCTGGAGCTGACCGGCGGCTTCCAGCTCGGCGGGGAGATCACGGTACGGCTCACCTAGGCCGTGCGGCCCCGCGCGGGCGGCCGTCCGGAACCCGGTTCCGGCGCCGGCCGGGCGGGCGGGGCACCGCGGCCCGGACGCAACCCCCGGCGTCCCGGCCGCCGAAGGCACGATGGGGCGGATCCGCCGCCCCGCGAGCCGGGCGGGGCCGTACGGCGCCGTCCGAGGGCGAAGGGGGACGCACATGCCCGAGACGGTGGTCGTGGTCGGCGCGGGGCTCGCGGGCCTCGCGTGCGCGGTCCGGCTGTACGCGGCCGGGGTTCCGGTCCGCGTCGTCGAGGCGGAGGACGAGGCGGGCGGCCGGGTGCGCACGGACGTCGTGGACGGCTTCCGGCTGGACCGCGGCTTCCAGGTGTTCAACACGGCCTATCCCGAGGCCCGGCGGGTCCTGGACGTCGGCGCCCTGGACGTCCGCCCGTTCTCCTCGGGACTGATCGTCTTCGACGCCGGGCGGCGGGAACGGATCATGCTGCCCTGGCGGCACCCCGGGCACGCGCTCAGCGGGGTCCTGGCGGCGGTGGGGTCGCTCCGCGACAAGGCTGCGCTGGCGGCGCTGACCGCGCGCGACATCGCCCTTCCCGCGAGTGTGCTGCGCGGCGGAGCCGAACGCACCACCGAGGAGGAGCTGAGGCACCGGGGCGTCTCCCCTGAGATGGTGGAGAAGCTGTTCCGCCCCTTCCTGGCGGGCGTCGTGCTGGAGCGGGAGCTGGAGACCTCCAGCCGCTTCTTCCACCTGCTGTGGCGGTCCTTCGCCCGCGGCACGATCGGGCTGCCCGCGCTCGGCATGGGACGGATCCCGGCGCAGCTCGCCGGCCGCCTCCCGGACGGCGCGGTGCTCCTCGGCACCCCGGTCGCCGCGGTCACCGGCGAGGGGGTGGAGACCGCGGAGGGGACGGGGATCCCGGCCCGCGCGGTGGTGGTGGCCACCGACCCGGCGACGGCGGCCCGCCTGCTCCCCGGCCTGCGGGAGCCGGAGATGCGGTCGGTGACGACCTTCTACCACGCCGCCCCGCGTTCCCCGCTCGGCGAGCCCACCCAGGTCATCGACGCCGAGGGGCAGGTCACCGACACCATCGTCGTCAGCGACGCCGCGCCCGCCTACTCGGGCGACGGCCGCGCGCTGGTCTCCACCTCGGTGCTCGGCGTGCTGTCCGCCGACGACGAGCCGCGGGTCCGGGCGCGGCTGGCCGAGGTCTACGCCGCCGACACCTCCTCCTGGGAGCACCTCGCGACGTACCCGGTCCGCGCCGCGCTGCCCGCGATGCCGCCGCCCTTCCCGCTGCGCCGGCCCGTCCGCCTCGCACCCGGCCGGTACGTGTGCGGCGACCACCGCGACACCGGGTCCATCCAGGGCGCGCTGGTCTCGGGCCGCCGCGCGGCCGACGCCGTGCTGGCCGACCTGACCGGGCTCACCGCCTGACCTCCGCCCGTGCGCGGAGCGTCGGGACCGTCCACCCCCCGGTACGGCGACACACCATGGCCACAGCCTCAACTGATCATTTAGGGAGATATGTGGTCAAGAGTCATCTTATGCGGTATTTATCGGCAAATTCGAGGGGAATCGATCAGCGAAGAGAACGATGGGCACCTTCGGGCCCGCCCGACCGGATCCCGGAGGACTCAACCGTCCGACAAGGAGATCACCGTGAAGAAGTCTCTTCTCGCCGCGGCACTGGCGGCCCTCACCCTGGCGGCGGCCCCGGCGGCGCAGGCCGTCACCGCGGCCTCCTTCCTCAACACGCCCAGCCCCGGCCCTTCGGACATGACCTCCCCCGGACCCTCCGAGATGTCCGGCTCGCCGTCGGCCGGTGAGGCGGGCAAGCCGTTCGGTCCCGGGTGCTCCCAGCTGCCGGCGGAGGGGCCGGGCAGCCCGGCCGACCTGGCGGGCAAGCCGCTCGACCAGGCCCTGAAGGACGTTCCCCAGCTGTCCACGCTCGCCAAGGCCGTCGAGGCCGCCGGGCTGACCGACCAGCTGAAGTCCGCCCAGGACATCACCGTGTTCGCGCCCGTCAACGACGCCTTCGCCAAGATCCCGAAGGAGGCCCTGGCCAAGGTCCTGGAGGACAAGGAACAGCTCAGCAAGATCATCCAGAACCACATCGTCGAGGGTCGCAAGAGCCAGGCCGACCTCGCCGCTGGGACGCTGACCACCGTGGGCGGCGGCACGCTGAACGTCACGGGTTCCGGTGAGGACTACACCGTCAACGACGCCAAGATCCTCTGCGGCAACATCCAGACGTCCAACGCCACCGTCTACCTCGTCGACTCGGTCCTGATGCCCGAGGCGGGGGCGTCGGCCTCGGCTTCGGCCTCGGCGTCGCCGAGCTGAGCGGCCGGGCGGGGGCCCCGCGACGGGCGCCCCCGGCCGTGCCCCGCCGGTCCTTCTCTTCGTCTCCTCGTCGAGGACTACCCCGCCCGTCCGTGGGCACGGGCGGGGTATTCGAACACAGACGGGAGAGCCGTATGAGCAAGGGCGGGTCCGGCCGGGTGGCGCGGCGGCTGCGGGAGGCCGCCCGCGAGGCCTTCGGATGGGACGACCTGCGTCCCGGGCAACCGGAGGCCATGTGCCACCTGATGGACGGCGGGGACGCGCTGGTGGTCATGCCCACCGGGGCGGGAAAGTCGGCCGTCTACCAGGTCCCCGCGCTGCTCATCGACGGTCCGACGGTGGTGGTGTCACCGCTGATCGCCCTGCAGCGCGACCAGGTGGCCGGGCTGCGGGAGGCCGGCGCCGCCGGGGCGGTCGCCGTCAACTCCACGCGGTCCGACGGAGAGGCGTCCTTCGAGGCGATCCGCACGGGCTCGGCGGAGTTCCTGTTCCTGTCCCCGGAGCAGCTCGCCAAGCCCGAGACGATCGAGCGGCTCCGCGAGGCCCGTCCCTCGCTGATCGCCATCGACGAGGCCCACTGCGTGTCGGCGTGGGGGCACGACTTCCGCCCCGACTATCTGGGCCTGGGACGGGTGATCGAGGCCCTCGGCCATCCGCCCGTGGCGACGCTGACCGCCACGGCCACCCCGTCGGTCCAGGAGGAGATCGTCCGGACGCTGGGCCTGAAGGACGTCCACCGGATCGTGCGGGGCTTCGACAGGCCCAACATCGACCTGGAGGTCCGCCGCTTCGTCACCGCCGAGGACCTGCGGCGGGCCCTGGTGGAGGAGGCCGCATCCCGCGAGGGCGTCGGGCTGGTCTACGTCGCCACCCGCCGCGCCACCGAGGAGTACGCCGACGGGCTGCGTGAGCGGGGCCGCCGGGTCGAGGCGTACCACGCGGGGTTGAAGGCGGCCGAGCGCAAGCGGGTGCACGACCTGTTCCGCGACGGCGAGGTCGACGTCGTCGTGGCGACCTCGGCGTTCGGCATGGGGATCGACAAGCCCGACGTGCGCTACGTGCTGCACGCCGCCCCGCCGGAGTCCCCCGACTCCTACTACCAGGAGATCGGCCGCGCCGGGCGGGACGGCGAGCCGGCCTCCGCAGTGCTGTTCTACCGGCCGGAGGACCTGGGCCTGCGACGCTTCTTCGCCGGAGGCCGGGCCGACGAGGAACTGCTGCTGCGGGCCGCCACGCTGGTCGGCGGGCACGGCGGCGCCGTTCCGGCGGGCGAGCTGCGCGCCGTGCTGGACGTCAGCCCCACCCGGCTCACCCGGGTGGTGAACCTGCTGGAGAAGGTCGGCGCGGTCAAGGTGACGGTCGAAGGCGACGTGCGCGCCGTCCCCGGCGGGCCCGCGCCGAAGGAGGCGACGGCGCGGGCCGTCGAGATCGACGACACCCGCCGCCGCATCGACGAGTCCCGCATCGACATGATGCGCGGCTACGCCGAGACGACCGGCTGCCGCCGCCGGTTCCTGCTGGAGTACTTCGGCGAGCCGTACGAGCGCCTCTGCGGCGCGTGCGACACCTGCAGGGAGGGCGCGCCCGCCGGCCCCGGGCCCAGCGACTCCTTCGCCATGCACGCCAAGGTGTGCCACAGCTCCTGGGGCGACGGCATGGTGATGAGCAGGGAGAGCGACCGGATCACCGTGCTGTTCGACGAGGTCGGCTACAAGACACTCTCCCTGGAGGCGGTCGAGCGCGAGGGCCTGCTGACGGCGGCCCGCTGACGACGGCGCTCAGGCCGGGCGCGGGCACGGCGTCGGACACGGGGCCGTGCCCGGACGTGGCGGGAGGCGCGGCGGGGCCGTACCGGGGCCCGCGGAGGGTGAGGGGGCGCTCGCAGCGGGGCGGCCGGGGCGGGTCAGCCCGTTTTGCGGGCCACCCCGGCCATCGTCCAGGTCCTGGTGGGCCGCTGGGCGGCGAGCGGGTTGTCGGGGCGCCAGTGGCGGGCGTACACGAAGCCCGGCTCCACCAGCTCCATGCCGTCGAAGAAGCGCAGTACCTCGCGGCGCGTGCGCGCGGTCCGCTCGCCGTCGCGGTTGAGGGCCCTGCGATAGATGTCGGTGATCGGGTCGGCCACCTCGGGGTGGTCGTCGAAGACGGCGTGGGCGATGACGAGGTGGCTGCCGGTCGCCAGCGAGTCGCGTAGCAGGGCCACGCTCTTGTGCGGATCATCCTCGTTGGGGATGAACTGGAGCGCGTTGGTGATCAGGACGGCCACCGGCCGGTCGGGGTCGATGAGCGCCAGCAGCTCCGGGTCGGCCATCAGCTCGTCCTGGTGGAGGATGTCGCCCCGGACGACGGCCGTGGTGTCGTCGGTGGCCAGCAGCGCCCTGCTGTGGGAGAGCACGACCGGGTCGTCGGAGACGTAGACCACGCGGACCCCGGGCAGGACCGACCGGGCGACCTGGTGGACGTTCTCCTGGGTGGGCAGTCCCCAGCCGAGGGCGAGGAACTGGTCGATCCCCTCCTTGACCAGATGGCGCACCGCTCGACCGAGGAACGCCTCGGTCTCCTTGACCATGGTCTTGATCTCCGGGGCGATGGTCAGGATCCGATCGGCGGTCTCCCTGTCGGCCGCGAAGTTGTCCTTGCCGCCGAGGATGTAGTCCAGCATCCGGGCGATGTTGGGCGTGCTCGTGTCCAGCCGCGGCGGTGGACGCCGATCCGGGTCGCTCACGTCACCTCCCTCGTCGCCTGTGAGGGTAGAGAACACCGGCGACTAAGGATAGACGGCCGCGGGGGGACAAAGAGAGAAAAATTCTTATTTTTCAGGGCATCGCGGCGTGCGGGGGTGAACCCGGGCGGCACGCCTCCCCGCGGTCCGGAGGCCCGTCCCGGGAGGTCAGCGGCATGCCTCCAGGCGCCGGGCGGTCCCGGAGGGGAGGGTGAACGACGCCCACACGGCCTTTCCACTGGTCTCCAGCGGAGTCCATCCCCACGTCTCGCAGATTCCCCGCACGACCTGCAGGCCGCGGCCGCTCTCGGCCTCGAAGTCCGGCTCGCGCAACAGGGGGCCCTCGTCGCGGGGGTCGGTGACCGCGCACAGCACCGCGTGCTCGGTGTGGCAGACGACGACCCGGACGTCGTGGAACGGCCGGGGGCGGACCTCTCCCCGCAGCCCGTGCCGTACCGCGTTGGTGACCAGCTCCGACACCACCACGGAGGCGTCGTCGACGAGGGACTCGAGCTCCCAGGACACCAGTGCGGCCGCGGCGAACTCCCGCGCGGTGCGGGCCGCCCAGCGATCGTGGGACAGGCCGCGCGCGGCCAGCCGGAGCTGTCCGGCCGGGGCTTCGGCGCCGGACCAGGGCGGAGGGCCGCCCGGGGGGAGGATGCGGCCGAGGATCGACAGCCACCGCTCCCATCCACCGGTCTCGGACCGGAGGGAGGGGGCGGGGTGCGTGGGATAACCAGTCATCTGTGACCTTGGGATGCGTGACGCTCGCGTAACAAGGGCAATGCGAATAGCTATATTGCCCATGATTGTTGTGCATAAGCAAGTACAGATGCACGTGCAGCTGCACAAAGCTCTATGATCGAGGCATGTCTTCCCTGCGGTCCCGGTGAGAGGCGAGGATGGACGAGCAGCTCAACGGCGTCTCGGCGGCCCTGCTGGCCGGAGTCGCGTGGCGCAAGAGCCGGTTCAGCAACCCCAGCGGCAACTGCGTCGAACTGGCTCCCCTGCCCGGCGGCGCGGTCGCCGTGCGCAACTCCCGCGACCCCGACGGCCCGGCCCTGGTCTACACCCGCCACGACCTCGACGCCTTCGTCAGAGGAGTGAAGAACGGGGATTTCGACGACCTTATTGTCACAATTGGTTGAAGAATAAAATTCGCTGTGGCTGGGAACGAGTGATCAGAGTACGGTGAAGGCTCGCGACGGCCACAAAGAGTGGGCGGGGGCTCGCGTTCCGCGCACGAAGGACTGCCAGATGACCACACCTCACGCCGGTGGTGAACCGGTCGCTCCCGTCTCCATCGCTGCGCCGAGGGGCAGTTCCACGGTTCTCCGGATCGTGCTCGGCGCCCAGCTGCGCCGGCTCCGTGAGGGGCACGACATCACCCTGGAGCGGGCCGGCCACGCCATCCGCGCCTCCCACTCGAAGATCAGCCGGATGGAGCTCGGCCGGGTGAGCTTCCGGGTCCGCGACGTCGCCGACCTCCTCACCCTGTACGGCGTGACCGACGACGACGAGCGCCGGCCCCTGCTCGGCCTCGTCGAGCGGGCCAACCAGATCGGCTGGTGGCACAACTACAACGACGTCCTGCCGAACTGGTTCGAGACCTACGTCGGCCTGGAGGAGTCGGCCTCCGGCATCCGCAACTACGAGGTCCAGTTCGTGCCCGGCCTGCTGCAGAGCGAGGACTACGCGCGGGCCGTGATCCTGCTCGGCTTCCCCTCCGCGGGCGAGGAGGAGCTGGAGCGCCGGGTACGGCTGCGCATGGCGCGCCAGCGGGTGCTGCGCGGCTCCGACCCGCCCCACCTGTGGGCGGTGCTGGACGAGGCCGTGCTGCGCCGCCCGCTCGGCGGGGCCGAGGTGATGCGCGGCCAGATCGACCACATCCTGGCCGCCCTGGAGCTGCCGAACGTGACGGTGCAGATCGTGCCGTTCAGCGTCGGCGGCCACGCCGCGGCCGGCGGGCCGTTCAGCATCCTGCGCTTCGCCCAGCCCGACCTGCCGGACATCGTCTACCTGGAGCAGCTCACCAGCGCGGTCTACCTGGAGAAGCGCGACGAGGTGGAGCGCTACATCGAGGTGATGGAGCGGCTCTGCATCGAGGCCGAGCCGGCCTCGCGCACCCCCGAGATCCTCAGGCGGATCCGCGACGAGCTCTAGGCTCCGTTCCGTTGATCCTCGCCACGGAGAGGATCAACGGAACGGACCACGGCGGTGAGTCCCGGGCGGATCGCCCGGGACGGCAACCGTCCGGCCCTCTCCGCGCGAAGACATCGGCGTGAGATGTCTCGTCACCGGTGCGACCGGATACATCGGCGGGCGGCTGGTGCCCGAACTCCTCGACGCGGGTCACGAGGTGCGCTGCATGGCCCGTACGGCCGGCAGCCTGCGCGACCAGCCCTGGGCCTCCCGCGTGGAGATCGCCCAGGCCGACGCCACCGACGCCGGGAGCACGAGGAAGGCACTCGACGGGATCGATGTGGCCTACTACCTCATCCACACCATGGGCGGGGGCGGCGACTTCGCCGAGGCCGACCGCCGCGCGGCCGCCACGTTCGCCGAGGCGGCCGGGGAGGCGGGGGTGCGGCGCGTCGTCTACCTCGGCGGCCTCACATCCGACGAGGGGCTCTCACCCCACATGCGCTCCCGCGCCGAGGTCGCGGAGATCCTCCTCCGCGCCCCGGTGCCGGCCGTGGTGCTGCGGGCCGCGGTCATCATCGGCTCCGGCTCGGCCTCCTTCGAGATGCTGCGCTACCTGACCGAGCGGCTGCCGGTGATGACGACGCCGCGCTGGGTGCGCACCAGGACGCAGCCCATCGCCATCCGGGACGTGCTGCGCTACCTGGTCGCCTGGGCCGGCGCCGAGGGGGAGGTGAACCGCTCCTTCGACATCGGCGGCCCCGACGTGCTGACCTACGCGGACATGATGAACGGCTATGCCGAGGCCGCCGGGCTGACCCGCCGCCTGATCATCCCGGTGCCGATGCTCAGCCCCGGCCTGTCCAGCCACTGGGTGGGCCTGGTCACCCCCGTCCCGGCGAACCTCGCCCGCCCGCTGGTGGAGTCGCTGCGCAACGAGGCCGTCTGCCGCGAGCACGACATCGCCCGCCACGTCCCCGACCCGCCCGGCGGGCTCGTCCCCTTCCGCCGGGCCGTCGAGCTGGCCCTGCAGCGCGTCAGGGACGCCAACGTCGCCACCCGCTGGTCCTCGGCCTCCACCCCGGGGGCGCCGAGCGACCCGCTGCCGACCGACCCCGGATGGGCGGGCGGCAGCCTCTACTCCGACCGGCGGGCCCGTGAGGTCGACGTCTCCCCGGAGGCGCTGTGGGCGGTGATCGAGGCGATCGGCGGTGAGACGGGCTGGTACTCCCTGCCGGTCGCCTGGCGGGCCCGCGGCTTCCTCGACCGCCTCGTCGGCGGTGTCGGACTGCGGCGCGGGCGGCGCGACCCCGGGCGGCTGCGCGTCGGGGACTCGGTCGACTTCTGGCGCGTCGAGGAGGTCGAGCCCGGCCGCCTGCTGCGGCTGCGCGCCGAGATGCGCCTGCCGGGCCTGGCATGGCTGGAGCTGGGCGTCGCCCGCCACCGGGGCCGGACGGTCTACCGGCAGCGGGCGATCTTCCATCCCCGGGGCCTGGCCGGGCACCTGTACTGGTGGGTGATCTCGCCCTTCCACAGCGTCATCTTCGGCCGCATGCCGCGCAACGTCGCCAGGGCCGCCGAGGCGGCCTCCCGCGCGCCGCTCAGAGGTACTTCGGGAACAGATCCGTCGTCGGCCAGCCCGTCACCGTCACGGCGTTCATCCGCGGGCTGAGCACGTCGTAGTCGAGCGTGCCCGCCTCCTCCCGCCGGTTGAACAGGGCCGCGTAGCTGAAGCCGTTCTGCAGCCGGGCGAGGTAGGTGTAGGTGCCCGGCATGCCGCCCGAGTGCCAGGTGTTGAGGTGGCCGGTGACCTGGCGGACGTACCAGCCGGCGCCGTACCACCAGCCGTCCCCGCTGACGCCGATCTCCGGCTTGGCGAACATCCGCGAGATGGAGGCGGAGTTCAGCACCGTCCCGGCGGCGTCGAAGACGCGGGCGAACCGTACGAGGTCCACCGCCGAGGCCACCCAGCCGCCGTTGGCGTCCTGGTTGGGCATGTTGAACCCGCCGTACTGGTAGGGCACCACGGCGCCGGAGTCGTCCAGCACCGTCTTGCGGGTGTACTGGGAGTCGTAGGGCACCTCACCCGGCAGCGACTCCGACCGCAGGCTGCGGCCGACCCGCATCCGGGTGACGCCCACCGGGTCGAGCAGCGTCTTGCGGACGTAGGACTCGTAGTCCGTGCCGGAGACCTTCTCGACGATCCGGCCGAGCAGCAGGTAGCCGTAGTTGCTGTAGACCATCTTCGAGCCCGGGTCGAAGTCCAGCGGCCGTGCGGTGGCGTAGCGGACGATGTCGTCGTGACCGATCGGCAGCGGCGCGTCCAGCGCGGCGGAGATCGTGTGGTCCAGCCAGAGCTGGTCGCCCGAGGCGTCCCTGTCCCAGCCGCCGAGGTGCTGCAGCAGGCGCAGCACGGTCACCTGGGCGAGCCTGGGGTCCGCGGCGGCCGGCAGGCCCAGCAGCGTGGTGACCGGGGCCGACAGGCTCAGCCGGCCGTCCTGGACCAGCCGCATGATCGCTGCCGCCGTGATGTGCTTGCTCAGGCTCGCGATGCGGAACAGCGAGGTCGGCGTCGTCTGCGGGACGTAGTGCGAGCCGTCCGAGTAGGTGTACCCGCGGGCCAGCACGAGCCTGCCGTACTTGGTGATCGCGAGCTGCGCGTTGGAGATGTTCCGTTCCTTGACGAAGGTCTTCATCACGTTGTCGAACCCGGCCAGCGAGGAGGGGGCGGTACCGGAGACCGTGACCTCCGGCAGGGGAGCCGCCAGGGCGGGCCGGGCGCCCAGCGCGAGGGCGGGCAGCGCTCCCGCGCCCGCCCTGAGCAGGTTCCGGCGGCTGAGCGTCGTCACTTTCTGACCTCCAGGATCGGTGCACTCCAGAAAGATCAGCATCTTACGGATATTTCCTGAAAGTGATCATCGGTTCGCCTCGCCGAGGTCCGTAAGGCGATCACCGGCCACAGCGCCTTCGTCTGATCAGCCGAGCCGGTCCCGGGCGGCGGCCACCGCCGCCTGGCCGAGGCTGATCCCGCCGTCACCGGGCGGCACCCGCCGGTGCGTCAGGACGGCGAAGCCGCGGTCCTCCAGGAGGGCGACGGTCCGCTCCAGCAGCAGGACGTTCTGGAACACGCCCCCCGACAGCGCCACCGTGCCCAGGCCCCGCGCCTCCCGCAGCCGCTCGCAGCCCGCCGCGACCGCCGCGGCCAGCCCGTTGTGGAACCGGGCGGCCACCGTCCCCGCCGCCGTGCCCGCCCGCAGGTCCTCGGCCGCGGCCAGGACCAGCTCGCTCCCGGGTACGGTGAACGGCACCCCGCCGGCCAGGCCGCAGCCGTACCCGTCCCTCTCGCCCTCGTCGGCCAGTCGTTCCAGCCCCGCCGCGGCCTGCCCCTCGTAGGTGATCCCGTCGCGGACGCCGGCGAGCGCCGCGACCGCGTCGAACAGCCGGCCCGCGCTGGAGGTGAGCGGGGCGTTCACGCCGCGCCGGGCCATCGCGACCACCGCCTCCCAGCGCCCGGCGTTGCGCCGCACCACGGCCAGGTCGCCGGGGACGTCCCCGGCGTAGGCGGCGTCGAGGTGGACGGCGGCCATCCGCCACGGCTGCCGGACCGCCGCCGTGCCCCCCGGCATCGGCACGGCGGCCAGGTGCCCGGCCCGTTCGAATCCGGTCAGGCAGGCGACGAGGAACTCCCCGCCCCACAGCGTCCCGTCCGCGCCGTAGCCGAGGCCGTCGAAGGCCACCCCGATGACCGGCCCGGCCACGCCGTTGTCGGCCAGGCAGGACGCCACGTGCGCGTGGTGGTGCTGCACCCCCGTCCGGTCGACGTCCTCCAGGGCGAGCGCGTACTTGGTGGACAGGTACTCCGGGTGCAGGTCGTGGGCCATGAGACGCGGCGTGACGCCGAGCAGCCGCCGCAGGTGGTCCGCCCCCTCGGTGAAGGACCGGAACGTCTCGTGGTTCTCCAGGTCGCCGACGTGCGGGGAGACGAACGCCTGCCCTCCCCTGGCCAGGCAGAAGGTGTGCTTCAGCTCCGCGCCGCAGGCGAGCACGGGCCGCGGGGCCGGCCGGGGGAGGGGCAGCGGGCGCGGCGCGTACCCCCGGGAACGCCGGATCGGCAGAGGCCCGCCGCGGAAGACGCGGACCACCGAGTCGTCGGCGCGCGCCCGGATCGGCCGGTCATGGACCAGGAAGGCGTCCGCGACACCGCCCAGCCGCGCCACCGCCTCCCCGTCGTCGTAGACGATCGGCTCATCACCGAGGTTTCCGCTGGTCAGCACGATCGGCTCGCCGACCCGCCGCAGCAGCAGGTGATGCAGGGGGGTGTAGGGCAGCATGACGCCCAGCCAGCGGTCTCCCGGCGCCACCGGCGGCGCGAGCCGCGCGCCGGGCCGCCGCGGCAGCAGGACGATCGGGCGCGAGGCGCCGGTGAGCAGCCGCTCGGCCGCCTCGTCCACCTCGCACAGCCGCCGCGCCGCCTCCGTATCCGCCGCCATGACGGCGAACGGCTTGTCCTCGCGGCGCTTGCGGGCCCGCAGCGCCGCCACCGCCGGTTCGCACGCGGCCACCGCGGCCAGGTGGTATCCGCCCAGGCCCTTGACCGCGACCACCGCCCCGGCGCGGAGCAGCGCGGAGGCCGCCTCCAGGACGGCTCCGCCCGGGACGGCTTGATCCGGAACGGCTCCGCCGGAGGGGGCCCGGCCGGGGGCGGCTCGGTCCGGGACGGCGGAGGACGGCGGGGGAGGGGAGCCGCCCCGGCCGGGAGGGCCGGGAAGGCCGCCCGGGGGAGGGGCGGATTCGCGGCCGTCCGGGCCGAGCAGCCGCAGTCGGGGCCCGCACGCCGGGCAGCACACCGGCTGGGCGTGGAAGCGCCGGTCGGCCGGGTCGTGGTACTCCCGCTCGCAGTCGCCGCACATGGCGAACCCCGCCATCGTGGTGTTCGGCCTGTCGTACGGCAGGCCGGTGACGATGGTGAAGCGGGGCCCGCAGTTCGTGCAGTTGACGAACGGGTAGCCGTACCGCCGGTCGGCCGGGTCGTCCATCTCGCGCAGGCAGTCGGCGCAGGTCGCCGCGTCCGGGGCGACGAGCGCCCGGCGCCGCCCGCCCGGGGAGCTGGGCACGACGGCGAACCCGGCCCGGCCGGTGACCGGGACGGGCACGACGGCGACGCGCTCCACCGCCGCCAGCGGCGGCACGTCGTCCCGCAGCGCCGCGGTGAACTCCCCGACCAGCTCCGGCGCTCCCTCGGCCTCGATGAACACCCCGCGTTCGTCGTTGCCGACCAGCCCGTCCAGGCCGAGCCGGGTGGCCAGGCCGTACACGAAGGGGCGGAAACCCACCCCCTGCACGGTGCCCTCCACCCGGATCGCCACCCGGACCCGTCCGCCCGCCCGCCGCCCGCCGCCCATCGCACTCCATCGCTACATGGCCGTCCAGTGCCGTCCGGCGCGTCCGCCGCCTCCGGTGCCCGGCCGTTCCGCGCCTTCCGTCCGCGCCCGCCGTCCGGTGCGTTCGGGCGCGTCCGCTCACTCCGGTCCGGCGGCCCCGCCACATGATCGATGCCCGCACCCGGGGCGGCGGCTCCGCCTGGCTGGAAGTCTTTCCCCGATCTTGCCCGTCCCCGGCTCGGCCCTTGTATTACTTTGTAAAGGCGAATGCTCATGACAAACCGAAAAGAGGGCATAGGGAAGGGAAGAAAGACGTTCGAGGATGACAGAGTGCCGATTGAGACAGGGGTTGACGATGGGAAAGCTGAACGAGGACGCCAAGGAACTGCTCCGGCGGCCGATCCACGGCTGGGTGACCACGGTCCGGTCCGACGGATCGCTGCACAACACCGTCGTCTGGGTGGACGTCGACGGCGATGACGTGATCTTCAACACGGCCCTGGGCCGCGCCAAGGATCGCCACCTGCGCGCCGATCCCCGGGTGTCGGTGAGTGTGCTGGACCCTGAGGACGCCTTCCACCTGGTCAGCGTGTCCGGCACCGCGACGATGGAGGAGGAGGGCGCCGACGGGGTCATCGACCGGCTGGCGAAGAAGTACCTCGGTGCGGACACCTATCCCTACCGGCAGCCGGGTGAGAAGCGGGTCACGGTGCGGGTGACGCCCGAGCGGGTGGTCTACAGCGGCGGCCGCTGATCGGACCCGCTCGGGGGCGCCGGTGTCTGGACTGAGGAGCGCAGCCGCGGAGCGGCGGAGTGACGAGGGAAGACAGCGGTTACCAGCCCCCGAGCCGCGACGCGCCAGCGTCGCCATGAGAGTGGCGGGTGACGAGTTCGGTGCCGATGCGAACGAGTTCGTCCCGGACCGAGCGTGGTTCGACGATTTCGATCAGGGAGCCCCAGCCGGCGAGGTCGCGGGCGATGTCCAGGGGGGTCGGGGCGGCGAGGCGGACCCGGACGCGTCCCCGGTCGGGTTCGCCGTCGAGGTGGCAGTGCCGGCCGAACCGGTCGCGCAGGATCGGGGCGAACCGCTCCTCGATGAGCACGGTCGCCCAGGTGCGGGAGCGGCGTCGTTCGATCTCGTCGGAGACCTCCTGCCAGGCGGTGGCGAGGGTGAAGTCGTCGGGGCGGTCGGCGGGTTCGCCGGTCGGCTCGGCGTGGGTGATCCGGTCGGCGCGGAAGGTGCGCCGCCCCCGGTCGGTTCCGGCGAGGAGGTACCAGACGTCGTCTTTGTCGATCAGGCCCCACGGGTCGACGAGCCGTTCGGTCTGTTTCCCGGTGTGGCCGGCGTAGGTGAGGCGGATTCTGTGCCGCCGGATCACGGCGGTCTGCAGCAGGTCGATCACCGGGGGCCGGGGGCGGTCGTGTCCGCCCCACCGGACGGGGTCGGTGACCGTGGCCTCGGCGGCGGCTTCGGCGTCGGCGCGGAAGGTTCCGGGCAGGGCCCGCATGAGTTTGCGGAGTGCCGCCCTGGCGTGGTCCGAGAGGGACGCGGCGGGGCCGACGAGCAGGAACAGCGCCCGTGCCTCGGCGGCTGTCAGGCCGCTGAGGTCGGTGCGGGCGCCGCCGACCAGGGACCAGCCGCCGCCGCGGCCGGGCTGGGGGTAGACGGGGACGCCGGCCGCCGACAGCGCCTCCAGGTCGCGGCGGGCGGTGGCGACGGACACCTCGAGTTCGGCGGCCAGTTCGGCGGCGGTGACCCTGCCGCGGGTCTGCATCAGCATCAGGACGGCCACGAGGCGGTCGGCGCGCATGGTCCGGATTCTTCCGTAAAAGTGCGCAGAAGATGAGCACTTTTCCGTGGAGCATTGGTGATGTCACCCACCAGGGAACACCCTTCGAGGAAGGAACCACCCATGCTGCGAGGCCTCACGACCGTCAGTCTCTTCGCCGATGACGTCGCCGCCGCCGTCCGCTGGTACGCCGAGGTGCTCGGTGTCGAGCCGTACTTCGAGCGTTCGGCCGGCGGGGCGCCCGCCTACGTCGAGTTCCGCGTCGGCGACCACCAGCACGAGCTGGGGATCGTCGACAGCCGCTTCGCGCCGCACCCGCATCCCGGTACGGCCGGCGGCGTGGTGGTGTACTGGCACGTGGACGACATCGAGGCCGCTTTCGGGCGGCTGCTGTCCCTGGGCGCCACGGCGCACGACAAGCCGACCGAGCGCGGCCCCGGTTTCGTCACCGCCTCGGTGATCGACCCGTTCGGCAATGTGCTGGGTGTCATGTACAACCGGCACTATCTGGAGATGCTGGACCGCTGACCTGAACTCGAAGGGCGCGAGCCCCGTCCTTCAGGGCCGGGAGGAAGTCAAGAGGCAGAACTCGTTGCCCTCCGGGTCGTGCATGACCTGGAAGGCTCCGGCGGCGTCGCGCCGGGGGCCGCCCGACCGCCGTCCGCCCAGCGCGACCGCGGCGTCGGCGGCGCCGGTGAGGTCCTCCACGTCGAGGTCGAGGTGGAGCCGGTTCTTGCCGGGCCGCGGTTCGGGGACCCGCTGGAAGGCCAGGCGCAGTCCTCCCGGCGGGTCGATGCTGGACCAGCCGGGGTCGCGGTCCACGGGGGCGGCGTCCAGGAGCGTCCCCCAGAACGCGGCGAGCCGCGCCGGGTCGGCGCAGTCGATGACGAGCTGGCTCTGACGGATGATCATCCCCTGATCGTACGGCCCGGTTCGCGGCGTATGGGAGGATCCGGCTCGGCGGTGAGACGGGCATCCGGCTGCGGATGGGAACCGAAGGAACAGGTATGGACATCGGGAAGGACGGCGTGCTGAAGGGGCAGGGGGAGGATTTCCGCGAGTTCTGGCGGGAGCGCCACCTGTGCACGCTGACCACGCTCCGGGCCGACGGCACGCCGCACGTCGTCCCCGTGGGGGTGACGCTGGACGTCGACTCCGGAATCGCCCGGGTGATCACCTCGGGCACGTCGCGCAAGGCCCGCAATCTGCCGGAGATCGGCGAGGAGGGGGCGCCGGTGGCGGTCTGCCAGGTGGACGGGCGCCGCTGGTCCACCCTGGAGGGGCGGGCGGTGGTCCGCCGTGACCGTGAGGCGGTCGAGGACGCCGAGCGCCGGTACGAGCTGCGCTACCGGATGCCGCGGGAGAACCCGGCCCGGGTGGTGATCGAGATCAGCGTCACCCGGGTGCTGGGCAACGTCTGAGGCCGCCGGCCCCGGGGCCGGCGGCCTGGTGACGGGTCAGGAGCGGCGGCCGAACCAGCGGCGCTTGGCGGGCTTGGCGTCCTGCGCGGCCGGGGCCGCGGCTGCGGTCACGGCGGGCTCGGCGAAGCCGGCCAGCGGCTGGACGGTGGGGGAGCAGTCCGACAGCGCGATCGGGTCGCCCATGGCGACCACGATCTTCCGCTGGCCCTTGAACGCCTCGCGGGCGTGCGCGGACAGGATGTTGTCGACGATCAGGATGTCGCCCACCTGCCAGGTCTCCCTGACCGTGGCCCGGCGGTAAGCCTCGTCGATCGTCTCGACGTCCTCCCTGGAGATCGGCTCGCCGTCGCCGTAGGCGGTGTTGAAGGGCAGGTTCTCGTGGCCCAGGTCGTCGATGAACACCTCGCGGACGTCGGGGTCGAGTGCCCATTCGTTCCAGAAGACGGTGTGGTTGAACCAGACCTCCTCGCCGGTCCCGGGGTGGCGGATGACGGCCGAGCGGCGCTGTCTCGTGCGGAGCTGGTCGTCGCCGACCCACTCGTGGGCGATGTGGTTGTCCGCGCAGTAGGCGGCCACCTCGTCCCTGTCCTCGGTGGCGAAGGCGGTGCGCCAGCCCAGGCTGATGTGCTCGCCGTAGTTGCGCACCAGTGACCAGCCGTGCTCGCGGAACCGGGCGGCGAGCGGCGCGGGGATGTCCCGCAGGACCTTGCGCACGTCGGTGACCGGGGTCGCGCCGCCCTCGTCGGGGGCGATGAGGCAGCCGAACATCAGGATGCCGGGGAAGCTCAGCGCGTAGCTGTTCTCGTTGTGCGGGCGGATCGCGTGCGAGGGCGGCAGGTCGGTGGAGGAGTAGACGTCCTTGCCGAAGTGGCTGCGCGGGGTGGCCTTCTCGACGTACCCGGCGAGTTTGGAGACCAGTGCGTCACGGACCTCGGCGAAGTCCTCGACGGTCTTGATCGGCAGGCCCCGCAGGTAGACGGCGCCGTGCTCGTCCAGTCCCGCGCGGATGGCCTCTCGGTTCTCCCTCAGCCATTCGCAGGTCCGGTCCAGGTCGGACCCCTGGGCGTCGGCCGCGGCGGGTCTGCCGTCCCTGACCTCCCAGTCGATGGTGGTGTTCATGCGGCGTGGGTCCTTTCCAGCTCTTCGATGCCGATGAGGTCGTCGGGTTTGGCGTCGGGCACCTCGTCGTCGAAGCGCGCCAGTGTCCTGACACGCAGTCCGGCGAGGGTCAGCAGGCCCAGGCCGAGCCCGCAGATGAGGTAGAGCAGTCCCAGCCCGCGTCCGGGGCCGGTGCCGATGAGCGCGCCGAGGGTCGCGGAGAGCGGGCCGTCGGCGGCCATCAAGGGGTCGAGGAGGGGGGCGGCGAGCGGTGCGATGACGCCGAAGCCGATGGGCACGGTCGCCGCGGCGATCATGGTGTTGACCGCGATGATCCGGCCCTGGAAGCGGTGCGGCACCTTCACCTGGATGATCGTGGCGATGATGCCGTTGATCAGGGAGAGGGAGAAGGCCATGCCGAACGCGCCGGCGCCGATCAGCCAGAGGTTGGGCTGGAGTCCGGTGACCAGGCCGGCGATCGCCATCAGCCCGGCCGAGGCGATCGCGCCGCGCAGCCTGCGGTGGGTCGGGCCGCCCCACAGGCTCATCACCAGGCCGCCGGCGACGGCGCCGGCGCCGGCCGCGACCGCCACCGTGCCGGCGGCGGTCAGGGTGGAGAACGACAGCACCAGTGGTGAGACCATGACGAACATGGGAGCCAGGAAGAGGTTCACCCCGGCGAAGAAGAACAGCATGGAGCGGAATCCGCGGTGTCCCAGCGAGTACCGGAAGCCGTTGACGATCTCCGCGGAGATCGGCTCGCGGCGGCGCAGGCCCAGCGTGGTGGGGAACTTCACCATGAGGACCACCAGGACGGCGAACGCGTAGGCGGCGACCTGGAGGGTCAGGATGCCCTGCAGGCCGATCGCGGCGAGCATGCCCACCGCGATGAGCGGGGCCAGGAGCTGTCCGCTGCCGATGGCGAGCTGCACGATGCCGTTGGCGTGGCCCAGGTAGCGCTTGGGCACCAGCTGCGGTATCGACGCCTGGTAGGCGAGCCGCTGGAACGTCACCGAGACGGAGACGAGGGCGATCAGCGCGTACAGCGGGCCGGGTCCGAGCCGGTCGGTCAGCACCAGGGCGAGCATCACCGCCTGGGTGAGGCCCGACACCAGGTCGCCGGCGATCATCACGCGGCGCCGGTCGTAGCGGTCGACCACCGCGCCCGCCAGCGGTGCGACGACGATGCCGGGAACGAGGGCGAGCAGCGCGATGAGCCCGAAGTGGGCCATCGACCCGGTCTTCTGGAAGATCCAGATCGGTACGGCGAACTCGGTGAGCGCCGATCCGACCAGTGACAGCAACTGGCCCAGCGCGACGGGCATGAAGCGGCCCATGCTCGGCTCGCGTTCGGTGCGCGCGGCCTGGCGGTGCACGGTCTCCTGCAGCCACCAGGTGCCGCCCGCCTCGCGGGAGTGCTCCTTGCGCCAGGTGTCGTCGGCGCGGTGCGTTCCGGTGACGATGCGGGCCAGTTCGTCGGCGCGGTACTTGGGGAAGAAGTGCCCGGCCTCGTCGATGACGACCAGTGACGCCGTCTCCGACAGGAAGCACCACTCCTTGAAGCGCTCCTGGTAGAACTCGGTGCTGGGGTCGCGCTCGCCGACGACCGAGATGATCGGGGCCTTCAGCCGCGGCTGCTCGGTGGCGAGCAGGTCGGTGAAGTACTCCTCGGCCATCCGGCCGTCCTGGCGCATCAGCTCGACGGTGAACGTCACCTGTTCCTCGTCGAGGCCCGACATGTCGCCGCCGAGCGCGCGCAGTTCGGCCGCGATGCTGCGGGTGCCGTGCAGGCGGTCGTTGATCAGCGTGCTGAGCGAGCCGAGGAGGCGGCCCCTGGGCTTGGCGAAGGGGAAGATGCCGCCGAGGTAGAGGGCGTCCAGCTCGCGTCCGGACGCCTCGACCTGCCGGGACAGCTCGATGGCCAGGGCGCTGCCGGGCGCGCAGTGCCCGTAGATGACCAGCGGGCCCTGGACGTGCTGGGCGATCTCCTTGACGCACTGCGCGGCGACCTCGGCGAAGGGGAGCTGTGCCTCCTCGCCCGGTTCGCGGCCGGGGGCGGCGACCGCGTAGAGGGAGTAGCCGGCGGGCATGGCGTCGGCGAGCGTCTGGTAGACGACCGCGTTGGCGCCGCCGTACGGCACGCAGACGACGGTGCCGCGGTGGTCCTTCGGGGCGATCGGGCGGGTCAGCTCGGCGAGCATCCGCCGCGGCCCGGCGGTCTCCCCGCGCCGTTCGACGATCAGTTTCGCGAGCTGGGCGACGGTCGGGTTCTTGAACATCTCCAGCACGCCGATGGGCGGTCTGCTGTCGGGGAACGCCTTGCGCATCCTCGCCACGACCTGGGTGGCCAGCAGCGAGTGGCCGCCGAGGTCGAAGAAGTCGTCGTTCGCGCCGACCTGTTCCAGGTCCAGCACGCCCGCCCAGATGGCGGCGACGGCCTCCTCGACGGGTCCCTCCGGGGCGGTGTAGCCGGCCCGCTGGTCGGCGCGTTCGGGTTCGGGGTCGGGCAGGGCCCGGCGGTCCACCTTGCCGTGCGCCTGCAGTGGGAACCGGTCGAGCCAGGCGAAGCGGCCGGGGACCATGTACTCGGGCAGCCGGTCCAGCAGGTGCGCCCGCAGTTCGGCGACCGGCGCCTCCGCGGCGTCCGGTTCCTTCTCCAGCCAGGCCGTCAGGTGGTCGCCGCGCAGGTCCACCACGCCCTGGACGACGCCGGGCAGGGTGGCGAGCGCGGCCTCGATCTCGCCGAGCTCCACCCGGTAGCCGCGGATCTTCACCTGGTGGTCGGTGCGGCCCAGGAACTCCAGCCGCCCGTCGTCGAGGCGGCGCACCAGGTCGCCGGTGCGGTACATCCGCGCGCCCGGCTCGCCGTGGGGGTCGGCGACGAAGCGTTCG
The DNA here is from genome assembly GCF_040653115.1 of Streptosporangium sp. NPDC048047. Taxonomy (NCBI): domain Bacteria; kingdom Bacillati; phylum Actinomycetota; class Actinomycetes; order Streptosporangiales; family Streptosporangiaceae; genus Streptosporangium; species Streptosporangium sp. NPDC048047. Next base: position 3,496 of record NZ_JBEZNH010000080.1, on the reverse strand, counting down.
GCGGTCAGCCCGGGGCGGCCGAGGTAGCCGCGGGCCAGGGTGTCGCCGCCGATGTACAGCTCGCCGGCGACGCCCGGCGGGACCAGGCGCAGCGCCCGGTCCAGCACGTAGACGCGGGCGCCGGGCAGCGGGCGGCCGATGGGCCAGGCGGTGCCGGGCGCCGCCGCCTCGGGGTCGACCCGTTCGGTGGTCACCGCGACGACGGTCTCGGTGGGGCCGTAGCTGTTGAAGACCGCGCAGCCGGTGCGGGAGGCGAGGTCGCGGACCCACGCCGTGGGCGACGCCTCGCCCGCCAGGACGAGGGCGCGGCGCGGCAGCAGCCGCTCCGGCTCCACCTCGGCGCCGAGGGCGGCCAGGTGCGAGGGCGTCATCTTCAGGTAGTCCAGGTCCGCGATGGCCTCGGCCAGCTCGGGTGCGGAGCCGCGGCGCGGCAGCTGGTGCAGGGTGCCGCCGCCGGTGAGCGGCAGGTAGAACATCAGCATGCTGAAGTCGAAGGCGAGCGACTGCAGCAGGCCGAAGTGGGCGTCGGGCACGATGCCGTACTCGGCGCGGATGTACTCCAGGTAGGCCACGATGTGGCGGTGGGTGACGCCGACGCCCTTGGGGCGGCCGGTGGTGCCGGAGGTGTAGATCACGTAGGCGAGGTCGCCGGGTCCGGCCAGCGGCTCCAGCGGGCCGTCGCCCTCGCCGGAGGTGTCGCCGGGGCGGTCGAGCTCCACGACGGGTCCGGTGTAGCCGGGCGCCCGGTCGCGCAGCGACGAGCTGGTGACCAGCAGGACCGCCGAGGAGTCGGCGAGCAGGAACTCCAGCCGGTCGGCCGGCTGCTCGGGGTCCAGCGGCAGGTAGGCGCCGCCCGCCTTGAGCACCGCGAGGATCGCCACGGCGGCGTCCACGTTGCCCTCCAGGCAGATCGCGACGCGGGTGTCGGGGCCGACGCCCATGCCGCGCAGCCGCCTGGCCAGCCGGTTCGCCCGGCCGTGCAGTTCGGCGAAGGTGAGCGACCGGTCCCCGGCCACCAGGGCCAGGGCGTCCGGGGTCCGCTGCGCCTGGGCCTCGGCCATCTCGCCGAGCGTGCGGTGCGACGGCTCCCAGGTGCGGGTGCCGGCCCACTCGCCGAGCAGCGCCTCGCGTTCGGCGTCGCCGAGCAGCGACACCTCCGACAGGCGGCGCCCGTGGTCGGCGACGGCCTGCTCCAGGAAGCGCCGCATCCCGCGCTCGACGCGCTCGACGGACGCGGCCTCGAACAGGTCGGTGCGGTAGGTGAAGAACCCCTCCAGCCCCTCGTCGGTCTCGGTGACGTACAGCGCGAGGTCGAACTGGGTGATGGTGAGCGGGAACTCGAACGGCGCGATCTTGAGCCCGGCGACGCCGCGGCGCGGCTCGGCCCGGTTGTTCAGCGCGAAGGTCACCTGGAAGATCGCCGACCGGCTGGGGTCGCGCTCCACCCGCAGGTCGTTGACGAGCTGGTGGAAGGGGTGGTCCTGGTGGCCGAGCGCGCCCAGCACGGTCTCGCGGGTGCGCAGCAGGTGCTCGGCGACCGTCGGGTCGTCACCGGTGCGGCTGCGCAGCGTCACCATGTTGACGAAGGAGCCGACCACGCCCTCCAGCTCCCGGTGGGGCCGTCCGGCCACCGGCGAGCCGACGCCGAAGTCGTCCTGCCCGGAGAGCCGGGCGAGGACCGCCTGGTAGGCGGCGAGCAGCGTCATGTAGAGCGTGGCGCCGTGCGCCCTGCCGAGTTCGCGGACCGCCTCGGTCAGCTTCGCGTCCCAGGTGAAGGCGGACAGCGCGCCCTCGAAGCGCTGCTCGGCCGGACGCGGGTGGTCGGTGGGCAGCTCCAGGTCGGGCATCCCGGTGAGCTGCTCGCGCCAGAACGCGACGTCGGGCTCGGCCTCGGGCCCGTCCAGCCGTTCCCGCTCCCACACGGCGAAGTCGCCGAACTGCGTCTGCGGCTGCGGCAGTTCCGCCGGGGCGCCGTCGCGCAGCCCGGCGTACAGGGCGAACAGCTCGTCGGCCATGATCTCCAGCGACCGGCCGTCGCTGACGACGTGGTGTACGGCGAGCAGCAGCACGTGGTCGTCCGGCGCGAGGCGGACCAGCGTGGCCCGCAGCAGCGCGTCGGCGGCCAGGTCGAACGGCTGCCTGACCTCCTCACCGACGATCTCGGCCGCGTGGGCGGCGTCGCCGGCCGTCACGACCTTCAGCGTGGCGGGGCCGGGCTCGTCGATGACGACCCGCGGCCGCCCGTCCCGGCTGGGGAAGCGCATCCGCAGCGCCTCGTGCCGGGCGACCAGCCCGGTCAGCGCTGCCTCCAGCAGTGTGGCGTCCAGTTCGCCGGTCAGCCGCAGCGTCAGCGGCATCGTGTACGCGGTGTTGCCCGGGGCGAGCTGCTCCATGAACCACAGGCGTTCCTGCCCGCTGGACGGCGGCGGCTCGGTCTCGGGGGAGCGGGGCCGGACCGTGACGGTCGCCGCGCGTGCTCGTAATCGCTGCGCCAGCAGGGCGCGCTTGTCGGCCGAAAGCGTGACGGCGCGTTCCGACAGCTGGTCGGTCATCTACGGTTTCCTCCTTGCGGGACGGCGGCGCTCAGGCGCCCTGTCCCTCGATGTCGGCGATCAGCAGTGCCTCCACGGCGTCGGCCAGCTTCTCGACGGTGGGGTTGGCGAAGATCACGTTGATCGGGATCTCCAGGTCTACGGCGGCGCGGATCCTGGCGGCCACCCTGATGGCGAGCAGGGAGTTGCCGCCGAGGGCGAAGAAGTCGTCGTGGACGCCGATGCGGGTGGTGTCCAGGACGTCGGTCCAGACGTCGGTGATGAGGTGTTCGGCGTCGGTGCGGGGTGGGACGAAGGCGGTGGCGGTGGTGGCGTCCTGCCAGGTGGGGGCGGGCAGGGCGTGGCGGTCGACCTTGCCGCTGTGGTTGAGCGGCAGGGTGTCCATGACGGTGAGGGCCGCCGGGATCATGTAGGCGGGCAGGTTGTCCTCGGCGAAGCGCCGCACCCGGGCGGCGAGTTCGCTCTCGCCGCCGGCGCCCGCGGCGTGCGGGACGAGGTAGGCGGCCAGCCGCCGGTCGCCGGGCTGGTCCTCGCGCACCACGGTGACCGCCTGCCGGATCTCGGGATGGCGGCTCAGTACGTTCTCGATCTCGCCGAGTTCGATGCGGATGCCGCGGATCTTGACTTGGTCGTCGGCGCGGCCGAGGTAGTCGAGTGTGGCGTCGGGGAGCCATCGGGCGAGGTCGCCGGTGCGGTACATGCGGGTGCCGGCCTCCCCGTGGGGGTCGGCGATGAAGCGTTCGGCGGTCAGGTCGGGCCGTCCGAGGTAGCCGCGGGCGAGGTGGTCGCCGGCGATGTAGAGCTCGCCGGGGACGCCGGGGGGGACGGGTTGGAGGTGGTGGTCCAGGACGTAGGCGCGGGTGTTGTCCAGGGGCCGGCCGATCGGCACCACGGGGCCGGGGGTGGTGATGGGGTGGGCGGTGGCGTAGACGGTGGTCTCGGTG
>NZ_JBEZNH010000079.1:0-31515 GCF_040653115.1 Streptosporangium sp. NPDC048047 | reverse complement strand
GACGGGCAAAAATTTTCGTAATTATCTCATCCCCCACCCCGGCGCATCCCCCCCCCCCCGCTAGTCGCCCGGCCGGGCGGCCGGGGAACCGCCGGAGGAACCCGCCGGGGAACCGGTGGGGGAACCCGCGGAGACGTCGGCGGAGGCCCCGCCCCCGCTGCTCACCCGGATCCTCCGCAGCCCGCTGGCATGGCTGGGCGGCGTGCTGAGCGCTGTGGCGGCCGCCGTCCTCGGGCCCTGGGCGCAGGGCGGCGGGCAGGACCTCCTGGAGAACGTTCTCGGGCGGCCCCCTCTCGCCGTGCCGGTCGTCGAGGAGCACGCGCCCGGACCGGGCCCCGTGGCGTTCCGCTCCCGGCCGTCGTCGGCCGCCGACCGCGCCGTGCTGCTCACCGCCCCGTCGGACGAGGAGTTCGCCGAGCTGTCGCGCCGCCACGACGGCGGGGCGGTCGAGCGCCTGGACGTCACCATCACCGTCGAGAGCCGGCGCAGCGACCTGAGGATCGTCGACATCCGCCCCCGGGTACGGCGCAGCACCGCGATCCTCACCGGCGCGTACTTCCTGCCGGACACGTCGGGCGAGGCGCCCGTCATCTCGCTGAACGCCGACTTCGACAGGCCCCCCGTGCTCCTTCTCGCCGGCGAGAAGGGGAAGAAGCCCTACTTCACCGGCAAGCAGATCGACCTGAAGCGCGGCGAGCGCGAGACGCTGGTCATCTCCTTCCTGTCCCACCGCGCGGCCGTCGAGTTCGACCTCCAGGTCCTCGTCGTCACCGGCGGGCGGCGGATGACGCAGACGATCGGCGGCACCGACGGCGGGCTGTTCCGCGTCACCGGGGCGGCCCGTGACCACCACGCCTACCGGGCCGTCTACGCCGAGGAGGGACGGACCTGGCACAGAGCCGGCGGGAAGACCCTGTGCGCCGCCTTCCCCGCCTCGCGGGGGTGCCGGCGGTGATCCGGCGGCTCGCCGCGACCGCGGTCCTCCTGCTGTCCGTACTGGTCACCGCCGGCGACCTCCCGCCCGTCCCCCTCCCGCCTCCGGGGGTGTTCACACCGGTCTGGGAGACGTCCGCGGACGAGCCCGGCAACCGCTACGACGGCGCCCGGCCGTTCGCCGTCACCGGCGACCTCGTCCTCTCCGTGACGGGACCCTCCGGGGACGTCCTCCTCCGCGACCTGCGGACCGGCCGTCCTCGCGCCGTGCTCCGCGGACCCGCCGGGCACCGGCTCGAAGGGGCGTGGCCCGCCGGGGACGTCGTGGTCGTGCACCGCAGCACGCGGGACGGGGCCGTCCACCGGCTCACCGGCTACGGGACGGGCTCCGGGCGCGAGCTGTGGGAGGCCGACGTGCCGGCCGCGCTGTACGGCGGGCCCGGCCAGGTCCCCGCGGACCTGCGGGTGGACGCGACGCCCGGCGGTGTCACGCTGGTGAGCGCCGGAAGCGGTGCGGCGGCCGGCATCAGCCCGCGCGACGGGAGCACCGCCTGGCGCGTCCCCCTTCCCCGTGGCGACGCGTGCGCGGGGACCACGGGGGCGGGTCCGGCCCTCCTCGTGACGGTCGTCCGCTGCGGGAGCGGCCCGGCCACGCTGTGGGCGCTGGATCCGGCGACCGGGACGACGCGGTGGCGCGACACCCTCCCGCTCCGGCCGGACGGGACCGGTGACGACCCGCAGGAGGAGGAAGGTGCCGGTGAGCCGGACGCGGTGGAGGTGGCCCGGGACGGGACGGCGCTGGTCTCGGCGGACGGCCGCCACCGGCTCTACGCCCCCGGCGGGCGGAGGATCGACGTGGACGGCCACGGCCCGGCCTACGGTCTCGCCGTCGCCGGCGACGTGGCCGCCTACACCGTCCGGTCACCCGGCGGTTCGCCGCCGGTCACCGTCGCCGTGGAGCGCGACGGTGACGTGCGGTGGCGGCGAGGACTGCCGGGATACGAGATGCACGACCTCGGGGAGCGGAGCCGTCCAGGCCTGGCGGTCCTCCAGGACGACGCCGGGAAGGAGGGAGGCCGGCCGGGCCCCGCCTTCCTCGTGGTCGCCGACGTCGGCCGCGGTGACGTCGCGTGGCGCCCGCTCCCGACCGCCGCCTCCGCCTCGACACTCCTCGGCGCCGCCGCCGGGCTCGTCCTCGTCGGGCACGTCGACGGCCGCGGAGGCGACGCGGACGGCCGGATCACCGCCTACCGGCTCTCCCGCCCGCGAGGCGCCGGGCCCGCCGCGCTCGCCGGGACCGAACCCTCCGCCTGGCCTGACGCGTGCGGGCTGCTCAACGTGGACGACCTCCGTATCCTGGGCCCGGGCTACAGTTCCCACCCCCGCCACCGGCGGGTCGGCGGGACGGGTCTCCCCCGCCCCACCGGCTGCGACTACGTCCCGCCCACCGATGACGGCCCCGCCGTGGCGGTGACCGTCGCGTGGGTCGCGCCCTCCCCCGACGCCGCCCGGCTCCTCGTGTCCACCGCCCTGGCGCACATGCGGCGGGAGATGTCGCCCGTCGAACCGCGCGACGAGGGGGTCTGGCTGCTCGACGGTCCGGGGATGGCCCCCGTCCCCGACTCCGCCCTGGTCGGCGTGGGCGGAGTCGTCGTCCATCTGAGCGTGTTCGGCGACCCCGGCGGAGCCCGGAAGGTCGCCGGCGTCGTGGCGCGCAACCTGCGCCGCGCCCACCGGTGAGACACGGAGGACGCGGCCGTACGGCCCGGCGCGTCGTCCCGTCTTGTGTCCCCGGGCCGCCGGGCCCACCGGGACCCGCCGATCTGGTAGGCATTTGCGCATGATCCGTTCCCTGGCGCTCCTCACCGCGGCCCTCCCCCTCCTGACGTCCGTCGCCCCCGCCTCCGCCGCGGGCCCCGCCGTACCGCACGTCCCGGCCGGGGTGGCCGCCGGCTACGCGGTCTTCGATCGGCAGACCGGCAGGCTCACCGCTCACCGCGACGTGCACCGGAGGTTCCGGTCGGCGTCCGTGGTGAAGATCATGATCGCCATCGACCACCTGGAGTCGCACCGGAAGGTCCCCGACCGGGATCTCGCCCTGCTGAAGGTGATGCTGCGGGTCAGCGACGACGACGCGGCGTCGGCGTTCTGGGACCGCGGCGGCAAAGGGAAGATCGTCGAGCGGATCGCGCGGCGGCTGGGACTGACCGACACAGCACCGCCGCCCGCCGACAGGCCGGGGTTCTGGGGCTACACCTCGCTGAGCGCGCTGGACATGGTGCGCGTCTACCGCTACCTGCTCGACCGGGCCGAACCGCGCGTCTCCGAGCTGATCCTCGGCCACCTGCGCCAAGCCGGGCCGTGCGGCTCCGACGGCTTCGACCAGTACTTCGGCATCCCCCGGGGGGTCGCCCGGCCGTGGGCGGTCAAGCAGGGCTGGTCGGGGTACGGCCTCAGGCCGCCGGTCAGGTGCCGGCCGTCGTCCCCTGGGACCCCGGGGACCCCGTCGCTTCCGGCCTCCTCGGCCGCGGTCCCGAGCCCGGCGGCCTCCGGGCGGACGACCGCGGCGGCCTCCGGGCGGACGACCGCGGCGGCCTCCGGGCGTACGGCCGGCGCCCCCGCCCCGGCCGGTCCCCTCTCCGGCGTCCCGGTGCCGGTCGCCCCGGCCGACGCCGCCGCCCCGGCCGCCCCCGGGTCCGCGCCCAGGGTCGTGCCCGACTACGGCCGGCCCGTCCTGCACACCACCGGCCTCGTCGGCCCGAAGGACCGCTGGATCATTGTCCTGCTCACCGCCTACCCCGCCGGGACGTCCTGGCAGCGCTCGACGTCCCAGATCACCCGTCTCGCCCGGGAGGTCCACCGCAGCGGGACCGCCTGAGCCTCTCCGGGAGCGCGTCCGGGGTGTACGCGCGGCGACGCGACCGTGGACCTTCGGCCACCGCGGCGTGGACCCAGGTCGCTGGGGAGCGGGTCCGCACGGTGCATAGGCTGTGGAGCCGTGGACGACCGTACGGAGAACCAGCCGCCCCTGACCCGGCGGGACTCCGCGCTGCGCTACCTGTGCGCCGCGGTGCCGATGCTGTTCCACGGCACCGTCCTGGCCGTGGTCGTCTCCCGGGAGCACGACCGGCTCGGGCTCGCGCTGACCGAGGCGGGGCTCGGCCTGGCCGGGCTGGTCCTGCTGCGGTGGCGGCGCCGCCTGCCGTGGCAGACCGCGCTGGCGACGGCCCTGCTGACGACGTTCTCCACCGTAGCGACCGGCCCGGCCTACGTCGCCTACGTGTCGCTGTGCACGCACCGCCGGTGGCGCCGGATCGCCCCGGTCGCGGCCGTCCTCTGGCTGTGCACGGCGTTCTACGCCGTCATGAACGGCGTCGGCCAGGCGACGGCCGTCTCCCTGGTGACCGGCACCGTCATCCTCGGTGGGCTGACCCTCCTCGGCCTGTACCTGCGCGGGCTGCGCGACCTGGCCGCCTCGCGGCGGGAGGCGGCGCTGGCCGCCGGGCGCGAGCAGGCGCAGCGGATCGAGCAGGCCAGGCTCGCCGAACGCGCCAGGATCTCCCACGAGATGCACGACGTCCTGGCGCACCGGCTCTCCCTGCTGGCGATGCTGGCGGGCGGCCTGGCGTACCGGAAGGACCTCACCGCCGGGGAGACCCGCGAGGTCGCGCTGGCGATCCAGGAGAACGCCCACCAGTCGCTGAACGAGTTACGCGCCGTACTCGGCGTCCTCCGGTCCGAGGGCGCCTCCGCCGCCTCGGAGACGCCGGAGGCGCCGCAGCCGGGGCTGGACCGGCTGGGCGACCTGTTCGAGGAGGTGCGGGCGGCGGGCCAGCGGGTCGAGGTGACCGACGCCGTCGAGGGCCGTGAGTCGCTGCCGGCGCAGACCGGCCGGCACGCCTACCGGATCGTGCAGGAGGCCCTGACCAACGCCCGCAAGCACGCGCCGGGCAGCCGGGTGCGGGCCGAGATCGGCGGGCGTCCCGGCGACGGCCTGCGGATCCGGGTGAGCAATCCGGCGGTTCCGGGGTCGCCCGCCGGTCCCGGCGGGCGGCTGGGGCTGGTGGGCCTGGCCGAGCGGATCCGGATGGCCGGCGGCACCCTCAGCCACTCCCTGCGGGACGGGTGCTTCGTCCTCGACGCAAGACTGCCGTGGGAGGCTTGACGGGTGATTCGGCTGGTGATCGTGGACGACGACCCGATGGTGCGGACCGGGCTGCGCCTCATCCTGGGCGGCGAGCCCGACCTGGAGATCGCGGGCGAGGCCGGGGACGGCCGGCACGCCATGGAGGTGATCCGCGACCTGCGGCCCGACGTGGTGCTGATGGACATCCGCATGCCCGTCCAGGACGGGCTGGCCACCACCGAGCTGCTGCTGAGGCGGCCGGACGCGCCCCGGATCCTCGTGCTCACCACCTTCGACGCCGACGACCTGGTCCTGCGGGCCCTGCGGCTCGGCGCGGCCGGGTTCCTGCTCAAGGACACGCCGCCGCCGAAGATGGTCGAGGCGGTCCGCGCCGCGGCGAGGGGCGAGCCGGTGCTGTCGCCGAGCGTCGCTCGGCAGGTGATCGCCGCGGCCACCGGCGGTCCCCAGCCGCGGGGCCCGGAGGCGCGGCGGGAGCTCGCCAGGCTCACCGAGCGCGAGCGCGAGGTCGCGGTCGAGGTGGCCCGGGGCAGCTCGAACGCCGAGATCGCCGAACGCCTGCACATGAGCGTCGCGACCGTGAAGGCGAACGTCACCCGGATCTTCGCCAAGCTCGGGACCGACAACCGGGTCCACGTCGCCATGAAGGTGCGCGACGCCGGCCTCCTCTGACTCTGACCGCCTGCCGGAGCCGCATCGTCCGGGCTGCATCCGTCCCGGCCGCGTCCTCCCTACCGGTTCGGGGGCCCTCCACGCCCATCCGCGCACGCCCACGCCTTCCCGCGTCGTCCGCGCCGAGTCTCCCGGGGACCGCGTCGTTCCGCGCCGCCTGTCCGCCTGGAACCGGTGCCCCGGAGGAATTCGTCAGCATATGCTGACAAACGAGGCGTGTCAGCATATGCTGACAGCATGACGACGGTAACCGAACTGGCCGAGGCCACCACCGGCGAGGACCCGGTGACGGCGCTGGCCGCCGTGGCGGCCCTGCGGCGGCTCCTGGAGGAGCTGGAGGCCGCGCACGTCACCGAGGCCCGCGCCCGGAACGTGTCGTGGGAGACCATCGCGGCGGCACTCGGCGTGAAACGGCAGACGGCGCACCGCAAGCACGCGCACCGGATCATCGACGGCGGGAGACGCTGATGTTCGAGAGGTTCGCCCCCGAGGCCCGGAGGACCGTGGTCCGGGCCGGCCTGCTGTCGCTCGACGCCGGCCGCACCGTCCTGGACGACGACATGCTGCTGCTCGCCCTGGCCGAGGCGTGGCCGGTGGACGGCTTCGAGGTGTCTCCGGACGCCGTCCGCGCGCTGCTGCCCGCGGGCCCGCCGGATCGCCCGGGTGACCGCGACCTGCTGGCCGGCCTGGGCGTCGACCTGGACGAGATCCGCCGCAGGCTCCCGTCCCGCCGCGCCGACCCGGCCGCGTGGCGGCTGCGCCGCCCCCGGACGCGCCCGCTGCGCGTGACGCTCTCCGGCCCGGCCGGCGACCTCCGGCTCACCGTCGCGGCCCGCAAGGCCGTCGAGGTCGCCCTGTACCACGCCGCCCGCCGTACCGATGGAGGCGGGGTCGTGGACGAGGACCTGGTGAGGGGCCTGCTGGCCGACGGCTCCAACGCCTCGGTGGCGATCCTGCGCCGTCTCGGCGCCGACCTCCCCGCCCTCGCCGGAAGGCTGTGGCCCCTCCGCGCGTCCGCCTGACCGCCGTACCCGGGACATGGGACCGGCCGGTCCGCCACCGTGACGGCGCCGAGCGGAGTGCGGGGATCGGCCGGTCCGCCGCCGCGGCGGCACCGGACAGCGCACGGAGATCGGCCGGTCCGCCGCGGTGGCCGCGCCGGGCAGGGCGCGGGGACCGGTCAGTCCGCCGCCGTGGCCGCGCCGAGCAGGTCGCGGATCCGGCCGGTGGCCTCGGCGAACGAGGGCCGCGACATCGTCTCGGAGTAGTCGCGGGGGCCGGGGAGATCGACGTCGATGATCTCCGCGACGGTCCCCGGCCGCGCGGTCATCACCAGGACCCGGTTGGCGAGGTAGACCGACTCGGCGATGGAGTGGGTGACCAGGAGCACGGTCGTGCCCGTCTCCCGCCAGATGCGGTGCAGCTCGACGTTCATCTGCTCGCGGGTGAGGGCGTCGAGCGCGCCGAACGGCTCGTCCATCAGCAGGACCGGCGGGCGGTGCAGCAGCGCCCGGCACAGCGCCACCCGCTGCTGCATGCCGCCCGACAGCTCGTGCGGCAGGGCGTCCTCGAAGCCGGTGAGCCCGGTCATCTCGATCAGCTCGTCCGCCCTCCGGCCGGCCTCGGCGGCGGGCATCCCGCGCATCTCCGCCTGGAGCAGGATGTTGCGGCGCGCGGACCGCCACTCCAGCAGGGCCGCGCGCTGGAACACGTATCCGATGTCACGCCTGGTGCCGCCGACCGTCTCCCCGAACAGGCGCACGCTCCCCGCCGACGGCCGCAGCAGGCCGGAGACCAGTTTCAGCAGTGTCGACTTGCCGCAACCCGAGGGGCCGACGATCGAGACGAACTCGCCGGGCGCGACGCTCAGCGACACGTCGCGCAGCGCGGTCACCTCCTTCTTCTTGGCCCTGAACCGGACCGCGACGGCGTCGAGCTCCACCGCCGCGGTGGTCGCGCCGCCGGGCCTGCGCTCGGCCTCCAGCTCGCCTTTCATCGTGCTCATCCCTTCGGAGTGACGCTCTCGTCCCAGTAGGCGGCCGGCGCCTCGGCCTTGGCGATCACGCCCGCCTTGACGAAGGTGCCGATCGTCGCCTGCCAGTCCGCGGCGGTGTTGACCCCCGGGGCCATGCCCTTGGTCGCGTCGGTGTGCAGCAGCGTGACGGTGGTCTTGAACTGATCGAGCAGCACCTGCGCGCTGGGAAGCTGCTCGGAGGCGCCCTGCATCGCGTCCACCGCCGCCTGCGGGTCCTTCTCGGCGGCGGCCCACGCCTCGCTGGTGGCCGCGGCCATGCGCTTGACCAGGTCGGCCCTGCTCTCCAGGTTCTTGGTGGAGGTCAGCAGGCCATTGCTGTAGAAGTTGAGGCCGAACTCGGAGAAGCGCAGGTAGGAGACCTTCTTGCCCGCCTTCTCCTGCATCGTCGGCCCCTGGTCGGAGGCGTAGCCGAGCAGGGCGTCGGCCTGACCGGAGATCACCGCGGCGATCTTCCCCGCCGGGTCGGTGTTCTGCAGCTGCACGTCGCCCTCGGCCATGCCGTTCTGCTTGAGGAAGGCCGGGAACGTCTTGGACAGCGCGTCGCCGGCGGTGATGGCGATCTTCTTGCCCTTGATGCCGGCGGGCTCGGTGATGTTCTTCTCGTCGAAGAACTGCACGGAGGCGGGGGTGGTCTGCAGGTAGACCCCGAGGCTCCTGACCGGGACGCCCTGGGAGACGGAGGCCAGCAGCGCGGGGGTGTCGGCCCAGCCGAAGTCGGTCTGCCCCGCCCCGGTGGCCTGGATGGTCTTCTGCGAGCCCTGGCCGGCCTGGATCTTCAGGTCGATGCCGTGCTTCTCGAAGACGGCCTGCTTCCTGCCGAGGTAGAACGGCGCGTGCTCGCCGTACGGGTACCAGTTGAGCGTGAGCGTCACCTGGTCGAGCTTCTTGCCCGACGCGCTGGTGGTCGTGCCGCCTTCCTCTCCGCCGCAGGCGGTGAGGAGGAGGGCCGGCAGCAGGGCGGCGATGGCGATCCGGGATTTCACGGGGTGCCTTCCTAGGGGTGGTCGGTGGCCGGTTCCAGGCTTCAGAGGGTCGTGGTCGCGCTCTCGCCCCGCCGGCTGGCGTGCCAGGGCAGCATCAGATGCTCGGCGATCTCGACGAGGACGAACAGCACGACGCCGATCAGCGACATCACCAGCAGCCCCGCGAACAGCATGGGGGTGTCGAGGTTGCCGTTGGCCTGCAGGATCACGAAGCCGAGTCCCTCGTTCGCGCCGACGAACTCGCCGACCACGGCGCCGGTCACCGCGAGGGTGACGGCCACCTTCAGGCCGGAGAACAGGTGCGGGAGGGAGGCGGGGAAACGGATCTTCGCGAAGGTCTTGAGCGGGCTCGCGCCCATGGTGGCGGCGAGCTGGAGCATCTCGGGGTCGACGGACTTCAGCCCGGTCACCATGGAGATGACGACGGGGAAGAACGCGATCAGCACGGCGACGACGACCTTGGGGGTCAGCCCGAAGCCGAGCCAGACCACGAACAGCGGGGCGATGGCGATCTTGGGGATGACCTGCGCGAAGAGCAGGACGGGATAGAGCGTCTTCTCCACGGTCGCGGAGTAGACCATCACCACGGCCGCAAGGACGCCGATGACGACGGCGATGACGAAGCCCAGGACGGTCTCGTAGGTGGTCACCCAGGTGTGCTGCCAGAGATATGACGACTTCTCCGTCATCACCCCGAGGGTCGTCCCCGGCGACGGAACGAGGTAGGGCGGCACCAGCTGGGTGGAGGTGATCGCCCACCACACGGCGAAACAGGCGACGAGCAGCGCGACCGGCCGCCAGCTCCGTTCGAGGACGGCGAGCAGCCGCCCCTCGGACCCGCCGGGGTTCATGCTCATGATGGGCGCCCTCCTTTCGCCCGCGTACGGGCGGATCTGTATGCAAGCGCTTTCTGGTGATGTGAAAGCGCTGTCTGAAAGCGCTTTCCGGTGTACGGTAGGGGCCGTCTCACATACGGGTCAAGAGGAGGTGAGGGAGGAATTGGACAAATGGTCCCAGGTGACCCTCAATGACGTCGCCCGCGAGGCGGGGGTCTCCTCCGCCACCGCCTCCCGCGCGCTCAACGGCACCACCCGCGTGCGCGCCGACCTCCGCGAGCGGGTCCTGGCCGCCGCGGAGCGGCTCGCCTACACCCCGAACGCCCACGCCCAGGCCCTCGCCCGCGCCTCCAGCCAGGCGGTGGGCGTCATCTGCCACGACGTCAGCGACCCCTACTTCGCGGCGGTCTCCGGCGGGATCATGCGGGCCGCCGCGGAGCACGACCTCCACGTGATCATGGGAAGCACCTTCCGCGACCCGGCCCGTGAGCTGTCCTACGTCTCCATGATGCGCGGCCAGCGCGTCCGGGCGATCCTGCTGACCGGCTCGGGGTTCGAGGACCGCGCCTGGCAGGGCGCGATGCGCGAGGAACTGGCCCGGTGCGCCGCCGCGGGGACCCGCATCGCCGCGGTCAGCCGCCACCGCGGCCTCCGCGTCGACTCGGTCCTGCCCGAGAACCGCGCCGGCGCCGCCGCGCTGGCCAGGGCGCTGCTCGGCCTCGGCCACCGCGACTTCGCCGTGCTCACCGGCCCGCCGGTCATCACCACCGTCGTGGACCGCCTGACCGGCTTCCGGGAGGCTCTCGCCGAGGCGGGGGTGATGATCGCCCCGGACCAGATCGTGGAGGGGGCCTTCAACCGCGACGGCGGCCACCGGGCCGCCTCCGAACTGGTCGCCCGCGGCCTGCGCGCCACCTGCGTCTTCGCCTCGACCGACATCATGGCGGTCGGTGCGCTGGCCGCCTTCCGCGACCACGGCCTCACCGTGCCCGGCGACGTCTCGCTGGCCGGGTTCGACGACATCCCGGTGGTCGGCGACCTGACCCCGCCGCTGACCACCGTGGCGCTGCCGCTGGAGGAGATCGGCAGGCGCGTCATGACGCTGGCCCTGCGGCCCGCCACCGCCGGACGCAGCCGCGTCGAGCGCGTCCCGGGAACCGTCGTCCTGCGCGCGAGCACCTCGGCCCCCGCCGTACGGCCGCCGCCGGGAAGGGCCCCGCGCCCGCTCACCGAGACCCCGCTCTGACGCTTCGAGGCCCCGCGCCCGCACTTCGAGATCCGGCGCCGACGCCTGGCGAGGTGCCGCACCGGCGCCTACCGGGACGCCGTGCCGACCCCCGTGCCGGCTCCGTCGTGGTCGTCCTGCCTGTCACCGAGCCCTTCATCGCGCTCGTCGCCGTGCTCGTCCAGGAGGGTCGCCTCGTCGAAGGGGGCGCGGCCGGAGAGCACCTCGGCCGCGCGGTCCCGGTCGAACTCGCCGGTCCAGGTGCCGACCATGACGGTGGCGACCGCGTTGCCCGCGAAATTGGTCAGCGCTCTCGCCTCGGACATGAAGCGGTCGATGCCGACGATCAGGCCGACGCCGTCCACCAGGGCGGGGCGGTGCGACTGCAGGCCGCCCGCGAGGGTCGCCAGACCCGCGCCGGTGACGCCTGCCGCGCCCTTGGAAGCGATGATCATGAAGGCGAGCAGGGAGACCTGCTCGCCGACCGAGAGCGGGGCGCCGGTGGCACTGGCGATGAACAGGGTGGCCATCGTGAGGTAGATGGCGGTGCCGTCCAAATTGAACGAGTAGCCGGTCGGCACGGTGATGCCGACGACCGGGCGGCTCACCCCCAGGTGCTCCATCTTGGCGATCAACCGGGGCAGGGCCGACTCCGAGGAGGAGGTCGACAGGATGAGCAGGAACTCCCGGCCGAGATAGCGCAGCAGGGACAGCAGGTTGACCCTCGCCACCAGCCACAGCAGCGGCCCGAGGACGCCCAGCACGAACACCAGGCAGGTCACGTAGAAGGCGAGCATGATGAGGCCGAGGCTGCGGAGCGCGTCGAGCCCGGTGGCGCCGACCACCGCGGCCATCGCGCCGAAGGCGCCGACCGGGGCCGCCCACATGATCATGGCGAGGATGCGGAAGACGAGCCGCTGGATGTGGGCGACGCCGTTCAGGACGGGGACGCCGCGCTCCCCCATGGCCTGCAGCGCGAACCCGGCGAGCAGCGCGACCAGGAGGGTCTGCAGCACCTGCCCCTCGGTGAACGCCGACACCAGCGTGGTCGGGATGATCCCGATCAGGAAGGAGACGGTGTCGCTCTCGCCGCCCTTGGCGGCCTCGGCCTGGGCCGACCTGCGCAGCTCGTCGGTGAGCTGGAGGCCGTGACCGGGGTCCACCAGGTTGCCCACGACCAGGCCGATGGCCAGCGCGACGGTGGACATGACGAGGAAGTAACCGATCGCCAGGCCGCCGACCCGGCCGACCTTGGCGGCCCGCGCGACGGATCCGACGCCGAGCACGATGGTGCAGAAGATGATCGGGCTGATCATCATCTTGATGAGGTTGACGAAGGCCGTGCCCAGGGGTTTCAGCGCCGTACCGAGATCGGGCGCCAGCAGTCCGACGGCGATGCCGGCGATCACCGCCAGGATGACGGCCAGGTACAGGTAGCGGGTCCGGTCTCGGGACATGGAGAGGAGCCTCCGATCCTCGGCGCGAAGTCGTCAGACGACTATGCACCTCGGATGTGACCTATGTCACCCCTCGAACCGCCATTCCGGACATCGAACCGGGCGACGGCCTCAAGCACCGGGAAGCGGCCCGGAGGATCTTGCGGCGACCTGGAGACCCTGCGGCGGCTCTGCGGCGGCACGGAGGGCCCCGCGGCGGACGACGGGTCCGGGCGATCCGTCAGATCGCCCGGGGCCGGAGCTCCGGGAGTGCGGGAGCCTCCGGGTCAGCCGCCGTGGTTCAGCGGCTCACGGGGAGCGTCGATGATCACGTCGGAGAAGATGTCCACCACCAGGGCGATCAGACCGCCCACGACGATGATTCCGGCCCCCGCCCAGAACATGATCCAGTTGGGCCCGGTGCACAGGCCCACTCCGCCGACCATGAACCCGGCCAAAATAACGAGCACCGCAAGCCAAGACTTGGGGCTTCCTCCGTGGCTTCCAGCCATGAGCCTTATCTGTCCTTTCTGTGCATCAATGATGCGTGTCGTCCGCGGCGGCGATCACCCGGGTCAGCACCCGGTGGAGCTCCTGCAGCTCCTCCAGGTCCATACCCAGTCGCCGGGCGACGGACGGCGGGATCCTCTCAGCCTCGCTCCTCAGCCTCCGGCCCTCCGGGGTGAGCGTGATCGCCAGGACGCGTTCGTCCTGACTGTCACGCCGCCGCCGGATGTAGCCGATCGCCTCAAGTCTTTTGAGGAGCGGTGACAGCGTACCGGGGTCGAGTCTCAGTAGCTTGCTCAGCTCCTTCACCGAGAGCTGGTCGTGCTCCCACAGCGCGAGCATGACGAGATACTGCGGGTGGGTCAGCCCCATCGGCTGCAGCAGCGGCCGGTAGACCCCGATGACGCCGCGCGAGGCCACCGCGAGGGCGAAGCACACCTGTCGCTCCAGGCGCAGCGCCTCGGATATGTCACTCACATGCACCTCCAATCGACATAGTAAGGTAATTGGTGCACAAAGCATTGCGGCACCAAGCGTCACCGGTCCCTGAGGAGCCCCATGTTCAACCGCAAGCCGATCGAGGAGCGGATCGCCGAGCGCCAGGCGGGGCGTTCCGAGCTCCGCGAGGGCAAGTACTTCGAGCACGGCCCCGCGCGGTTCGTCTTCCTCTTCGTGATCATCTTCGTGGTGGTCGGCCACCTGGCGGGCCTGATACTGCTGATGGCCATGGACCTGGGCTGAGCCCCGCTCCCCCGCCCTCCGGATCCCCCGCCATCTCGCGGAGATCCCATCACGGCCCGCTCCCCCGCTCCCTCGCCCTCCGGTTCTCCCACCCGCGGGCGGCCCGCGCCCCGGTGCCCGGCCCGGAGAGGATCGCGCGGCCAGCCGTACGGCGTTGCGGACGTGAGAAGATGACGTTCCGGTCGGCCGAAGCCGGACCGTCCAGAGAACAGGAGGTTCGCATGCCTGACGTCACGCCGGAGCCGGAAGACGCCGAGAGCACCCAGACCCTCGAAGGCGCCGAGGGCACCGACGACGAGCTCAAGCGCAAGTTCCGCGAGGCACTGGAGCGCAAGAAGCTGGCCCAGACGGAGCTGAACGCCGCGGGCCGGGGGAAGGGCGCCTCGAAGATCCACGGCTCCCAGGGCCCGGCCGGGGGCAGGCGCTCCTTCCGCCGCAAGAGCGGCTGACCCGGAGATGACGGCCGATCCCCCCTACGCCGTCCTCGTCTTCTCCAGGACCGCCGGGTACCGGCACGACTCCATCCCCGACGGCCTGCGGGCCGTCGGGGACCTCGGCCGGCGGCACGGCTTCACCGTCGACACCACCGAGGACGGCGGCGCCTTCACCCCCGCCGGCCTCGCCCGGTACCGGGCCGTGGTGTTCCTCAACACCAGCGGCGACGTGCTGGACGACGCGCGGCGCGCGGCGTTCGAGTCCTACGTCCGGGGCGGCGGCGGCTTCGCCGGGATCCACTCGGCCGCCGACACCGAGTACGGCTGGCCGTTCTACGGAGAGCTCGTCGGCGCCCGTTTCCGGTGCCACCCCGAGCCGCAGGAGGCCGTCGTCCGCGTGGAGGACCGCTCCCATCCCTCCACCGCGCACCTCGAACCCGTCTGGCGGCGGTACGACGAGTGGTACGACTACCGGACGAACCCGCGGCCCGGAGTGCGCGTCCTGATGTCGCTGGACGAGGCGTCGTACTCCGGCGGCGGCATGGACGACCACCCCATCGCCTGGTGCCACGACCACCTGGGCGGCCGGTCCTGGTACACCGGCGGCGGGCACACGCGCGAGTCCTACGCCGACCCGGCGTTCCGCGCCCACCTGCTCGGCGGCATCCGGTACGCCGCGGGCGTGGCGGCCGATCCCGCCCCGCGACCGACGACGGCCCCCGTACCGTGACCGGACGGCGGCGACCCGCGGCCCGGTAACGCCCGCCCGTGGTCTCCGGCCCCGAAGAACGCCGGGCGGCCGGAAGGTCGCTACAGGCCGAGCTCGCCCACCTGGTCCGTCACGGCCGCCAGGAGGGCGGTGAGCGCGGGAGCGGGCGGCGTGTCCCGGGTGACGGCGACCAGACGGCGCTTGAGAGTGGTCTCGGCGATGTCTCTGATCGCGAGCGCGGGATCGTCGCCGGGCAGGGCCAGGGTCGGCAACAGGGCGACGGCCGCCTCGGCGCGGACGAGTTCGAGCTGGACGTCGGCGTCGCTGGAGCGGTGCCGCAGATCGGGCTCGTAGCCGCCGAGGGCGCGGCAGGTCCCGATGACCATGGCATGGTGGCCGGTGCCTTCGGCGGAGGCGGTCCAGATGTCGGACCGCAGCCCGATGACCGGGACGGGTCCGCCGGGCCGGGCGAGGGGATGCGCGGCCGGGAGCACGACTTTCAGGGGCTCTTCGAGCAGGAGCGTGAAGCGCAGGCCGGCCGGGCGGGGGCGGGGGTGGCTGTCGTACTCGTCGCCGATGACGAGGTCGACCGTGCCGAGGCGCAGACCCGGCAGGGACTGTTCGAGTTCCAGTTCGGAGATCTCCACCCGGACCCGCGGGTGGTCGGCCCTCATGCGGGCCACCGCCGGGATGAGGAGGCGGCGGGCGGCCGACTGCAGGCCGCCGGCGCGGACGGTGCCCCGGATGTCGCCCCCGAGACCGGCCAGGTCGGCCTGCGCCGCCTCGGCGGCCGACAGCAGCACCCGCGCGTGCTGGGCGAGCAGACGTCCGGCGTCGGTGAGCCGCACACCCCGCCCCGCCTTGTCGAACAGCCGGGCCCCGGCCTCCTTCTCCAGCAGGGCGAGCTGCTGGGAGACCGTGGACGGGCTGTAGCCCAGAGCCGCCGCGACCGCGGCCAGAGTGCCACGCTCCTCGAACTCCCGCAGGAAGCGCAGTCGCCGGAGATCCAACTCGATCATTCGAGAATTCTAATGATTTACCTCCATGAATCATCGCTGGACCCGATGATTCGGGCCCCGGATCCTTGGACGCATGGGTGCAGCACTGTGTCTTCTGTCCGCGGCCTGCTTCGGCGCGATGGCGATCTTCGGCAAGCTCGCCTACGACGCCGGCGTCTCACCCGGGACGCTGCTGCTGGTGCGCTTCGCCCTGGCCGCCGTCCTGCTCGGGCTCGCCTTGCTCGTGCGACCGGGACTGCGTCGCGCCGCTTCCGGCCCTCCCCGAAAGTCGCCGGTCGGCACCCGGCAGGTGACTTCCGGCCCTCCCCGGAAGCCGCCGGCCGGCGCCCGGCCGGCGACGGCGCGCGGCCGGGTGCCGGCCATCGCCATCGGCCTGGGCGCCATCGGGTACGCCACACAGGCGAGTCTGTTCTTCTCCGCGCTGGAGCTGATGGACGCCTCGCTGCTGGCCCTGATCCTCTACACCTACCCGGTCATGGTCACCGTGGTGGCGGTGCTGCTCGGCCGTGACCGGCTCACCCCCGCCCGCGGAGCCGCGCTGGCGGCCGCCTCGGGCGGAACACTGCTGGTCCTGCTCGGCGCCGGCGGCATGAGCTTCCACCCGCTCGGGGCGCTGCTGGCCTTCGCCTCCGCGACCACGTACACCGTCTACATCCTCGTCGCCGACACCGTCGTGCACCGGCTGGCGCCCGTGGCGCTGTCCGCGCTGGTGATGACCGGCGCGGCCGGCACCCTCGGCGCCCGCGCCCTGCTCACCGGCGGCGTCGATCTCGGCTTCGGGGCATCGGGATGGTTCTGGCTCGCCGCCATCGCCGTGATCTCCACCGTCGTGGCGATGCTGACCTTCTTCGCCGGGCTCAGGCGCACCGGCCCCTCGACCGCCGCCATCCTGTCCACCTTCGAGCCCGTGGTCACCGCCGCACTGGCCGCGCTCGTCCTCGGCGAGTCCCTGACCCCGGTGCAGCTCGCCGGCGGCACGCTCGTGCTGTCCTCCGTCGCCGTCCTCCGGCTCCGGCGCGCCGGAACCCGACCCCGGAGCTGGAGCCGGCGCCCGGCGGCCGATCCCGCCCCGTGACCGGACGGCGGCGCCCCACGGTCCGGGACGGCCGTACGGCGGGCGGGGCCGCAGGTCAGCTGACCGCGGCCAGCCGGGCGTCGAGCGCGTCGAGGTCGGGGAGGAACCACACGTGGTCCCCCAGGTTCGACTCGTGGACGAGGGCGCGCAGGGCCGAGCTGGACGCCAGGTGCCGGGAGATGTCCCCGATGACGGCCAGCCGCAGCCGGTAGTTGACGAACTTCTGCAGGACCTCCCCGGCGAAGCGGGTGCCCAGGGAGAAGAACCGCTCGTCCAGCCGGCTCGCGGGCACGGCCACCACCTGGGCGCCGAGGAACGCCGCGCCGACCAGGTCGAGCGCGTCCTGCGTGGTCGCCACCGGCGGCCCGTCCGGATCACACACCAGCACCGTCGCCCCGGCCCGCTCCTGGATCACGTCAGGCATCGCGGGCCTCCGCGCCGAGCTGACCGCCTGCGTCGGCGGCCCCGGCCCCGGCCCCGGCCCCGGCCCCGGCCCCGGCTCCGGCGTCGGCGTCGGCGTCGGCGTCGGCGTCGGCCGATAGGAACGCCGAGACGGGCTCGGCCTGGCCCAGGATCGCGTGCCCGACCTCGGGCAGGACGGTCACGGTCGCGTGCGGGACGCAGCGGCGCACCCGCCGGGCGGTCTCCGTGGAGTCGAACATGACGTCACGGCCGCCGACGATCACCAGCACCGGCACGGCCAGGCGGCGCAGCGCCTCGTCGGGGAAGACCGGCAGCCGCTCCATCCGCGGTTTGAACTCCGTGAACGTCAGCGCCAGGGAGTCGAGGACCGGACCGGCCAGCGGGGACTTCAGGCCGGTGGCGATCCGCGCCGACCGGTGCAGCCCCCGGCGCCCGAACAGGCGCAGCGGCAGCGCCCTGATCATCCAGCCGGTCTTCTGCCGTCCCAGGCCACCGGGGCACAGCAGGGCCAGGCGCTCCACCCTTCCCGGGCGGCGGACGGCGTAGTCCAGTGCCACCCAGCCGCCGAGGGAGGTCCCGACGATCGAGGCGGCGGTGATCCCGAGGCCGTCCAGCACGTCATCCAGCCACAGCGCGTGGGCGTCGGAGTCCAGGGGCGGGCGCGACGGCGCGCTCAGGCCCGGCTCGCCGACGAGGTCCACGGCGTGGATGCGGAAACGCCGCGTCCAGACGGCGACGTCGTCCTGCCACATCGTCGCGTTCGCCCCCGCGCCGTGCAGCAGCACCACGGGTGGCGCGTCCGGCGGGCCGGAGACGACGACGAAGGTCTCGCCCTGGCGGGTGGGCACCCGTACCTGCTCGGCGGGGACCGGCCAGGCGTCCAGCGCCTCCCGGTAGCGCCGCCGGATCTCCTCCGCGCCGGCCTCGGACCGGTAGATCACGCTCATGACGTGAGGATTCCTTCCATGTAGTCGAACAGCCTGGCGGTGTCCCGCAGACCGCCCAGGACGATGATCTTCATCCGGGCCCTTTCCTCGTCGTAGACCGTCTCGATCCGCAGCGGCTGGTCGCCGGGGCGGCGGTCGGTGGCCGCGACCATCAGGAGGGTGGACAGTCGGTCGGCCGTCTCCCGGCTGACCGCGTCGATCTCCACGATGCTCGACACGTCGGTGTGCCGCTGCCGCCGTACGGTCTCCCAGGGCGGCGGGGGCACCGGGCGGCCGGTGAACGCCTCCAGATCCTCGTGCGCGATCCGGTACTGCTTGCCGATGCGGACCGCGGTGAGCCGCCCGTCCCGCACGTAGTTGCGGACGGTGCGAACGTGCAGACCCAGATGCTCGGCGACCTGCTCCACGGAGTAGAAGCGATCTGACATGAAACTACCGTATCTTTCTGCTCGATAGGGATAAATAGAGTATTTTGCGGAAAACAGGGGTGCCGCGGGGGCGTCGGCGGACCGGGAGGGCTAGGCATGGGCTTCCGGGGCAAGGAGACGGAGGACCCCTTTTTCACATTCCCCCTGAGGACCGGAGGTGGCTGACATGGCAGACACGGAGGCGGACGTCCCGATCGTGGTGGTCGGTCTGATGGGCGCCGGCAAGACCAGCGTCTCAGAAGTGCTGGGCGAGGCCCTGGACCGACCGGTGCGCGACAGTGACGACTACCTCGAGAAACGCTACGGCGTCACCGCGGCCGCCATCGCCGAGACCGCCGGCGTCACCGAGTTGCACGCCCGCGAGGCCGAGCACCTGCTGGACAGCCTCGCCGAACGGCCCGCGCCGATCATCGCCGCCGCGGCCAGCGTCCTGGACGACCCGCGGTGCCGGGAGGCGCTCAAACCGGCCCTGGTGGTGTGGCTGGACGCCACCCCTGAGTTCATCGCCAAGAAGATCGAGGAGAAGCCGCACCGCCCGCGGTTCGGCAAGAAGCCGCTGGACGTGGCGAAGGAGCTGCACGAACGCCGGGCCGCGGCCTTCGCCGAGGTGGCCGACCTGCGCTTCGAACGGCCGAAGATGTCCAAGCGCGAGGTGGCCCACGCCATCCTGGACCACCTGAAGGAGCAGGCCGGCTGACGAGAGCCCGGCGATCCTGCGGGGCCGGCGGGTCGGACGATCCAGACGGTACGGGTGGCCGGGGCGGTCCGGTCCGTCGAGTCGTGCGGGTCGAGCGGCCCGGACGGCCGAGGCGGTCAGGCCCACAGGCCGGTGGCCTCCAGCGCCTCCTCCGGGGAGGAGACGTGCCTGACCCCGGGAACCGGCCGCCCCTCGCGGTCAAGGATCCGCCAGCCGCCGAGCTGGACCACGGGGACGCGGCCGTGGCTCATCGCGAGCGCCAGCTCCGACAGCGTCCCCCATGACCCGCCGATGACGATCACGGCGTCGCCCGAGTTGGCGATGACGGCGTTCCGGGCTTCCCCCATGCCGGTCGGGATGACGACGGAGAGGTCCGGATTCGCCTGCTCCCGGTCCGGCCGGGACAGGACGCCGACCACCGTGCCGCCCGCCGAGCGGGCCCCGGCCGCCACCGCGGCCATCACCCCCGTGTAACCGCCGCAGATCACCACCGCGCCGCGCCCGGCCAGCAGCCGGCCGACCTCGCGGGCGTCGGCCTCGTCCTCGTCCGTGCAGTCACGCGGCCCGCACACCGCCACCTGGATCGCCACGATGAAGATCGTCTCACCCCGCCGTCGCCACCGGTCGCCGGACGGATCCACCATCCCGGTCCGGCCCCTTGAGCCGCGCCGCCGTCGAGACGGGCCGCGGCGACGGCTCCACATCCGCCTTCGCCGACTCCAGGTGTCATTCCGAGGTGCCGGATAGGGAATCTCGGCGAGCAGCGCGCAGGTGAGCCATGGCGATCTGCACGTTGCCGGTCAGCGAAGCGGTGGAGTCGAGGACGAGGCGGTCCTCGCACCATGCGTCGAAGTTCGCGCGGCGCGCCTCCACCGACGCCCAGGCCGGCTCGACGAAGCCATCGATGTCGCGCCGGCGACCTTCCAGCCGTCGCCGGTGCAGGGCACGATCGGAGCAGGTCACTTCGATGTGGCACAGCACCGCGCTCCGGCGGCGGGCAAGGCCGCGCCACTGCTCCCGTGCCTCCCGCGCGTCGTTCACCGCGTCGACGATGACCGTCTGCCCGAGCGCGAGAACGTCGGAGGCGAGTGCCTCCACCACGACGTAGGCCGCCAGTCCGGTCGGCTGGCCGCGGTCGATTCCCGCTCGCCACATCGCGGCCTCCACCGGGTCGACCGACAGCACCGGGGCCGGAAGCAGACGGCCCAGTTCCTGGGCGACGGAGCTTTTGCCGGCACCGGGCAAGCCGCTCATCACGATCAGCATGCCCGGAACACTGTCATGGCGCCGCACCTCTGAACGTCATACCCCTGAATCACCCGCCTCCGTGCCTCCCGTCCCTGGTACCCCGGAGGCACGGAACCGACGATGCGCGAGACCGGTCTGTCCTCCCGGCCGCGGGGTCCCGCCGGCGATCCTCGGTGAACGGCCGGGCGGGCGACTCGGGTGTCCGGGCCGCCCACCCTGCCGGCCCGGCTCACATGTAGCGCACGCCCCACATGCGTGAGGGCTGCTTGTCGCAGGTGTACTGGACGGCGGTGCTGCCGTCCGGGCCGATGGTCAGGCACTTGCCGGTCTGTACGTTCTTCAGCTGGTACTGCTGGGCGCCGGCCGCACCCCAGAACATCCAGCGGAACGCGGGGTGGTCCATGCAGGTGTACTGCACGGCGGTGTAGTTGTTGGCGGTGCTGGCGCCTCCGGCGATGGTCAGGCACTTGCCCGTCTGGGCGTTCCGCAGCATGTACTGGCGGGTGCCCGTCGCGTCCGTCATGGTCCACTGGCGGGTCGGGTAGGCGTCGCACTCGTACTGCGCGGCCCGGAGGTTGTCGGTCACGCGCCCGCCGCCGGCGACGGTCAGGCACTTTCCGGTCTGCCCGTTCACCAGCATCCCGGTCAGGGCCGTCGACTGCCGCCCTTCCGGGGAGAGGCCGGTGGCGGGGTCGGTCCGGGCGTGGGCCGCGGCCGGGAGCACCGGGACGAACAGGGCGGCGGCCGTGACGAGGGTCAGGGCGGAGCGGCGGGCTGGGCGGAGAACGGCCATGGGGTTCCTCCCGTGGATGAGCTGGTCGTTTTCGTGGTCACGGCGTTCCGGCCCGCGTCCGTGGACCCGCCGACGGCGCGGCGGCGGAGGTCTCCGGCGGACCGGTGTCCGCGCACGCGGGGAGGCGGGCGCGGGCGCCGGGTACGCGGAACCGGGTCGCCCCGGCCTGCCGGGCCCGGGAGGATGCCCGTGGATCGTGTGGTCGGGCGGCCCCGCAACCGGGCGACGCTCCGTTGTAACACCCGAAGACGATCTTTCAGGTGACGACATGCCGTGACCAGGGCAGACGGGCGAACATGAACCCGGCCGGCGGTCACGGGGCCACCGTGGTGGTCCTGGTCGCCGGGCCGGGGCTCCCGGCTGCGGGATCGGCCGACGCGTTCTCCTCCCGCGCGGCGGCCGACGCCTCTCGCCGGTGCGAGTCACCGACCGCCGATGAAGTATCGGGCGGGAATGAACAGTTCGTGGCCGGTGTCGAAGACCGTCCGAACCCCGGCGGTCGTCCACTCGACCGTCCTGACCGAATCGGCGGACGTCTCGATCTCCACCTGGTGACCGTAGGAGAAGCTCGGATCCCGGCCGGCGACGATCAGGTGTGACTCCCCGAGAAGGGTGCTCCTGCGCACCAGGCCCACCATGTGTTTCGAACCGTCGCTGTAGGCCACGGTGGTCGGCTGGTCACTGCGGTAGACCACCTCGAACCGCGGCCACCACGCCGCGACGAACAGCGCCACACTCAGTATCGCCCCCAGTACGGCACCGAGAACGATCAGCCCGAGGCTCTTCCGCCCGGACCTGTTCGGACGGCTCGGCGGCGCTCCCCCGGCATGGGATGAGATCATCAACGGCCTCCACAGTGGTCGACTACATGGTTCGTCGCTCCCACACGGTGAAAGGTTCACGGGCTGATCCTCCGTCGCGCCCCTTCGGCTGAGCGCGAGGATGCATCGCGGCCTCTCATAGGGGCGATGAGGACGCGTACGGCCGCATCGACCGCGTCCACATCCCCGTGTTGCGGCCCTTCGCAGGGGCGGGGAGGACCTGTCCGCACTACTCCTGGTTCCGTGCGTACTACAGTCGCGACCCCTCATGGGGACGATGAGGACCCGCTCGGCTCCTGGGTTCAGAGGTTCGGCGGAAACGCGAAAGGCCCGCGCCCCCTCGTGCGGGGAGCGCGGGTCTCCGAGGTGGGACTCTAGTGCCGCGCGCCTGCGATGAGGTCGTCGATGATGCGGCGGATGTCGGCCAGCGTGTTGTTCTGGTGGAACAGCACGGCGGCCTCGTCCTCGGTGATGCCCAGGATGTGCCGGGCGCGGTCGGCGACGTAGATGACGCGCTCGCCCTCGTCGATGAAGAGGTCGTCTTCGTCGTCGGTGGACAGGGCCACGAACGTGTCGCAGCCCGGGTCGCCGGGAGCGCTCCAGTTCGCCGTGCCGTACATGGCCACCGTGTGCCCGGCGAAGCACATGGAGGTGCCGCAGTGCCAGTATCTCTGGTTCCACTCCTCGGGGTTGGCCACGATGTGGGCGTAGACCCGCTCCAGGGCGGCGACGTTGAGTGTGGGGAAGGTCATGGTCAACGGTGCTCTCCCGCCTTGGGATCGTTGATGATGCGGGGCAGGTCGCCGAGGGTGTCGGTGCCGCCGAACAGAATGCCGGCCTCCCACCGGGTCCGGCCCAGGATACGCCGAGTGCGATCGGCGATGAAGACGGCGTGCCCCGGGTGATCGATTTCAAGGGATCGGCGGGGAAACGCGTCGCTTCGATACGTGGAGGTCTGTACCGTCGCGCGTATGAAGCTGCTCTCCGTCAACGTCGGCAGGCCCCGGCCCAACCCGTGGAAGGGCCTCGGCGCGACGGGCATCGACAAGCGGCCCGTCGACGGACCGGTCGCCGTCACCGCGCCCGGCCCCAAGGGCACCGGCGAGGTCGGTCTCGCGGGCGACCGCGTCCACGATGTGAAGAATCATGGTGGTTACGACCAGGCCGTCTACGCCTATGCCCGCGAGGATCTCGACGGGTGGGAGGCCGAGCTGGGCAGGCCGCTCACCAACGGCGTCTTCGGGGAGAACCTCACGACCCTCGGCCTCGACGTCAACGGCGCCCTGATCGGCGAACGCTGGCGCATCGGGCCGGACGTGGTCCTGGAGGTGTCATGCGCGCGGATCCCGTGCGCGACGTTCCAGGGGTGGCTGGAGCAGGAGGGCTGGATCAAGCGGTTCACCCGGGCCGCGGTGCCGGGCGCCTATCTGCGGGTGATCGAACCGGGGGACATCCGGGCCTCCGACCCCGTCGAGATCGTGCACCGGCCCGACCACGACGTGACCGTCGCGCTCGTCTTCCGCGCGATGACCCTCGAACCGGACCTGCTGCCGCGGCTGACGGCCGCTGACGCGCTGCCCGAGGAGAGCAGGGACCTGGTCCGCAGACGCACGACGACATAGGCGATCGGTTTCAGGGCGTCCCCGCGCGCATGCGACGAGGGAGCCGGTACGGCGATCGCACCGATCGGCCGTACGACCACCGAACCTTCTGGAATCGATCGTCTAGAGGGCGCCCGTCAGGTTCAGGGTCCAGCGGCGGGAGGGGTGGTCGTCGCAGTCGTACTGCACGGCCGTGACGTTGTTGGCCGTGCTGACGCCTCCGGCGATGGTGAGACACTTGCCGGTGTTGGCGTTGCGCACCTGGTACTGGCCGGTTCCGGTCACGTCGTTGAGGAACCAGCGGCGGGACGGGTGGGTGTCGCAGGTGTACTGCACGGCCTGGACGTTGTTCTCCGCGCTCACGCCGCCGGCGATGGTCAGGCACCTGCCGGTCTGCAGGTTCACCAGCATCACGGTGAGCTGCGCCGGGCGTGCCGCGGCCCCCGCCCCGGTTCCGAGCTCCGTCTCGGTCCCGGTTCCGGCCGCGACAGGAGCGGTGGACACGGTGCCGGCGACGGCGGCCGGGAGCGCCGGGGTCAGGGAGGCCAGGACGGGGAGCGCCGAGGCGAGAAGGGCCGTGGCGGCGAGGGCGCGGCGGTGGACGGTCATGGGTTCCTCCCGTGGACGAGCGGTCGTTTCGTGTGCCGGCCGCGTGTCCGTGTCCGCCGGGAGCACGCTCGCGCGGGGCGGGGAAACGGGCCCGCGTGAGGCCGAGCCGCCCGGGACGCGGGGTCGGGAGGGGCCCCGGCGATCGTGGATCTCGGCGTGGCTGCCCCGCGACAGGGCGACGTCTCTCGTTGTAACAGGTGACGGTGCGCACCCGGTGACGCCATGCCGTACCGGGTGGCGGGCGGGGCCGGCCTGACGGCGACGCACCGGGTCGCGGACGGGGACGGCCCGGCGGCGACGCACCGGGACACGTGGAGAGACGCCCCGGGTCACGCGCCGCACGGCACGACGGCCCGCCGTACCGGAGGAATCCGGTACGGCGGGCCCGCGCGGAAGGGGGTGGAGTCAGGCGAGGTTGAGCTGCCAGGAGACGCCGAAGCGGTCCGCGACCCAGGCGAAGCGCTTGCTGAAGCCGTAGGAGTCGAGCGGCATCATGGTCCCGCCCTTCTCCGACAGCGCCGCGTACAGCCGCTCGATCTCCGCGTCGGAGTCGCACTGGACGTACAGCGAGACCGCCGGGGTGAAGGTGAAGGCGTGCGCCGTCGGGCTGTCGATGGCCATGTACTCCTGGCCCGCCAGGCTGAACGTGGCGTGCTGCACGGTGCCCTCCTTGCCGGGGCCCTCGGAGCCGTAGCGGGTGATGTCGAGGATCTCCGCGTCGTCGAACAGCGAGATGTAGAACGTCATCGCCTCCTCGGCGGCGCCTTCGAACATCAGGAAGGTGGTGATCTTCTGCGTCATCGGGTCGAACTCCTCATGGGTGTCGGCGAGCCGCCGTCCGGCGGACTCGGGGTCTGGCGCCTGAGCTTCCGGGACGTCTCTCAGGGGGTGTAGAAGGCGATGGTCCGTTCGGCCGCCGCCGCGGCCTCCTCCTCGGTGGCTCCGGCGGCACGGTGGGCCTCGCCCCACGCTCGGCCACTGGCCGCGATGAAGGCCGCGCCCTCGGGACTGCGGCCGAAGCCCTCGGGATCCGAGACCGGCTCGCCCGTCCGCAGGTGCAGGACCAGGCCCAGCAGCGCCAGGTCCCAGCCGAGGCCGACGGCTCCGGGGCCGTACCGGTCCCACATCTCCGGCGGGACGGCGGCGGTGTGGCGCAGTTCCAGCCGCGTGGCGTCGCCGTCCTCGGCCAGCCGTACCTCGACCTCCGAGGTTGCGCCGCCGAAGACCCAGGTGAGCCTCAGGTGGCGGGGCGGCTCGCAGGCGAGGATCTCGCCGCCGGCGTTGCCCTGGATCTGGTAGTGGCCGCCTTCCCGCAGGTCGCCGGTGACCGGGGAGAACCAGCGGGCGATGCGGTCGGCGGTGGTGATGACGTCCCAGACGTCCTTGACCTCGGCGTCGTAGCGGCGCCGGACCAGGATCGCCTTGGTCTCGCCGTCGGCTCCCACCTCCCGGTGGGCGAGGCCGACCTCGTCGATGATGTCCTTCATCGGTTCTCCTCGTGTCCGGTGGGATCTTCGGGGCCGTCTGCGGCACGGCGCCGCTCGCGTCTGCCGCGGGCCAGTTCGGTCGCCAGCGCGTCGAGGCGCTGCTCCCAGAACCGGCGGAAGGGCTCCAGCCACATGTCGACCTCCCGCAGCGGCGCCGCTTCGACGGCGTACAGCCGCCTGGTGCCCTCGGCCCGCACCCTGGCGAAGCCGTTGTCACGCAGCACCCGGAGGTGCTGGGAGACGGCCGGCTGGGAGATCCCGTACTCGTCTCTGATCACGGCGGTCACCTCGCCGGAGCTCAGCTCGCCGTCGGCCAGCAGCTCCAGGATCCGGCGCCGGACCGGGTCCCCGAGGACGTCGAATGCGTGCACGCGACAATGATTCAGCCAACGCTTATATAAGTCAAGCCGTATGCTCTGGTCTCTCCGACGGTTGCGGGCCCGGTCCTGTCGCGCCGGAGGAACCGCCTGGCCCGGAGGCGATCATTTTCCGTTCCCGAAAAGTGAATCTGACCCGGGGCCGCCGCTCGAATGACCCTGCATGGGGCACAGCCAACAGGTGAACAGGGGAAGATCCGGTCTCGGCGCGGTGAACGGCGACGCGGTGGAGGAGGCGAAGCCCACCGGGAAGGACGGACCGCTCACGGGTGGTCCACGGGCGCTCGGTCTGCTCGGCTGCGCCCTGCTCCTGGTGATGATCGCCGCCCAGGTCGCGTCCGGGCTCCAGCCGCGGCCGATCCTGTTGACCAGCGTGGTGGTGCTCCTGCTGGCGGCGAGCGCCGTGGCCTTCGCGGGAAGGGCGCACACCTTCCCGAGGGCTCTCACGGCGTTCGCCGCCGCGGTCGTGACCGGGTACGCCGCCGAATGGATCGGCATCCGGACCGGCCTGCCGTTCGGCGCCTACCACTACACCGGCGTGCTGCGGCCGCAGCTCGGCTCGGTGCCGGTCATCGTGGCGCTGGCCTGGGGCGGCATGGGGCTGGCGGCCCACGCGACGGCCGCGGCGATCTTCCCGGCGGCGACGGCGTACGGCAGGGCCGCGCGGGTCGCCGCGGGGGCGGCGGCGCTGACCGCCTGGGACCTGTTCCTCGACCCGCAGATGCTCCGGCTGGGCCTGTGGGTGTGGCACGACGGCGGGCCGTACCGGGGAATCCCGCTGAGCAACTTCGTCGGCTGGCTGCTGGTGTCGGCGCTGGTCATGGTGCTGATCGACGTCATCGTGGCCGACCCGGCGGCGCGGAGCACAGGGCTGCGGTCCGTCTACGCGGTGATGGCGTTCATGGAGACCGTCGGGTTCGCGGCGGTGTTCGACCCTCCCGACCGGCTGGTGGCGGTGACCGGAGGGGCGTGCATGGGCGTGTTCGCCGTACTGGCGTGGTGGCGCGGACGCCGGGCCGGACCGGCGTGACATCCCGGGGACCGGCCCGCGAAGGGGACGTTCCAGGGCTCGCCCGTGAACGTGGAGAGAACGGGGACCCGGAGCAGGCGGCGGCCGGGAAAGCCCGCGAAGGGAACGGGATCCGGAAGAGGACCGGCGGAGAGCACGGAAGGGCGGCGGGAGCGGCGGTGAACGCGGAAAGGGCGGCCGGGGTGGCGGGAACGGCGGAGCGGGCGGCCGAGGTGGTCGTGGTCGGCGGCGGCGTCGGCGGCATGGTGTCGGCGCTGCTGCTGGCCCGGCGCGGGCACCGGGTCCGGCTGTACGAACAGCGGGACCGGCTGGGCGGCAAGCTGGCCGAGCACGTCCGGGACGGCTTCACCTTCTCGATCGGCCCGTCCCTGCTGACGCTGCCGGAGGTGTTCACCGGTCTCGGCCTGGAGCTGGACCTGGTCGAGTTGGACGAGCTGTGCCGCTACCGGTTCGCCGACGGCTCGACGCTGTCGGCCCGGCGCGACCCGGGCCGGATGGCGGCGGAGGTGGACCGGCTGGCCCCGGGCGAGGGCCGCAACTGGATGGCCTTCCACGACTGGGCGCGGGGCTGCTTCGAGGCGGCCCGGCGGGCGTTCTTCGCCGGCCCGCTCCTCCCCTCCTGGCCGCCGGTCCGGCCGCCGTCCGGCGGGGCCCGCCTGTCGGACCTGACGGCGGTCGCGCCGGGCCGTACGGTGGCCGGGCTGGCCCGGCGGTTCTTCGCCGACCCCCGGATGCGCCAGTACGTCGGCCGCTACGCGACCTACGCGGGCTCCAGCCCCTACCGGGCCCCGGCGGCGCTGGCCTGCATCCCGGGGATCGAGCACGGCGAGGGCGGCTGGTACGTCCCGGGCGGGCTGCCCCGCATCGCCGACGCGCTGGCCGCGTTGCTGGACAAGGCGGGCGTGGAGGTCCGTCTCGGCGCCGAGGTCCTCGACGTGCTGGACGACGGCACGCGGGTCACGGGCGTACGGCTGGCCTCCGGCGAGCGGGACCGCGCCGACGTGGTGGTGGCCAACACCGACGCGGCGGCGCTGTACGGGCGGCTGATGCCGGACCGGCGGCGGCTGCGGCGCGTCGCCCGGCTGGGCACGTCGTCGTCGGCGTTCCTGCTGCTGGCGGGGGTGGAGGGCCGGACCGAAGGGCTGGCGCACCACTCCGTCGTCTTCTCCGCCGACTACGAGCGGGAGTTCGGCGACATCTTCGACCGGCGGGTGCCGCCCGCCGACCCGACCGTCTACATCGGCTGCTCGGCGGTGGACGACCCGGCGCAGGCGCCGGAGGGCGCGGAGAACTGGACGATGCTGGTCAACGTCCCGGCCCGCGATCCGGGCCGGTGGCCCATGACGCCGGAGGCGTACCGCGACCTGGTGCTGGAGCGGCTGGCCGCCCGGGGGTACGACCTGTCGGGACGGCTGCGGTTCGTGGACCTGTTCACCCCGGCCGACCTGCGGGAACGCTACGGCTACTGGGGCGGGTCGATCTACGGCGGCGCCTACTCCGGGCGGCTGTCCACCTTCCGCCGGCCCGGCAACCGGGGGCCGCGGCGCGGCCTGTACCTGGTCGGCGGTTCGGCGCATCCGGGCGGCGGGCTGCCGCTGGTGGCGATGGGCGGGCGCATCGTCGCCTCCCTGGTGGAGGAGGACTTCCCCTGTTGAGCGTCGTGCCGAAAGTGACGGCCGAAGCCGTTCCGGGGGCCGTTCCGGGAGTCATGCCGGGAACGGCCGTATCGAAGGGATTCGCCGGATGAGGCTTCTCACCGCGGCGCAGGCCGCGGCCGCGTTGGTCGTCGCGGTGCGGCTGGCGCGGGGACGTGACCGGCTCCCCCCGCTGGCGCCCGTCGCCGAGGCCGCCGGGCGGATCTCGGTGGTGATCCCCGCCCGCGACGAGGAGCACCGCCTCGGCCCCTGTCTCGCGGCGGTGCTGGCCGACCCGGCCGTGGCGGAGGTGATCGTCGTCGACGACGAGTCGGCCGACGGCACGGCGCGGCTGGCCGCCGGGATGGGGGCGAAGGTCGTCGCGGGCGAGCCGCTGCCCGCGGGCTGGGTGGGGAAGCAGTGGGCGCTGCGGCAGGGCGTCCGGGCGGCCTCCGGAGACGTCGTGGTGACCCTCGACGCCGACGCCCGGCCGGGGCCGGGCCTGTTCGGCGCGCTGTCGGCCGAGCTGGACCGCTACGACCTGGTCAGCGTGGGCCCGAGGTTCGTCTGCGACGGGGTCGCCGAGCAGGCGCTGCACGCGTCGTTCCTGGCGACGCTGGTCTACCGGCTCGGTCCCGTCGGCCCGTCCGCTCCCCCGCCGCCGCATCGCGTGATGGCCAACGGCCAGTGCATGGCCTTCCGCCGTACGGCGATGCTGGCGGCGGACGGGTTCGCCCGGGTGCGCGGGCACATGACCGACGACGTGGCGCTGGCCCGCGAGCTGGCGACCGGCGGCTGGTCGGTGGGGTTCCTGGACGCCGGGGGCCTGCTGGAGGTGGACATGCACTCCTCGGCGGCGGAGGTGTGGCGGGAGTGGGGGCGGTCGCTGCCGCTGCACGACGTCACCTCTCCCGGGCGGCGGGCCGCCGACCTGGCCGTGGTGTGGCTGACCGCGGCGCTGCCGGTGCTGCGGCTGGCGGCCGGGCGGCCGACCCGGCTGGACGCGGGGCTGCTGGCCGTACGGCTGCTGCTGACCGGGGCGCTGCGCGGCAGTTACGTACGGCCGGGGCCGGGCGTGCCGCTGTCTCCGCTGCTGGACCCGCTGGCGGCATTGCGGCTGACTCGGGCGACGCTGCGGCCGGTGCGCCGCTGGCGGGGCCGCGTCTACCCGGACGGCGCCGGGGTCACGTCGACCGGGGCGACCGTTCCGCCCGAGACGCCTGGCCGAAGCGCAGGCCGATGAGGCACATCAGCGCCCCGGTGGCCGCGACGTACCCGACCGGGGCGAGCAGGAGCTGCAGCACCGGCAGGCCGAACACGCCGACCCGCGCGCCGGCGGCGAAGGACCGGGTGACGAGGGTCGTCACGACCAGGGCCGCGACGCCGAGCAGGAACGCGGGCGGGCAGATCACCGCGAAGCCGCCCGCGAAGGTGAGAATGGACCGGCCGCCCCGGAATCCGGCGAACACCGGCCAGGCGTGGCCGGTCATCGCGGCGGCCACCGCGAGGTACACCGGCAGGACGCCGCCGCCGGTCACCCCGCCGGGCCAGGTGAGCGGCCATCCGGTGACCGCCAGGGCGAGCAGCCCGGCGAGGGCGCCCTTGAGCATGTCACCGGCGAAGACCGGCACCGCGGCCCGCCGTCCCAGCAGTTCCATGACGTTCCAGAAGCCGGGGTTCCGGTCGCCCGCCTCCCGGGGGTCGAGGCCGTGCGCCCGGGTGACGAGCACCGCGACCGGCACCGAGCCGAGAAGGTAGCCGCCGATGACCGAGACGAGCACCGCGAGCGCGATGGGCAGGCCGGGCGAGCCGGGCGGAGGAGTCATCGCTTCTTTCCATCTCACGAGATATGCGGATATAGGCGCTATGAAGTACATGGCGTTCGACCGTCCGGCGCTGGGGCGCACCCCCGGGCTGGTGTTCTGGCGGCTGCTGGGGACGGGCCGGGGCACGTCGATGAGCCTGGGCGCCGACCTGCGCCGCTGGGCGATGCTGGCGGTCTGGCGGGAGGAGGAGGCCCTGGACGGCTTCCTGACCGGCTCGCCCGTGGCGGCGCGCTGGCGAGCGGAGGCGCTGGAGTCGTGGGGGGTACGGCTCCGGCCGCTGTCGTCGCGCGGCCGGTGGGGCGGAACCGACCCGTTCGGCCTCCCACCCGTGACCGCCCCGGGCCGGCAGGACGGTACGCCGGTCGCGGTGCTGACCCGGGCGGCGATCCGGCCCTCCCGGCTGGTGGCGTTCTACCGGTCGGTCCCCCGGGTGGACCGCCTGCTGGCCGATCAGGAAGAATGCCTGGCCTCGGTCGGCGTCGGCGAGTGGCCGCTGGCCCGGCAGGCGACGTTCTCCCTGTGGCGGGACGCGGACGCGGTGCGCGACTTCGCCTACCGGGGGGCCGCCCACCGGAAGGTGATCGGGCGGACGCGGGCTGAGAACTGGTACTCGGAGGAGCTGTTCGCCCGGTTCGCCCCGTACGGCAGCGAGGGCACCTGGAACGGTGTAGACCCCCTGGCCGGGCCCGACGGTCCCTGAGATCCGGCCCGGACCGTGGGGCGCCCCTTTCCGGCCACCGGCCACCCCTGACGGGAGGCGGGGGGGGGGGGGGGGGGCGCGGTACTAGGCGCACCACCCCGCGCGCGGCGGGCGGGGCGCGGGCGCGCCCCGCCCCGCGGCGCGC
>NZ_JBEZNH010000078.1:0-32127 GCF_040653115.1 Streptosporangium sp. NPDC048047 | reverse complement strand
CTGCTCACCCGCCGAGATCAAATAGCCCAGCAAGGTTCAGTGACACGCCACTAGCGCAGGCCCTCCGCCAGGACCT
Source organism: Streptosporangium sp. NPDC048047 (assembly GCF_040653115.1). Taxonomy (NCBI): domain Bacteria; kingdom Bacillati; phylum Actinomycetota; class Actinomycetes; order Streptosporangiales; family Streptosporangiaceae; genus Streptosporangium; species Streptosporangium sp. NPDC048047. The sequence goes on along the minus strand of NZ_JBEZNH010000078.1, from coordinate 32,051 downwards.
TCTCGGTCGCGGTGCGCACCGCGGCCTCCTGCTCGGGGGTCAGCGGCGTGCGCGGCGGGCGGCACGGGCCGCCCGGCCGGCCGGCCAGGTCCATGGACAGCTTGATGGCCTGGACGAACTCGGTCTTGGAGTCCCAGCGCAGCAGCGGGTGCAGCGAACGGTACAGCGGCAGCGCGGTGGCCAGGTCACCGGCCGCGGCCGCGGCGTACAGGGCCGCGCACGACTCGGGCAGCGCGTTGGGGTAACCGGCCACCCAGCCGACCGCGCCGGCCAGCAGCAGCTCCACCAGCACGTCGTCGGAGCCGACCAGCAGGTCCAGGCCCGGGGCCAGCTCGGCCAGCTCGTAGGCCCGGCGCACGTCGCCGGTGAACTCCTTGACCGCGACGATCAGCCCCTCCTCGTGGAGGCGGGCCAGCAGCGCGGGGGTGAGGTCCACCTTGGTGTCGAAGGGGTTGTTGTAGGCCACGATCGGCACGCCCGCCCGGGCGACCTCGCGGTAGTGCTCCAGCACGGCCCGCTCGTCGGCCCGGTAGGCGTTGGGCGGCAGCAGCATGACCGCCCCGCACCCGGCGTCGCGGGCCTGCTCGGCCCAGCGGCGCGCCTCCAGCGCGCCGTAGGCGGCGATCCCCGGCATGACGCGGTCGCCGCCGACCGCCTCGACCGCGGTCTCCACGACACGGGCCCGCTCCTCGGCGGTCAGCGTCTGGTACTCGCCCAGCGAACCGTTCGGCACCACGCCGTCGCAGCCGCCGGCGACCAGCCAGCGGCAGTGCTCGGCGTAGCGGCCGAAGTCGGGCGCCAGGTCCTCGCCGCCGAGCGGCAGCGCGGTGGCCACCATCACTCCGCGCCAGGGCTTCTCACGGGTCATCACGGTCATCCTTCCGAAGGGGGGCGTTCCAGGCCGGCGAGGTCGCCGAGCCGGACGGGCTGGGCGATCGGGCGCCGCGGCGCGGCGGGGTCCTCGCCCGCCAGGCACGCCACGGCGTAGCCGCACATGCGGCCCTGGCACCAGCCCATGCCGGGCCGGGCCAGGAGTTTCACGGAGCGCGCGTCGACGGCGCCCAGCCGGCGCGCCTCGCGCACGGCCGACAGCGGCACCTCCTCGCAGCGGCAGACCAGGGTGTCGTCGCGCAGCCAGTCGCGCCAGCCGGGCCGTACCGGGTAGGCCTCGTGCAGCGCCCGCGCGAAGGCCGCGAGCCGGTCCACGCGCCGCGCCAGGGCCGGCAGCGGCGGGACACGGCGGCCCTGGTCGGCGGCGACGGTACGGCCGGCCAGGCGGCCCTCGGCCTCGGCCGCCTCCGCGCCGCCGACTCCGGTGGTCTCCCCCGCCGCGTAGACGCCGGGCACGCTGGTGCGCCGGCCCGCGTCCACCGCGACGACGGGGGTGCCGTCGGCGTCGCGGCGGGTCGCGCAGCCCAGCTGGACGGGCAGCTCCAGCTGGGGGACGAACCCGTAGCCGAAGGCGAGGGTGTCGCATTCGACGGTCCTCGTCGCGACCGGCCGCCAGTCCGCGTCGAGCCGGGCGACGGTGACGTGGGTCAGCGCGTCCTCTCCGTGCGCGGCGACGACCGCGTGGCGGCCGCGGTAGGGCACCCGGTGGCGGGCCAGGACGGCGGCGTAGCCGGCGGCCTCGGCGGCCTTGCCCGCGGCGAGCAGCGGGTGGCGGGCCAGGCCGAACCGGCCGCCCGCCTCGTAGACGCCGCGCACGTCGGCGCCGGCCCTGGCCAGCCCGACGGCGACCGGCAGCAGGAAGGGACCCGTCCCGGAGACCACGACCCTGCGGCCGGCCACGACGAGGGAGCCCTTGAGCAGCGCCTGGGCCCCGCCCGCGGTGAGCACGCCGGGCAGGTCCCAGCCGGGGAACGGCAGCGGGCGGTCGTGCGCTCCGGCGGCGATCAGCAGCGCGCGGGCGCGGACGGTGCGGGGCCGCTCCTCGCGGTCCCCGGCCAGGCACCGCACGACAACCGCGGCGCCCGCCGTACCGTCCACCGTGTCGTCCGCCGTGCCCGTCGTCTCGCAGCCGGTCCGTTCGACCGCCCAGACGCGGTGGCCGAGCAGCGTCTCGGCGCGTGACCGCAGCGCCTCCCACTGCCGCATGAACCGCTCCAGGCCGTGGTGCAGCGCCCCGGGACGCCGGGCGTGGAAGGTCTCGGGCAGGTGGCGGTGGTACTGGCCGCCGGGCCGGGGCGCGGCGTCGATCACCACGACGTCCAGCCCGGCGAGGGACGCCTCCAGCGCGGCGGCGACCCCGGCGGGGCCCGCGCCGATGACGGCCAGGTCGTACACGCGCGTCACCGTCCGCTCACCTCCTCCTCTCCCGCGGACGTACTGACCCGGTCGCCGGGGCGGGCCTCGGTCACGCAGGCCCGCAGGGCGGGGACGTCGTTGACGGTGACCAGGCAGTCGAAGCAGACCCCGATGCCGCAGAACAGCCCCCGGGGACGGCCCCCGAACCGGGTGGAGCGCCAGGAGCGGACACCCGCGGCGTGCAGCGCCGCGCCGACGCTCTGGCCGGGGACGACGGGGACGGTCCTGCCGTCCACGCTGATCTCGAACGCGGGGTCGGGACACGCCCCCACGAGCTCGTACGGTGGCCGCATCAGCCCTCCTTCGCGGGTGTGCCGGTGCCGGTGCCGGGATTCGCGGGTGTGCCGGTGCCGGAACGGCCCGGCTCGGAACGGCCCTGTTCCGCACGGTCATGTTCCGAACGGCCCGGCTCGAAGCGGTCCGGGCGGAAGGGGCCCAGGTCGAGGCCGGGCCGGACGCCGGTCAGGGCCTGGGCGATCAGGTGCCCGGTGGCCGGGGCCAGGCCGATGCCGGCGCCCTCGTGGCCGCAGGCGTGGTACAGGCCCGGGGCCCTGGGGTCCTCGCCGATCACCGGGAGGTGGTCGGGGCAGTAGGGACGGAACCCGCAGTAGGCGCGGATCACCCGGCGCGCCGCCAGCGCGGGGAACAGCTCGACGGCCTGGCGGGCGAGCCGTTCCAGGACCGGGATCGAGACCGTGCGGTCGAAGCCGACCCGCTCGCGGCTGGCGCCGATGAGGACCGGTCCCGACGGGGTGCCCTCGACCACGGCCGAGGTCTCCAGCCCCTCCGAGTCGCTGGCGACGTTGGTGACGTAGGCGGCGGTGTAGACCTTGTGCAGCACGAGCGGCTCGTCGAGCGGCTCGGTGACCAGGATGAACCCGCGCCGCGGCAGGATCGGGAGGTGCACCCCGGCGAGTGCGGCGACCTCGCCGCCCCAGGTGCCGGCGGCGTTGACGACGGCACCGGCCGGGATGTCGCCGTGGTCGGTCCGCACACCGGTGACGCGCTCGCCGTCGCGGAGGAAGCCGGTGACCGTGACGCCGGTGCGCAGGCTCGGCGTGCCGCTCCCGGCGCCCCGGGCGCTCCCGGTGACCTCGCGGAGCAGCGTGGCCGCGGCCAGCATGGGCTGGACCTGGGCGTCCTGGGGGTAGAAGACGCCCCCGGCGAAGCCCGGGGCCAGGTGGGGCTCGTAGTCGGCGAGCCTTCCGGGCTCGACCACGGTGTGCTCGACGCCCTGCCCGGCCGCCAGCGCGGTGAGGGCGGACAGCACCCCGTCGTCCTCGGCGACGACCAGGCCGCCCTTGGGCTCGTACTCGAACCCGCCGAGCCCGGCCAGCTCGCGCCACAGGCCGGCGGACAGCACGGCCAGATCGAGTTCGGGGCCGGGCTCCTTGTCGGAGACCAGCACGTTGCCCTCCCCGGCTCCTGTCGTGCCGCCCGCCACCGGTCCCCGGTCGAGCACGACCACGTCGAGCCCGGCCCGCGCCGCGTAGTGGGCGCAGGCGGCGCCCACGACCCCGGCGCCGATCACGACGACATCCGGCACGGCCCACCTCGTTTCCTCGTCCGGCCCGCCGGTACTATGTCACATACCTCAGGGGCGATCAATGCCTTCCCGTCCCGATTCCACCCTCCGCCGCCCCCACCCTCGCTCTCGCCTCCCCCGCCCTGCCCTGTCGCCCCGGCTTCCCCCACCCCGGCCCCGTACGGCCTCAGCCGGGGCGTCCGGCGCGCGGCTCCGCCGCTCCCGAGGACCCGGGGGCGAAGGCGGGACCATCCCCCGCGCCGCCTAGCATGTGAGCCGTGAACCACCTTTTCGACCAGGCTCGTCGCCGCGCCGTGGACCTGTGGCTGTCCGTGTGGTCGCCCACGACCGCCACCATGCGCCGCTGGGCGCTGGCCGCGGTGGTGGCCAACGCCGGAATCACCGTGACCGGCGCGGCCGTACGGGTCACCAAGTCGGGCCTCGGCTGCCCGACCTGGCCCCGCTGCACCCCGGAGAGCCTCCTGCCGACCGCCCACGAGGGCATCTCGGCGGCCAACATGGCCGTCGAGTTCGGCAACCGACTGCTGACCTTCCTGGTCCTGGCCGCCGGCCTGGGCTGCCTGATCGCGGCGGCCCGGCTCTCGCCCCGCCGCCGGGTCCTCGTCGGCCTGGCGCTGCTGCAGCCGGCCGGCGTGGTCGCGCAGGCCCTCTGGGGCGGCCTCGTCGTGCGCAGCGCGCTCAACCCGGTCACGGTGAGCGTGCACTTCCTGCTCTCCATCGCCCTGATCGCCGCCTGCTTCGCCCTCTACGCCCGCGCCGGCGAGGGCGACGGCGCCCCGGAGCCGCTGGTCCACCGCGACATCCGGATCCTCGGCCGCGTGCTGGTCGCCGCCGTGGCGGTGCTACTGGTGGTCGGCGTCGTGGTGACCGGCACCGGCCCCCACTCCGGCGACCAGATCGCCACCCGGTTCCCCTTCGACATCCAGGCGGTGGTCCGGCTCCACGCCGACGTCGTCTACGTCGTCCTCGGGCTCACCCTCGCCCTGCTGCTCACCCTGCGGGTCAGCGGCGCGCCGGCCCACGCGCGGCGCGCGGCGCTGACGCTGCTCGGCGTGGAGCTGGCCCAGGGGGTCGTGGGATACGTCCAGTACTTCCTGGCCGTGCCCGCCGTACTGGTCGGCGTGCACGTGCTGGGGGCGACGCTGGTGTGGATCTTCACGCTGCGCGCGGTGTACGCACTGCGGACCCGGCCCGCCCTCGCCGTCCCCTCCACCGAGCGGGAGAGACTCGCCCCCGTCCCGGCCTGACCGAGCCCGCAGCGGGCGACGGGCGTACAGGCCGCTTCAGAGCGTGACCGAAACCGTCCCCGACGACGGGAGGCCCCGTCGCGTCCGGCGTGGTCAAGAGAAGAAGGCCGTTCCCGCGGCGGGTCAGGCCGGGGCCACCCTCAGGTCGGGGAGCCGGAACAGCTCGTGGGCATGGCCGGCCAGCAGGCGGGCGACGGAGGCCGGCACGAGGTCGATCCCGGCGAGACCCGCCGCGGTGAGCGGGACCTCCTCGACGACGTACTCGCCACGCGCCGGGTCGGCGAACTCCGGCCCGTCCCGGCGTGCCGGGTCCCAGGAGTGGATCCGGGCCAGGAAGAAGTACTGGCGGTCGTCCCCGTCCTCGATGTGGATCAGCGCGTGGACGGCGGCGGCTCCGGCGAGCTCCTCGCGGATCTCCCGGTGCAGCGCCGCCTCCAGGCTCGCGTCGCCGTCCTCGACCCCGCCGCCGGGCAGCACCCAGTACGGGGTCACACCGGGGCGGAGACGTCTGACGGTCAGCAGGCACCCGGCCGGGGTGACCAGGACGCCACGGACTCGTTCACGCATGCGGGTGTCCTTTCAGTGCAACAGCCATCCGCCGTCGACATGGAGGGACTGACCCGTGATGAACGACGCACCGGGGCCTGCGAGGAACGCTACAGCAGCGGCGACGTCTTCGGGCTGACCACGTCGATGAAGGCACTGGCGGGCGATTTGCGCCTCGACCGGAACGCGCTGGCTGTCAGGCAAGATTTCTTCCCGGGCGACCTGGGTGGGACCGGGGACCACGGTGTTCACCGTGATCCCGTACGGGCCCAGTTCACGGGCCAGTGAACGGGTGAAGCCGATCACTCCGGCCTTAGCCGCCGCGTAGGCGACCAGTCCTGGACGGCCGGAGCGAGCCGTGATGGATCCGATGGTGATGATCCGGCCGCCGCCTGTCCGGATCATCGCGGGGGTGAACGCTCGCGCGCACCGGTAGTGAACGGTGAGGTTCAGGTCGAGGGCCTTTACCCAGGTGGCTTCGTCGAGATCGGCCCATGGGATGCGGGGATAGTCGCCGGCATTGTTGACGAGGATGTCGACCGTACCGAGCTGACGATGGACGGTAGCGGCAAGCTGTACGACCTCGTCGGGGCGGGTGAGGTCAGCTTCAACGGTGATCGCGATACGGCCGATGGCGGCGACCCGATGAGTGACTTCGAGAGCCTCGTGCTCTTGGTGGCCGGGATGATTGATCACGACATGTGCACCGGCGGCAGCCAGGTGAAGTGCGATGGCAGCACCGATGCCGGTGGCCGCGCCGGTGACGACGGCGACGCGACCGTCGAGTGAGTGGGGTGTCATGGTTTCTCCGTGGCGGCGAAGTGCTCCAGGGAAATGTTCGGATCAAGTGCCTGGGAGAGCTTGGCCAGGCAGACGGCCGCGTCAGCGGGTGACATCGCGCTGAGGGGAATGACGCCCATGATGCGCAGCGTCAGCCACGGTCTCAGCGCGGCCATGGGGTCTGAGCCGGGGGCACCGATGAGCGAGCCGACGTCGGCGCTCAAGCGCCGCAAGAGGGCGTCGATCGCGGCCCGTCGCCCCGCACCCGCCCGTAGCGTCCCTGCGACTTCGACGCGGTCACCGTATGTGCGCAGGTGAGCCATAGCGGGCGGCAGTACTGCCGCTGCCCGGATGTGAGTGGTGCGGGCATGGGTGCGAGGTTTGTAGCGGGGTACGAGCCAGCCACCCATGGCGAGTAGATACCACAGGAGAACCGCGGCCTCCCCGGCGAGGGTATTGCGCCCGGCGTGCTCATAGTCGAGCCAGCACAGCGGAGCAGCGATGTTCGGCTCGGTCGGATCGCCTTGGGTGAGCGCGGTCATGCACAGGGCGCCTGGGGAGAAGTCATGGCGGAGCCGGATCAGCAAGCCTGGAAAATCCAGTTTGGCGACATGGGCGCCGTTGTCCAGGAGGAACGGCGGCAACCGCCCGTACCAGTTGTCCAGCCGACCTCCGGGAGCGAGGCGGGCTATGTACAGGCCGGGTTGACACGCACCGATCGGGGCGATGCCGCCGGTACGAGCGGCCGCCGACCGCCAGCCGTCGCAGACCGCGTCGATGAGTGCGATCACTTCAGGTACACGCCGGGGATCACGGTCGGCGGCGGTGATGAGGTCGGCCAGCAGGAGTCCGCACCGTCCGGTGGCGAACACGTCCTGGTAGATGAGCGTGTGCTCTCCCGATGAGGTGATACTGCCCAGCAGCGCCGCTACAGGCATGTGATCGCGAATGGTCCGGTGGCCGATGACCTCACGACGTGCCCGATCGGTGGGCATGGTCTTGCGGAACGTACCGTCGGGATGGCGGTGGAAGCCGCCGTACGGATCCTCGATGCAGGCGGTCATGCGGCGGCTTCCAGACTGGTGAGCCACCAGGTGAGCACCCGTCCGGCGAGAGCGGTGGCGGCAGTGGCGTCGAGGGGCGGGACAGCCGGGGTCGGCAGACCAGCGAGCTCAGTGAAAGCCTCCAGCGCCTCGGCGTCGCCCGGACGTGTCTGGCCTTCGCAGCGCAGCACGATCTTCGCGAGGAGGGCGGCGGCCTTGTAGGTCGCACGGACGTCAACGGGGTCGCATAGCAGAATGCGCCGCAGGTCCATCGCCGCGGCAGCGCCGTCGTGACGGGTACGAGTGACGACTGTGGGGACATCGGGCGCAGGCAGCAGCAGTTTCGGCGAGGCCCATAGCGCGGGCAGGGCTCCGCTGGCGATCGCGGCGACCGTGTAAAGCAGCCGGGACGTCAGCGCGCCGGTCCTGCATTCACCGAGAGTGATCACGGTGAGACCCAGCTTGACATTGCCCAGCCGATTGCGACCCGCTCGCAGGGCGTCACTGATCCGAGGCAGGGCAGCCGGGGCGGCGATGATGAGAACATCCAGGTCGCTCCACCCGTCGCGATACTCGCCACGTGCCCCGGAGCCGGTGACCGCGACCAGGTCCACGCCTGAGTCCGGGTGAGTGAGCATTTCCAGCATGCGATCCAGGAACTCGGTCAGGTGCTCGGGCAGCCCGAGATCAGCCGGGACGACGACGCGTGGCCGCAGGGCGGGCCAGAACCGACCTCGGATCAGCCGGTCCAGGGTGTGGCCCAGGTCGACGGCGGAGCGGTTGTTGTCGATCACGACGTCAGCGATGTCCCGAATTCGGTCGGCACCACGGCTCCGCTTCACCGCATCCCGCTCGTCGACGTCGGCAGGCCCTCGGGTACCGCGCCGACGCCGTACGGCCGGACAGACGTCGAGGTAGACCGTGGTGAGTGCGCTGCCGAGGAGCTTGGCCAGCTCGTACGCCAAGTCGTAACTATGAAGGCTTTCGATGCTGAAGTGCGGCTGATGGCGATGGGCGGCGGCGTAACGATCCAGTTCCAGCACCAACAGCTCGGCCTGCTCGGCAGCGGGCAAAGCATAGACATCGGTGACCCCGTGGCGGGCGGCGCCGCAGTCCAGCAGGTAACCGATCTTCAGGCGGGTGAAGCCGTGCTCGTGCTGCAGATGATCACCGGCGGTGGATTTACCGCATTCCGACAGGCCACCGAGAGCGATGGTCCATCGGCCGATGACGGCCACCGGTGGCACAAGCAGATCATGACTACGCAGATGACGGCAGATCGCATCATGCACCTTCATGATCGATTGGTCGTCGACCACGATCACGTCTCGGTCGCGGATGAAGGCGAGGTGCCGGTTGAGCATCTGCTGGTAGGCGGCGTACCGGCTGGTGACGGTCTGCTCCCGGGCCAGCGCCCGGGTGGCTCCGCGATGAGGATCGATGTGGTGCAGTAGGTGCACCTCCAGTTCGGCGGTCCTCGCAGCGGAGATGTCCTCGGCGTAGGTGGCCAGCAGACGATGGGCCTGCTCCACAGCGCGCGGGTAGGGCTCGCCACTGCGGCTGGCTATGGTGGCGATAATGGAGGCTTCCAGCATCGTGATCCCCCGGTCGACCAGTACAAAAGGATCCGGGGATGACCGGGCCGCGCGGGCGCGGGCGAGGTAGGAGCAGGCCAGGACGTCGACGACCTCCTCCACACGGGCGGTTTCGAACCACCACGCGGGGAGGTCCGTGGCCGTCGGCCATCGAGGGTCGTAGACATTGAGCGGGTCCAGGACGGTGGCGCCGCAACGACGGCTCAGCAGGCGGATGTTGGTGGTCTTGCCCACATTGTCCGGGCCGCTGAGCGCGATGATCACCGGTGGTGAGGTGATGGAGTCTCCACGGCCGATGGCCGGGTTTTCGATCTGTGGCATCGTTTCCTTCCAGAAGTCGCCGTGACCAAGGGTGAACGCCGGTAGAACGGCCTGCTTCACAGTGACAGCCACGTCACGTACCGTCATTGCGAAAGTGCGCCCCGCATATTGAGGGCACGCCGTCAATGACGCGATGCCGCTGGGCGCGGTAAGCCGGTGTTGGCCTGCCGTGTGTCTCGGGGCCGCTCACAACCGTGCGGAGGTGGAGGCCCATGGGGCACATCACCAGATCCAGGCGGCTGGAGATCCAGCGTGAGGCGGCGCGTCTGCGAATGCGTGAACAGCGTGAAGGCTCGACCGTCGAACGGATCGTCACTCAACTGTGCACCGCGATCCCGGAACTGTCGCCGTTGGAGGCGTGGCGGCTGGCACTGGGCTGGTCCCGGGCGCAGGCCGTTCGGGAGATCGCTGCTCTGTACGTCGTTGATGGGCTGCGACCACCCGGACTCTCGCCCGCGCAGTTGTGTCGGTTCGAGCACGGTCCCGACCGGCCGGGCCCGGAGTACACGGAGATGCTGGCCCGCGCCTATGGTGCCCATCCTGGCCAGCTCGGCCTGGCGAGCCGCTGCACATGCGGCGGCGCTCCCGGGTACGGTCACCCTGAGGTCAAGGCTCGCGCCTGGCCACCGGTTCTACCGCCAGGAGTAGAGATCATGACCGCATCCGGACTGTCCGCCCTCCGCGAGTCGCTACGCCTGGCCCTGCTGGATGCACCGAACGGCAGCCTGGCGGCGGCGGATCTCGCCCAAGCCGCCGTTGAGCACTACGCGCTCGCCTACTCCCGCCATGCCCCGGCCACTTTGTTCGATGAGGTCGCTGCGGCTCGTGGCCTGCTCACCGCAGTACTGGCCGCTCCTGCCGATGAGCGGACGGGGACGGAGCTGCGGCGTGCGGCGGGCTGGCTGTCGGCGTTGTTGGCGAACCTCGCCTGGCACCTTGCGGATCACGCCGGCGCCCGTGCACATCTCACCGTCGCCGGTTCCCTCGCCGAGCGGGTCGGCGACGCCCGGCTGACGGCGTGGACGCTGGGAGCACAGAGCATGGTCACCCGCCGCCGTGACGCTGAGGCGGCCCTCTCGTACGCCCAAGCAGGTCTGGAGCGAGCTCCGACACCACTGGTTCGGGCCCAGTTGCTGGGGTGGGCGGTTCTGCCGTCCTTGGTTCAGACCGGCCGCCGGACGGATGCCGAGCGAACCCTGGGCGAGGCGGCCGCTGCCCTCGACACCGCAGAAGAAGAACCGGGCCGGTTCGGCTTCGATTCCGCCGAACTCGCTTTGCACGAGGCGGAGGCATGGCTGGCGCTGGACCACACGGACCGGGCCACGGCCCGTGCGGAGGCGTCCGCTGGCGAATGCGTACCGCACACCCCTGGCTGGGCGGCGGCGACCCTCGTCCTGGCTCAGGCCGAGGCGTCGACGAGACCTGGTGACGCCGCCTCACGGGCCGTGGACGTGCTGGAGCGAATCCCCGCCGACCGGCTACGCTCCACCGCCCGGGAGCGGCTGCGAAGCCTTGTGATGTCGCTCGGCGCCACGGACGTGGCAGCGGTGCGAGATCTACGGGAACGGGTCCGAACCCTTCCTCCACCCACCGACATCCGCGGTCGCGATACTCCTGCCTAGGTGATCCGGTCACGTCCCGGCATGATCGGGACAGCGAACCCGCGAGGCGGGACAATGGGGGCATGCAGTCGTCCCGCACGATCCTCCGGCGCTCCTACCTGGCGGCCGTCCTGCTGAGCGTGCTGGCGCTCGCCCCGATGACCTGGGTGTGGCTGGTCAGCTCCGGGCACCGGGCGGTCGCCGACGCCTCCCCCGGCTGGCTCTCGGAGGTCCCGCCGGCGCCGGTGGCGCTGGTGCTGGGCGCCAGGGTCAACGGCCGGACCCCCACCCCAATGCTCGCCCGCCGCCTGGACGTCTCCGCCGAGCTGTACCGGGCGGGCAGGGTCCGGGCGATCCTGCTGTCGGGCGACAACGGCCGCCCCGGCTACGACGAGCCGACCGTGATGCGCGACTACCTCCTCGCCCGCGGCGTCCCCGGCCACGCGCTCGTCCTCGACTACGCCGGCTTCGACACCTGGGACTCGTGCGTGCGGGCCCGCGAGGTGTTCGGGGCCACCCGGGTGACCGTGGTGAGCCAGGTGTTCCACCTGCCCAGGGCCGTCGCGCTGTGCCGGGCGGCGGGGCTGTCGGCCTTCGGCGTCGGCGACGACTCCTCGCTGCGGTGGGCCTCCACCACCTATGCCTACGCCGTCCGCGAGTTCGGCGCCTCGGCCAAGGCCCTGCTGGACGCGGCGCTGCGCTCCTCCCCCACGTTCCCGGGGCCGCGCGAGACGACTCTGGACACCGCGCTCCGGGCCGCCGCCGCGCCCTGACCGGGCTGTCCCCCGGCAGGCCGCGGAGGACCGCCCGGCACGCCGTACGGGCTCCCGGCGGGGCCGTACGGGTGGTCAACGGCCGGGTGGGAACGCCCGCGCCGGGGCCGGGAAGGAGGCGCGGGCACCGGCGATGCAGCGCAGCAGCGCCTGCTGCTCCTCGTCGAACGTCCGCTCGTCGATCACGCCGCGCCGGGCCCGCTCGTGCAGCAGTCCCAGCTCGGTCGCGGCGAGCTGGAAGTCGCTCATCGCCCGCCGCCCGGCCCGCCCGCCGTGGTTCTTGGCCCAGTCGCGCGCCTGGCGGCGGGCCGGCAGCGACGAGAGCATGAAGACGTCGTACGGGCCCACCAGGCCGGTCGGCTGGTAGGCGGGCAGGTAGGTCTGGATCAGGGCGACGATGCGCTTGCGGTCGCGGAAGACGATCACGATGAGCACCACCAGCACGACCATCAGCAGCAGGTAGGCCACGGCCAGGCCGGTGATGCCGGCGTAGGTGGTGAAGCCGTTCCAGATGCCGTGCAGCAGCATCGCCCCGGCCCAGCCCGCCAGGACCACCCAGGTCCGGCCCGGACCCCGGCGCAGCGCGGCGTAGGCCACCGCGACGCCGATCATCGAGGTGAACAGCGGGTGGGCGAACGGCGACAGCACGCCCCGCAGTACGACCGTCACCGCCAGGCCGTGCGTGCCGGCCTCCGACAGGGCGGCGATGTAGTAGCTGACGTTCTCGCTCATCGCGAAGCCCAGGCCGACCATGCTCGCGTAGATGACGCCGTCGGTGGGCCCGTCCAGCTCGGCCCGCCGGAACCGCAGCAGGCCCAGCAGCACCAGGCCCTTCATGGTCTCCTCGACCACCGGCGCGCCGAAGGTGGCCGCGACGGCGCGGGCCGCGCCCGGGCCCAGCTGGGCGGCGTTCTCGATGTAGAGCAGGTTGAAGGAGTTGATCAGGCCGGCGACGAGCACCGCCACCCCCGCGCCCCAGGCGAAGGCGAAGACGAGGTTGCTGCGCGGCTCGGGCTCCATGCGGTCCAGGGCCAGCACGGCCGCCAGCAGGACCGGCACGGGCGCCAGGGCCAGGGCGAGCGCGATGAAGAAGTACACCGGGTCGCCGTTGAGCACGTCGAAGGAGAACGACACCAGCGCGCACAGCCCGGTCACGACGAGCCCGGAGATCAGCGCGACGGACGGGCGGTCCCTCAGCACCCAGCGGGGGTCACGGCTCGCCATGTGGCAACCGTAACGGAACAACCACGAGGTGTCCCAATCCCGCCCCCCGCGGGGGCCGCCCTGGCCGGGGACGGCCATCGGCCCGCCTCCGGACGTCCGTACGGGGCGAGTGGGTCAGACGAACATCGAGTCGATGGCGACGGTGAGGAAGAGCAGCGCCAGGTAGGCGTTGGACCAGTGGAAGAAGCGCATCGGGCGCAGGTCCACCCCGGTCCGGCCGGCCTTGACCCGGCCGAGGAGGCGGTAGACCTCCCACAGGCAGGCGCCGCCCAGGACGGCCGCCACGACGGGGTAGAGCAGGGTGGTGCGGGCCACCGGCCACAGCAGCAGCGAGCACAGCACCGTGGCCCAGGTGTAGGCCAGGCTCTCCAGCACCACGCGGCGCTCGGTGGCGACCACCGGCAGCATCGGTACCTTCGCCGCGGCGTAGTCCTCCCGGTAGCGCATGGCGAGGGTCCAGGTGTGCGGGGGCGTCCAGAAGAACACCACCCCGAACAGCACCACGGGGGCCCAGTCGAGGTCGCCGGTGATGCCCGCCCAGCCGATCAGCACCGGCATGCAGCCGGCGATGCCGCCCCAGACGACGTTCTGCGAGGTGCGGCGCTTCAGGAACATCGAGTAGACGAACACGTAGAACAGGTTCGCGGCCAGGGAGAGGCCGGCGGCGAGCCAGTTCACCGCAAAACCCAGGCCAAGAGTCGACAGAACGCCGAGGGCGATGCCGAAGATCAGCGCGTTGCCCGGCGGGACCTGCTCGCGGGCCAGCGGCCGGCGGCGGGTACGGCGCATCGCCGCGTCGATGTCGCGGTCGATGTAGCAGTTCAGCGCGTTGGCGCTGCCCGCCGACAGGGTGCCGAAGACCAGGGTCGAGACGGCCGTCCACAGCGGGGGGAGGCCCCGCGCGGCCATGAACATCACCGGTAGCGTCGTGATCAGCAGCAGTTCGATGATCCGCGGCTTGGTGAGGGCGACGTATGCCTTCACGACGGCGCCGAACGAGCGCGGAGCGGCGGACGCCGCAGCGCCCGCGTGAAGCGGGGCCGTCGTCGGTTGCTTGTCGGTCAGCACCATCTAAGGCGCTTCCAGCACGTGCGGGGTCAACGCGTAACCTCTGATTAGAGCGGATCCGTGAATGCGGGCACCAGCCAGCCTTGAGGTCTCAACTGTAGTTGCTGAGAGGGGCGGTCCCGGCACAGGGTGCGGAAAGCGGTGTGAGCGGACGGCCATGGGGTACCTCCCGTGAGTCGTCCGCGCTGGTGAGCGCCCGACGGAGCCGCCGGTGATCGGCCTGCGCGACGCTGGGGAGGCCGACCCGTTAGGGTCCGGTGTGGGCGGGAAAAGCCAAACCGGCGCCACCATCACACGACAAGATCCGGAGATCGAGCACTTGAGCAGCGAACTCGTGCCAACCCTTGAATGGAACGACCTCGACCGCAGGGCGGTCGACGTCGTACGGGCTCTGGCGATGGACGCGGTAGAGAAAGCGGGGTCGGGCCACCCCGGCACCGCGATGAGCCTGGCCCCCGCCGCCTACCTCCTGTTCCAGAAGGCGATGCGGCACGATCCCTCCGACCCGACGTGGGTGGGTCGCGACCGGTTCGTCCTGTCCGCCGGCCACTCCAGCCTCACCCTGTACATCCAGCTCTTCCTGTCGGGCTACGGTCTGAGCCTCGACGACCTGAAGTCGCTGCGGCAGTGGAACAGCCTCACCCCGGGTCACCCCGAGCACGGTCACACCGTCGGCGTGGAGACCACCACCGGCCCGCTGGGCCAGGGCATCGGCAACGCCGTGGGCATGGCCATGGCCGCCCGCCGCGAGCGGGGCCTGTTCGACCCCGACGCCCCCGAGGGCGCCAGCCCGTTCGACCACATGATCTGGTGCATCGCCTCCGAGGGCGACATCGAGGAGGGCGTCAGCCACGAGGTCAGCGCCCTCGCCGGCCACCAGAGGCTGGGCAACCTCGTCGTCGTCTTCGACAGCAACCACATCTCGATCGAGGACGACACCCAGATCGCGCTGAGCGAGGACATCACCAAGCGCTACGAGGCCTACGGCTGGCACGTCCAGACCGTCGACTGGACCGGCGACGGCGAGTACAGCGAGAACGTCGGGGCGCTGAACCAGGCCCTGGAGGCCGCCCGCGCCGAGACCGGCAGGCCGTCGTTCATCCGGCTGCGCACCATCATCGGCTGGCCCGCGCCCAACAAGCAGAACACCGGCAAGGCCCACGGCTCGGCCCTGGGAGCCGAGGAGATCTCCGCCACCAAGCAGATCATGGGGATGGACCCGGAGAAGAGCTTCGACGTCCCCGCGGAGGTGCTGGAGCACACCCGCGAGGTCGTCGAGCGCGGCCGGGCGGCCCGCCATGAGTGGGAGCGGGCCTACGCGAGCTGGCGGGAGGCCAACCCGGAGCGGGCCGCGGAGTTCGACCGGATCAGCCACCGGCGGCTGCCGGCCGGCTGGACCGAGGCGCTGCCGACGTTCGAGCCCGGCGCGTCCGTCGCCACCCGCAAGGCCTCCGGCGAGGTGCTCAACGGCCTCGCGCCGGTCCTGCCGGAGCTGTGGGGCGGCTCGGCCGACCTCGCCGAGTCCAACAACACCACGATGAAGGGCGAGCCGTCCTTCATCCCCGAGGAGTTCCAGACCAAGGAGTTCCCCGGCAGCCGTTACGGCCGGACGCTGCACTTCGGCATCCGCGAGCACGGCATGGGGGCGATCCTCAACGGCATCGCGCTGCACGGCGGCACCCGCCCCTACGGCGGCACGTTCCTGGTCTTCAGCGACTACATGCGGCCCTCGGTACGGCTCGCCGCGCTGATGAAGCTGCCGGTCACCTACGTGTGGACGCACGACTCCATCGGCCTGGGCGAGGACGGCCCGACCCACCAGCCGATCGAGCAGCTGTGGGCGCTGCGCGCCATCCCGGGGCTGGACATCGTCCGCCCGGCCGACGCCAACGAGACGGCCGCCGCCTGGCGCGCCATCCTGGAGCACACCGACCGCCCGGCCGGCCTGGCGCTGACCCGGCAGAACCTCCCGGTCTACGAGGGCACCCTCGACTACGACAAGGTCTCCAAGGGCGCCTACGTGCTGGAGGAGGCATCCACCGGCCAGCCCGCGGTCATCCTCATCGCCACCGGCTCGGAGGTCGAGCTGGCCGTCGGGGCCCGGAAGCTGCTGGAGGAGGAGGGCATCCCGGCCCGCGTGGTGTCGATGCCGTGCGTCGAGTGGTTCCAGGAGCAGGACACCGCGTACAAGCAGCTGGTGCTGCCCAAGGCGGTCCGCGCCCGCGTCGCGGTGGAGGCGGGAATCACACTGGGCTGGCGGCAGTTCGTGGGAGATGAAGGGGAAGTGGTGGGCCTGGAGCACTTCGGTGCCTCGGCTCCCTACAAGACCCTGTACGAGCAGTTCGGCCTGACCGCCGAGCGCGTGGCCGCCGCCGCCAAGGCGAGCCTCGCCCGGGTCGGGGCCGACAAGGGCGAGACGACGGGAAACTGATCATGAGCGAGATCCTGAAGAACCTCTCCGACCAGGGCGTGTCCATCTGGCTGGACGACATCAGCCGCGAGCGCCTGCGCACCGGCAACCTGGAGGGGCTCATCCGCGACAAGCACGTGGTCGGCGTCACCTCCAACCCGACGATCTTCGCCTCGGCGCTGAGCAAGGGCGACGCCTACGACGTCCAGATCCACGACCTCGCCGTGCGGGGGGTGGACCTGGAGGAGGCGGTGCGCGCGATCACCACCTACGACATCCGCTGGGCCGCCGACGTGCTGCGGCCGGTCTACGACGCCACCGGCGGCCTGGACGGCCGGGTCTCCATCGAGGTGGACCCGCGCCTGGCCAAGGACACGGACAAGACGATCGCCGAGGCGCGCGCCCTGTGGTGGCTGGTCGACCGTCCCAACACGATGATCAAGATTCCGGCCACGGTCGAGGGGCTGCCCGCGATCACCAAGGCGATCTCCGAGGGCATCAGCGTCAACGTCACGCTGATCTTCTCCCTGGCGCGCTACCGCGCCGTGATGGACGCCTGGCTGGCCGGCCTGGAGCAGGCGAAGGAGAAGGGCCTGGACCTCTCCGGCATCGACTCGGTGGCCTCCTTCTTCGTCAGCCGGGTGGACACCGAGATCGACAAGCGGCTGGACGAGATCGGCACGCCCGAGGCCAAGGCCCTCAAGGGCAAGGCCGCGGTCGCCAACGCCCGCCTGGCCTTCGCCGCCTACGAGGACATGGTCGACTCTCCGCGCTGGCAGGCCCTCAAGGAGGCCGGCGCCCGGCCGCAGCGCCCGCTGTGGGCCTCCACCGGCACCAAGGACCCCAGCTACCCCGACACCCTCTACGTCGACCAGCTCGTCACGTCCGGCACGGTCAACACGATGCCGGAGAAGACCCTCGACGCCGCGGCCGACCACGGCCGGATCGAGGGCGACACGGTCCGCCCCTCCTACGAGGACGCCTGGAACACCATGGCGGCGCTCAAGGACGCCGGCATCGACTACGACGACGTGGTCGCCGTGCTGGAGCGGGAGGGCGTGGAGAAGTTCGAGGCGTCCTGGAAGGAACTGCTGGCCACGGTCGAGTCCGAGCTTCGGAAGGCGTGAGGCACATGACGGCATCCGTGACGATCGGCAACGAGCGGCTGGCCGAGCGGGCCGCCGAGACCGTCAAGGACCTCGTCGCCACGGGCTTCCACCAAGCCCTGGCGAACGGCGATCCCGGCCTGTGGGGCCCGGACGCGCAGGCCGAGGCGGCCGTCCGCCTCGGCTGGCTCAACCTCCCGCTGACCAGCAGGGAGCTGCTGCCGGAGATCGGCAAGCTGGTCGAGCGGGCCCGCGCCCAGGGCCTGGACCACGTGGTCCTGGCCGGCATGGGCGGCTCCTCCCTGGCGCCCGAGGTCATCACGACCACCGCGGACGTCCCGCTGACCGTGCTCGACACCACCGACCCCGGCCAGGTGCGCCGCGCGCTGGCCGACCGGCTGGAGCGCACGATCCTGGTGGTGGCCAGCAAGAGCGGCGGCACCGTCGAGACCGACAGCCACCGCAGGATCTACGAGCAGGCGTTCCGTGAGGCGGGCATCGACCCCGCCGAGCGGATCGTCGTGGTCACCGACCCGGGATCGCCGCTGGAGCAGGCCGCCATCGAGGCGGGCTACCCGGTCATCCTGGCCGACCCCAACGTCGGCGGCCGCTACAGCGCCCTGTCGGCGTTCGGCCTGGTGCCCAGCGCGCTGGCCGGGGCCGACATCGAGAAGCTCCTCGACGACGCCGAGGCCGTGCGCCCGCTGCTGGCCCAGGCGGAGGGCAACCCGGGTCTCACGCTCGGCGCCGCCCTGGGCGCGGCCGCGGCCGCCGGGCGCGACAAGCTCGTCCTGGAGGACAGCCTCGCGGAGATCAACGGCCTGCCCGACTGGATCGAGCAGCTGGTCGCCGAGTCCACCGGCAAGCAGGGCCGGGGCATCCTGCCGGTCGTCGGCGCCGACCCCAACGACACCGACGACGAACTGGTCGCCGGGATCGAGTCCGGCGGCGACGTGACCGTCAGCGGCCCGCTGGGCGCGCAGTTCCTGATCTGGGAGTACGCCACGGCCGTCGCCGGCCGCGTCATCGGCATCGACCCCTTCAACCAGCCCAACGTGGCCGAGTCGAAGGACAACACCGCCAAGATCCTCGACCGCGCCGAGCCGCCGACCGGTACGCCGGTCCTGGTGGACGGCCCGGTGGAGGTGTACGGCGAGGTGCCGGGCTCCCCGGCTCCCAAGGACCTCTCCGAGGTGCTCACCGCGCTGCTGGAGGCCATCCCCGAGCGGGGCTACCTCGCGGTCATGGCCTACCTCGACCGGGAGGCCGCGTTCGACGCCCCGCACGCCGAGGGCGCCTCGTTCGAGGAGATGACCGACGCCTGGAGCGCGGCCGACCCGGCCACGCTGCGCGGCCTGCTGGCCGTCCGCACCGACCGGCCGGTGACCTTCGGCTGGGGTCCCCGGTTCCTGCACTCCACCGGCCAGTACCACAAGGGCGGCCCGCAGGACGGCGTCTTCCTCCAGATCACCGGGGCGAACGAGACCGACGTCGAGGTGCCGGGCAAGCCGTACACCCTGGGCAGGCTCCAGCTCGCGCAGGCCCTGGGCGATCTGGGCGCGCTGGCCGACCGCGGCCGGCCCGCGGTGCGGCTGCACCTGACCGACCGGGCCGCCGGGGTCGCACGCCTGCTAGAGGCAGCGCGGGAGGTCTGAATGAGCAAGCAGAGAGCCGGGAAGGCCGCCGAGGCGGCCGTTCCCGACGGCACGGGCGATGGGCGGTCCGCGGCGCCCGCCGAAGCATCCGCCGACACGTCGGCTGAGACGTCCGCCGAGACGCGTGACGAGGCGCGCGCCGGGACGCCGGAGGACGACGCCCGCCGCGGCGAGGACCTGCACACCTCCGACTCGGTGGCCCTCGCCTCGGCGGCGTCCACCGCGGGCACCACCGACGCGGTGGTGGCGGCCAACCCGCTGCGCGACCCGCGCGACAAGCGCCTGCCGCGGGTGGCCGGGCCGTGCGTGCTGGTGCTGTTCGGCGTGACGGGCGACCTGGCGCGCAAGAAGCTGCTGCCGGCGATCTACGACCTGGCGAACCGGGGGCTGCTGCCTCCCGGCTTCTCGCTGGTCGGGTTCGCCCGCCGAGACTGGGAGGACCAGGACTTCGCGCGGCTGGCCCACGACGCCGTCAAGGAGCACGCGCGCACGCCGTTCCGTGAGGAGGTCTGGAAGCAGCTGTCGGAGGGCATCTTCTTCTGCCCCGGCGAGTTCACCGACGACGGCGCGTTCGACGCGCTGGCCATGATGCTCAAGGAGATCGACGAGACCCGGGGCACCGGCGGCAACTACGGCTTCTACCTGTCGGTGCCGCCGAAGTTCTTCCCGGTCGTGATCGAGCAGCTCAAGCGGACCAGCCTCGCCGACGCGCCCCCCGGGTCGTGGCGGCGGGTGGTGATCGAGAAGCCGTTCGGGCATGACCTGAAGAGCGCGCAGGAGCTCAACGCCGTCACCAGCGCGGTCTTCCCCGAGAGCTCGGTGTTCCGCATCGACCACTACCTCGGCAAGGAGACGGTCCAGAACATCCTGGCGCTGCGCTTCGCCAACAACCTGTTCGAGCCGATCTGGAACCGCGGTTACGTCGACCACGTCCAGATCACGATGGCCGAGGACATCGGCATCGGCGGCCGGGCGGGTTACTACGACGGCATCGGCGCGGCCCGCGACGTCATCCAGAACCACCTGCTCCAGCTGCTGGCGCTGGTCGGGATGGAGGACCCGACGTCCTTCGACGCCGACTCGCTGCGCCGGGAGAAGGAGAAGGTCCTCAAGGCGGTGCGGCTGCCGCAGGACCTCGCCCTGGGCACCGCGCGCGGCCGCTACGCCGCCGGCTGGCAGGGCGGCGAGCCGGTCGTCGGCTACACCGAGGAGACCGGCATCCCGCCGGGCTCCACGACGGAGACCTACGCCGCCGTCAAGCTGGAGATCGCCAACCGCCGCTGGGCGGGCGTGCCGTTCTACCTGCGCACCGGCAAGCGGCTGAGCCGCCGGGTGACCGAGGTCGCCGTGGTGTTCCAGCGCGCGCCGCACCTGCCGTTCAGCAAGGACGAGACCGAGATCCTGGGGCAGAACGCCCTGGTCGTCCGGGTCCAGCCGGACGAGGGCATCACGGTGCGCTTCGGTTCCAAGGTGCCCGGCACGGCCATGGAGGTCCGGGACGTCTCGATGGACTTCGCCTACGGCGAGTCGTTCATGGAGTCCTCCCCGGAGGCCTACGAGCGGCTGCTGCTGGACGTGCTGATCGGCGACCCGCCGCTCTTCCCGCACCAGCGCGAGGTCGAGCTGTCGTGGAAGATCCTCGACCCGGTCGAGGAGTTCTGGACGTCGCAGGGCCCGCCGGAGGAGTACCCCTCCGGGACGTGGGGCCCGGCCTCGGCCGACGAGATGATGGCCCGTGACGGCCGCGCGTGGAGGAGGCTGTAGATGGCGAACTTCATGCTCAGCGGCACGACCGCGTCGAAGATCTCCTCCCAGCTCACCCAGCTGCGGCACCAGATGGGCACGCCCGCGCTCGGCATGGTGCTGACCCTGGTCGTCGTCTGCGACGAGAGCAACCAGTACGACGCGGTCCGCGCCGCGACCGACGCCGCCCGGGAGCACCCCTCCCGGATACTGGTCGTCATCGCCCGCGACGCGTCCGAGCAGAACCGGCTCGACGCCGAGATCCGGCTCGGGGAGTCCACCCCGGGCGAGGTGATCCTGCTGCGCCTGTACGGCGAGCTGACCCGGCACGCCGACTCGGTGGTCAGCCCCCTGCTGCTCACCGACACCCCGGTGGTGGCGTGGTGGCCGGGCCACTGCCCGGAGTCGCCGTCCAAGGACGCCATCGGCGTTCTGGCCCAGCGCCGCATCGTCGACGCGCACGCCGCGCCCGACCCGGTCGCGGCGATCTCCTCCCGTGCCGACGCCTACCTGCCGGGCGACACCGATCTCGCCTGGACCCGGCTGACGTCGTGGCGGAGCCTTCTGGCCGCCGCGTTCGACCAGCAGGTCAGCCAGGTCACCGGGGGCACGGTCGAGGCGGCTCCCGGGCACGCCAGCGCCCCGCTGCTGGCGGCCTGGCTCGGCGGGTGCCTCGGCGTCCCGATCAAGGTGGCCGACTCCGCGGGGCCGGGCCTGACCGCGGTCCGGCTGGAGACCCCCGGCGGGGAGATCGCCATCCTGCGCGAGGACGCCCGGGTGGCCACCCTGCAGCGGCCCGGCCAGCCGGACCGGCAGGTCGCGCTGACCCGCCGCCCGCTGTCGGAACTGCTGGCCGAGGAGCTGCGCCGGCTGGACCCCGACGAGATCTACGAGGGGGCGATCCGGCAGATCGCCCGCGGTGGCCCGGAGGGCTGACGCGGCGGGCGCCCCGGCGGTCCCGGGGCGCCCGCGCGGTCGCCGAGGCGGTCTCCCGGTGGGACCGCCGACGCGGGAGACGCCCTGCGGCACGCCGCGGGGCGTCTTCGCGTCGCCGGTCCTCCGATGGGGCCTGCTGTCGCACGTCCCCCTTCGCCCGCCGTACCGACTTCCCGTTGAATGAGAGGTTCCGTGAGCGTTCCCACCGTGATCGTCCATCGTGACGCCGACATGCTCGCCAAGGCCGTCGCCGCGAGGGTGATCACCCGTACCGTCGACGCCCAGTCCGCCAAGGGGTCGGCGTCCCTGGTGCTGACCGGCGGCACCGTCGGCACCGCGACACTGGCCGAGATCGCCGCCAGCCCGGCCCGCGACGCCGTCGACTGGCGCAACCTGGACGTCTGGTGGGGCGACGAGCGCTTCCTGCCCGACGGCGACCCCGAGCGCAACGAGACCGGCGCCCGGCGGGCCCTGCTCGACCACGTCGACCTCGATCCGGCCCGTGTCCATCCGATGCGCGGCCCCGACTCGGGGATGACCGCCGAGGAGTCGGCCGAGGCCTACGTGGAGGAGCTGCGCCGCGCCGCCCGGCCGGAGGACCACGGGCCGGCGCCGTCGTTCGACGTCATGATGCTGGGCATGGGCCCCGACGGGCACGTGGCCTCGCTGTTCCCCGGGATGCCGGCGCTGTACGACGAGCGGCCCGTGGTGGCGGTGCACGGCTCCCCCAAGCCGCCGCCCGTCCGTGTCTCGCTGACCCTGCCGGTCATCCGGAACTCCCGCGAGGTGTGGGTGATCGTCGCCGGTGAGGACAAGGCGGGCGCCGTACGGCTGGCGCTGTCGGAGTCGGGGCCGATGCAGGTCCCGGCGGCCGGGGCCCGGGGCCGGCAGCGGACGCTGTTCCTGCTGGACCGCGCCGCCGCCTCCAAGATCCCCTCCTCGATGAGCCGCATCTCCTCCCCCTGACCCGCCGCCCCCGGCCGGACGCGGGCCGGGATGCCTCCCTTTCCCTTTCGATTACCGAGCGCGATCGATCGATCACCGTTATGGTGATTCGACGGATGGAAAGTGCCGTACAAGCGCCGTACAGTGAAAGGAGGTGGAGGTGATGGTGGTGGCGGCCAGGACACACCGCATCGAGATGCGCGCCGACGCGGCGACCGAACGACTCATCACTCGGGCAGCGCGGGCGCTCGGCGAGTCGGTCTCGTCGTTCGTGCTGCGTGCGGCCCGCGCCGAGGCCGATAAGGTGCTCGCACGTCCTGACGTGACGCTGATGCCGGCCGAGCAGTTCGACGAGTTGCTCGCCTCTCTCGATGAGCCGGACGACGCACCCGCTCTCCGGAGAGCCGCTTCGCGACGACCCCGCTATCGCGAAGCCCCGTGACGTGGCGTTCCCAGCCACTTCGTGAGGATCATGACGTGACCGGTTTCGACTGCGCCGTCCCTGTCATGGACGAGTGGCTGGTCAAAAACGCCCTGCGCGCCCAACGATCGGACACCGCACGCACGTATGTGTGGCTTCCCCCAGCCGACCTCAAGGTGGTCGCCTATTTCTCCATAGCCCCCACCGAAGTACGGCGAGCGGACCTGAGCGGTTCGCTCGCGGGTGGCGTGAGCGTCGTACCGGGATACCTGCTGGCCCGACTGGCCCTCGATCGCGCTCTTCACGGGCGTGGCCTGGGGGCCGAGTTGCTGGTCAATGCGATCTCCAAAATCGTCTCGGCCTCGGAGACGGCGGGCGGCCGGGTCATCGTCGTCGATGCGATCAACGGACACGCGGCCGATTTCTATGCTCACCACGGGTTCCTGCCGGTGAAGGGGGCCCCTCATCGGCTGGTGATGAAGATGGCCACGGCGAGGGCGGCGCTCCCACTCCCATCCGGGTGAGCCGGTCAGGATGGTGGGTCCTCTGCCCGGACCGCTCAGGGACCGCACCGCCTCCGAGATCGCCTCCTCCCTGAGCCGCATCTCCCCTGACCCGCCGCTCTCGGCCGGACGCCCGAGTCTCCGGCCGGGGACGAGGTGGATGTGCAGTTCGGCCTTGGGCAGCGCGTTGATGAAGGCGTCGATCGGCATGGCGCAGACCTTACGGACCTCCCCTCCCCCAGCGGTAGCGATCACCAGCGAAGCTGGCACTGAAAAAATCATGTTCATTCTGTCGGTGGCACAGGCTTGACTGGGCGGACACGGGCTCCGGGTCCCGGCGCCTCGCGGGCGCGCCCCGGGGACGACCGGCTCAGAAAGGTGAACCGCATGGCGACGTACGTGTTGATCCCCGGCGCCGGCTGCGACGCGTGGCTCTGGCACCGGGTGACGCCGCTGCTGCGGGCTCGCGGCCACGACACGGTGGCGGTCGAGCTGCCCTGCGAGGACGACTCGGCCGGGCTGGCCGAGTACGCCGACGCGGTCGTGACGGCCGTCGGCGACCGCGCCGACCTGGTGCTGGTGGCCCACTCCCTGGGGGGCTTCACCGCGCCGCTGGTGTGCGAGCGGCTGCCGGTCGGCCTGATGGTGCTGCTGACCGCGATGGTCCCGTCGCCCGGCGAGTCACCGGGCGACTGGTGGACCGCCACCGGTCACGCCCAGGCCGTACGCGAGGTGAACGAGCGCCACGGCCGACCGGCCGACGCCCCTTTCGACCCGGACTTCGCCTTCCTGAACGGCGTCCCGCCGGAGATCGCGGCCCAGGTGGAGGAGCACTCGCTGAACCAGTCCGGCACGCCGTTCCTGAAGCCGTGGCCGCTGCCGGCGTGGCCGGACGTGCCGACCCGGTTCCTCGTCTGCCGCGACGACCGCTTCTTCCCCGCCGGCTTCCAGCGGCGCGTCGTCCGTGAGCGGCTCGGCATCGTCCCCGACGAGACGGCCGGCGGCCACCTCGCGCCGCTGAGCCACCCGGAGGAGCTCGTCGAGCGCCTGGAGGCGTTCCGGACCACCCTGTGAGACCGCGCCGTGAGACCGCGCCGTGAGACCGCGCGGGTCAGGCCGCGGACGCCGCCCGGGACTCCGCGGGCGGCCCGGACCTCACGGGCGTCCCGGACTCCGGGGACGCCATGGAGGCGCCCCGCCTGGGCGTCGCCGTGACGCCGACCGCGAGCCTGGCCTCCACCACGCCCGGGTCGTCGGTGAGGGTCAGGGTCGCGCCCAGCGAGGACATGAGCCTGCGCATGCGCGTGTTGCCGGCCAGCATGCTCGCCCGGACCTCGGCGAGCCCGAGGTCGCGGGCCTCGGCGAGGAGGATCCCGGCCAGCGCCGAGCCCAGCCCCCGGCCCTGCCAGCGGTCCTCGACGAGCAGGGCCAGTTCGGCGATGCCCGGGTCGGGGGTGAACATCAGGCTGGCCAGCGCGATCGCCTGGCCGTCGTGCCCGGCGACCATCGAGTGGCCGTGCGCGCGGTCGCAGAGCCGGTCGAAGACGCGGTCCGGCAGCGTGGACACGGGGGTGAAGTAGCGGAACCGGCGCGACTCCGGCGAGCAGCGGTCGTGCAGGTCGCGGACGGCCTCGCGGTAGAGCCGGGTGACCGGGCGCACCTGCGTCTCGGTGCCGTCGGTCAGCCTGGCGGTCCGCGTCGCCCCGGGCGGGCGGTGGCAGGCCGGCTGGGCGAGCCGTACGAAGGAGGCCGCGCGGGCGGCCTCGGTCAGCGTGAAGGGCAGCCCGGCGCGGCGCAGCCGTACGGCGCGGCGCGGTGCGACCGGCACGGTGAGCTGCGTGGGGTCGGGCAGCTCGCTCATGTCGGCGCCGTAGACCCAGCGTGAGTCGTCGGCGCGCAGCAGCTCGCCCAGCAACGCGGGCAGCCGCCAGGGCTCGGCGCGCAGCCGGGAGGCGAGCAGGAGCGCGCGGGTGGGCTCGTCGGTCAGCTCGTGGGCGGTGGCGGGGACGACCTGCACCCGGCGTCCGCCGGCGGCCTCCAGCGCCCGGCGCACGGTCTCCGGACCGGCGGGGATGTCGGCCACGAACTCGTCCACGGTGCCGTCCGCGTCGGACTGGACGCTCAGGCCCAGGATGTTGCCGCCCCGCTCGGCGAGCGCGGTGGCCAGCGAGGCGAGCCGCCCCGGCCGCTCATCGACGGTAGTACGAATCCTCAGAAACCCCATCAAAGCTCCCTCCATCGCCATCAGCTTGGCGGAGCCCTGTTACAGCCCCGCTACACCGGGGTGAGCCCGCCGTTACGTCTCGAGGGAGTTGTGGACGACGCGGTTGTACAACGGTTTCCGTGGGGTGATGCACGCCTCATAACGGATATAGCAGGATATGTGGCCATGAGCACGCGAGTTCCCCTGTCTGGGGACTTTGTCAACGGGGATGTCTCCTTCTGGTACCGCTCCCTCGGCATCCCCGTGGCAGAAGAACCCCTCGACGGCGACCGTGAGGCCGACGTCGTGATCGTCGGAGCCGGCTACACCGGCCTGTGGACCGCCTACTACCTCAAGCGGGCCAGGCCCGATCTGCGGGTCACCGTGCTGGAGAAGGAGTTCGCCGGATACGGCGCCTCCGGCCGCAACGGCGGCTGGCTGGTCGGCGAGCTGGCCGGCACCCCCGAGCGCTACGCCCGGACGCACGGCGTGGACGCGGCCAAGCGGCTCCAGCAGGAGATGTTCTCCTCCATCGACGAGGTCATCGCCGTCGCGGACAAGGAGGGCGTCGACGCCGACATCGTCAAGGGCGGCGTCACCACGGTCGCCACCAACGCCGCCCAGGACCGGCGGCTGCGCGCCCTGCTCGACCACGAGCGCCACTGGGGCTGGACCGAGGAGGACGTCCGGCTGCTGGACCCGGCCGAGCAGGAGAGCCGCCTGCGGGTGGACGGCGCGGTCAGCGCGATCTGGAGCCCGCACTGCGCCCGGATCCAGCCCGCCAAGCTGGCCCGCGGCCTGGCCCGGGTCGTGCGCGACCTCGGGGTGGAGGTCTTCGAGCGCACCCCGGTCACCGAGATCGTCCCGCACGAGGCCCGCACGCCGTACGGCACGGTCCGCGCCGGCCACGTCATCCGCGCCACCGAGGGCTTCACCGCGGAGCTGCGGCAGTACCACCGGGCCTGGCTGCCGATGAACAGCTCGATGATCGTCACCGAGCCGCTGGGCGACCTGTGGGACGCGATCGGCTGGGAGGGCCGCGAGCTGCTCGGCGACATGGCCCACTACTACATGTACGCCCAGCGCACCGCCGACGGCCGCATCGCGTTCGGCGGGCGCGGCAAGCCGTACCTGTACGGCTCGCGGGTGGACGACCGGGGCCGCACCCACGCCTGGACGATCGAGGCGCTGTGGGAGCTGCTGACCGGCATGTTCCCCGCCGTGCGGGAGTCGAGGGTGGCGCACGCCTGGTCCGGCGTGCTGGGCGTGCCGCGCGACTGGTGCGCCACCGTGCACGTCGACCACGAGACCGGGATCGGCTGGGCGGGCGGCTACACCGGCCACGGGGTCACCGCGACCAACCTCGCCGGCCGTACCCTGCGCGACCTGATCCTGCGCGAGGACACCGACCTCGTGGCGCTGCCGTGGGTGGACCGGAAGGTCCGCGGCTGGGAGGTGGAGCCGCTGCGCTGGATCGGCGTGCACGCGATGTACGACCTGTACCGCCGCGCCGACGCCAGGGAGAAGGCCGGCCTCGGCCGCACCTCGGCGCTGGCCCGCGTCGCCGACGCCATCACCGGCCGCTAGGTTCGGTTCCGTCGCCGTCCGAAGGAGAAGCATGCCCCACCTGCCCGGTCCCGCCGCCCACGCCCCGGCGGCGGCCGAGTGAACGAGATCCTCTTCCGCGGCGGGCGCGTCTTCCTGCCCGGCGGAGCCTTCGCCGAGGCCGTGCTGGTCCGCGGCGACCGCGTCGCCGCCGTGGGCTCCGAGGCCGACGTCGCACGCCGGGCCGGCCCCGGCTGCGAGACCGTCGGCCTGGACGGCGGCCTGCTCACCCCCGGCTTCACCGACGCGCACATCCACCCGGTGCAGGCCGGGCTGGAGCGGGCCAAGTGCGACCTGGCGGAGGTCTACGGCCTGCCGGAGTATCTGGAGAGGATCGCCGGCTACGCCGCCGCGCACCCGGACCGGGAGTGGATCGAGGGCGGCGGCTGGGACATGTCGGCCTTCCCCGGCGGCCTGCCGCACCGCTCCCGGCTCGACTTCCTCGACCGCCCGGCGTACCTGGTCCAGCGTGACCACCACGCCGCCTGGGTGAACGGCCGCGCCCTGGAGCTGGCCGGGATCACCCGCGACACCCCCGACCCCGCCGACGGCCGGATCGAGCGCGACGCCGGCGGCGAGCCCACCGGTGTGCTGCACGAGGGCGCGATGGAGCTCGTCGGCCCGCTCGCCCCGCGGCCCACCACCGCCGACCAGGTCGCGGCACTGCTGGACGCCCAGCGCCACCTGTTCTCCCTGGGCGTCACCGCCTGGCAGGACGCCATCGTCGGCCCCTTCGCCGGCTCCCACGACCAGCTCCCCGCCTACCTGGAGGCCGCCTCCGCAGGAAGGCTCACCGCCCGGGTGGTGGGCGCGCTGTGGTGGGACCGGACACGCGGCGCCGAGCAGATCCCCGAGCTGCTGGAACGCCGGAAGGCCGCCGAGGGCCTGGAGCGGTTCCGCGCCACCTCGGTGAAGATCATGCAGGACGGCATCGCGGAGAACTTCACCGCCGCGGTGATCGAGCCCTACTGCCGCTGCGGCGGCACCGGTCTGTCGTACGTCGACCCCGAGCTGCTGAAGGGCCACGTCGCCGAGTTGGACCGGCACGGCTTCCAGGTGCACTTCCACGCGATCGGCGAGCGGGCCGTGCGCGAGGTGCTCGACAGCCTCGCCGGGACCGACCCGGCGAACCGCCACCACATCGCGCACCTGCAGATCATCGAGCCGTCGGACGTCCCGCGCTTCGCGGAGCTGGGCGTGACGGCCAACCTGCAGCCGCTGTGGGCCACCCACCACGCCCAGATGGACGAGCTGACCATCCCGTTCCTCGGCGAGGAGCGCTCGTCGTGGCAGTACCCGTTCGCCGACCTGCTGCGGACCGGCGCCCGGTTCTGCGCGGGCAGCGACTGGCCGGTCTCCAGCGCCGACCCGATCCAGGGCATGCACGTGGCGGTCAACCGCACCGAGCCGCCGAACTCGGTGCACGCGGACTACCCGACGGCGCGGACCCCGTTCCTGCCCGGCCAGTCCCTGGACCTCGTGACCGCGCTGACCGCCTACACCGAGGGCTCGGCCTGGATCAACGGCGACGACGACGCCGGGGTGATCGCCGTCGGCAACCGCGCCGACCTCGTCGTGCTGGACCGCGACCCGTTCACCGAGCCCGCCACCGACATCTGGCGGACGAGGGTCGCGGCGACCTTCGTCCGCGGCGAGCAGGTGCACGGCCGCTGACGCCGGGCCGCCCGCGCCGCGCCGTACGGCTCCCCCGGCCGGACGGCGCGGCGCCCCGCCGCGGCCTCGTCATGTCGAAGAGCAAGGACGCGGCCGGACCGAAGATCCATGCCGATCGGTTCGGAGAGATCGTCCGCCGCCCGGCCGGGTACGGGACACCTCGGCCCGGACGGTTCCTCCGTACGGATCCGGCCGGTGCCCGCCCCGTACGGTGCTCGCCGGTGTCCCGGCGCAGGTCGACGATCTGGCGGTGCCCGGTCACGGAACTGATCATCGCCCGACCGCTCCCGCCGCCCTCGGCCAGGCCCTCCCCGGCGGTCTCCCTCCGTCTGTCACCGCGGTCACCGCCCCGCCGGATGCGCGTCTCGGGCCCGCGGCCCGGCTTCCGCGCATCCCCGACGGCGGCGGGGACGCGCCCGACGGCGAGGCCGATGGGACCCGCCCCGACCTTCACGGTCGCGATGACGGAGCGGATCGCGGGGTCGATCACCGACACGGTTCCCGACCTGTTGTTCGCGGCGTAGACCCGCCTGCCGTCCGGGGAGACCGCCACCCCACGGGGGTCATGGCCGACCTCGACGGCGCCGATGGAGAAGCCGGCCGCCGTGTCGATGATGGAGACGGTGTCGAAGTAGGCGCTGGTGACGTAGACGCGGCTCCCGTCGGGGCTGACCGCCGCGATACGGGGGAACCGCCCCGCGTCGATGTCGTCGACGACGACCCCTCTCACCAGGTCGATGACCGACACCGTGCTCGACCGGAGGTTGGCGACGTAGGCGCGGGTCCCGTCGGGGCCGACCGCCATCCCGTAGGGGTTGTCACCGACCGGGATGGTGTCGATGACCTTGTCGGTGCGGGTGTCGATCACCGAGACGCTGTCCGACCCGATGTTGACGGCGTAGACGCGGCTCCCGTCAGGGTTGACCGCCATCCCGGCGGGGACGTTGCCGACCGGGACGGTGGCGACGACCTTGTCGGTGCGGGTGTCGATCACCGAGACGCTGTTCGATCCGAAGTCGGCGGCGTAGACGCGGCTCCCGTCAGGGGTGACCACCACACCGATGGGGGTCGCGCCGATCGGGACGGTGGCGACCACCGTGTCGGTGCCGGTGTCGATCACCGAGACGCTGTTCGATCCGAAGTTCGTGACGTAGACGCGGGTTCCGCGTGGGTTGACCGCCACCCCGAAGGGCAGCCTGCCGACGCGGACGGTGGCGACGACCACGTCGGTACGGGCGTCGATCACCGAGACGCTGTCCGACTCGGAGTCGGCGACGTAGACGTGGAGACGCCCGCGCGGCGGACCGGCCACGGCGAGCGACGCGGGCACGGCGGACACCAGTACCGTGATCAGTACGGCGACCAGCACCGGCACCGTGGCCGGTGAGACGACCGGTGGCCGCGAGCGGAGCCACCCGCGCCGTCGGGGTCTGCTGGGCGGTTTCCGGTGCCGCTCCTCCGAGATGCCGGTCTCCTGCCCTCCCCGCATCCCGTCTCGTCTCTCCCCGCTCGCCGGAACGCCTCTCCGCGAGTATGGCACCCCTCCGTCGCGCGAGGCCGCTTCGCTGTCCCCGGGGTCTCCTTCGGCGGAGCCACGGCGCCGGTCCCGGTGCCGACCCCGCCACACGCCTGCGGGTATGCCCTCCGTACTCCGTGGCGGCCCCGCAGGACGATGGGATGGCCGACCTGCGGTGAGGTGATCCCGGGAACCCCTTCCTGAGTCACGAAAGAGGTTCGTCGTCCATACCTGCCGGCTCGACAGCCGAGCGGCGAAGTGATCGGTTGAGCACGGGATCACCACGGATTGCACGGAATGCAATTCTTGCGTATTGTGCAACCCGTGGATGCGGTGGAAGAGCGCCGGAGACGCAACAGGGCGCGGAAGCGACGGCTCATCGGGGACACGGCGGTGAGCCTGGCCCTGGAGGTGGGGCTGGAGAGCCTGACCGTCGAGAGGATCGCCGAGGCGGCCGACATCTCCACCCGGACCTTCTTCAACTACTTCTCCTCCAAGGAGGAGGCCCTCACCGTCGGGCCTTCACGGTCGGCGGAGGAGCTGGCGGCACTGGTGGCCACACGCCCCGCGGACGAACCGGTGGTCCGGTCGATGCGGGTCCTGGCCAAGGAGATCGCCGAATCCTTCGTGCCCAGCCGACAGCAGATCGAACTCTGGCGCCGCAACCCCGAACTGCTCGCCAGGGCACGCAGGCCCGCCGACCAGGAGCAGATCTTCGCGACCCTCATGCGGACCGTGGCCGATCGGACGAAGCGTCCGCCCGGCGAGGTCTACCCCAGCGTGCTGGTCGTCACGACGTTCTCCATCATCGAGTGGGCCGTACGGGCTTCCTGGCAGGACGACGCGGGCAGGCCGCTGGACGATCTGATCGACGAGGCGTTCGACCTGATCGAGCACGGCCTGTGACGAGCATGCAGGCGCGCCTGACCACCGTCGTGGTCAGGCTGATGGGCGTCAAACGGCGCATGTACGGCAGCGCGGAGAAGGTGCACAGGAGCATCGCCGCCGATCGCAGGAGAGGCCCCGCCGTACCCGGGTACGGAGATCGGCTCTCCGTCGAGGAGCGGCGCATGGCCGCCCACCGCGTCTACACGGTGAGCCCGAAGACCGGCCGCACCGGCCGTCACCTGCTGTACCTGCACGGCGGCGGCTGGTCCCTGTCGATCACCTCGCTGCACTGGGACCTCATCGGCACGCTGGCCGAGCGGCTGGGCTGCTCGATCACCGTCCGTTGCTCAGAGCCTCAGCGGCTCTCAGCATTCCGGGCATTTCTGCCTGGAAGG
>NZ_JBEZNH010000077.1:0-32697 GCF_040653115.1 Streptosporangium sp. NPDC048047 | reverse complement strand
CATCGGCAACAGGACCTTGCGGCTTGACATTCCACATCCAGGGATGTCTGACCCGGATCGACCGATCCGGAGCGACCGGCCCGGAGCGACCGGCCCGGAGCGACCGGGAGAGACCGCCGGCCGGGATCGGGGCCGGCGGTCTCCCGCGCCGCGTCAGGCGTCCTTCGCGTCGCCCTTCTTGTCGTCCTTCCCGGTGTCCTTGCCGGTCGTCATGGTGCCGTTCTCGATCGAGATCTTGACACCAGAGCGGTCGGGGCGGACGGCCCCGGCGAAGACGCTGCGCCGCCAGGAGCTGAGCTTCTCCTCGCGGATGACGTCGCCGGTGCGCGGGGCGTGGACCATGTAGCCGGGCCGGCTGATCATGCCGACGTGGCCGAGGCCGCTGAAGAAGACGAGGTCACCGGGCTTGAGGTTCTTCCAGGAGACCTTCTTGTGGAAGGCCGCGTACTGGTCGTAGGTGACCCGGGGGAGCTTGATGCCGGCGGCGCGGTAGGCGCGTTGCATCAGGCCGGAGCAGTCGAAGCCGCCGTGGCCGGTGCCGCCCCAGACGTAGGGGACGCCGCGCTTGGACATCGCCCACCGCACGGCCTGCTTCCAGGCGGGAACGATCGCCTTGGCGGGGGCGGCCTTCGCGGGCTCGGACGTGGACCCGGACTCGGCGGCGGCCGCGGGGGTGGGGGCCGGCGTGGGGACGGCGGCCGGGAGGGCCGCGGAGAGCGTGGGTGAGGGGACGACCACCGGTGAGGGGGCCGGCGTGTCCGCCATGGCGGCGGCGGGGGTCGCGAGCGCGGCGGTGCCGGCGGCGACGATGGACAGGGCACGGGGGAAAAACTTGCCGGACAGGGTGGTTCCTTCCATAAGGCCTGCCGGGTTAGCTGTCGGGCTCGGGCGTGGAGGCCGCCCTACGGCGCGGGAAACGCGCTGATTCGCCCCAAGGAAGACCCGTTTGGGCAGCCGGAACGCGCTCGCTGACAGCGGAGTCATGTGTTCCGGCGCCCCGGGTTTTCCGGAAGGTGGGTCCCCGGCTCCCCGGGGCCGGACATGGGGGTGGCCCACGGGGATTAGGCGTCGATACGAATGGGAGGACCATAACGAAGGTTCATGAATCGGTCAATACGTCGCAAAGTCGGACAAATCGATCAAGGGTTTGTGACGCGCCGTTCTGTCCGTAGCGTGAGATGGGTGTTCGGCAGTCGAGACAAACCGGTAGGGTGCGAACATGGATTCGCGCAACATTCGCCTGGCAGTCATCCCCGGCGACGGGATCGGAGTGGAAGTCGTCGCCGAGGGGCTGAAGGTCCTCCAAGCGGTCGGCGCCAAGGCCGAGACCACCACCTACGACCTCGGCGCCAAGCGTTACCACGCGACCGGTGAGGTCCTCACCGACGCTGTTCTGGACGAGCTGCGCGGATACGACGCGATCCTGCTCGGCGCGATCGGCGACCCCAGTGTGCCCCCCGGCGTCCTGGAGCGCGACCTGCTGCTCAAGCTCCGCTTCCGGCTCGACCACTACGTCAACCTCCGCCCGGTCAAGCTCTTCCCCGGCGTGGAGACCCCGCTCGGCGGTTCCCGCCCCGAGGACATCGACATGGTCGTCGTCCGCGAGGGCACCGAGGGGCTGTACGCCGGGACCGGGGGCGTGATGCGCCGGGACACCCCGCATGAGATCGCCACACAGGAGTCGCTGAACACCGCGTTCGGTGTCGAGCGCGTCGTCCGCTACGCCTTCGACAAGGCGCGGAGCCGCCCCCGCCGGAAGATCACGCTGGTCCACAAGACCAACGTGCTCACCTACGCCGGAGACCTCTGGGCCCGCACGTTCGACCGGGTCGGCCAGGAGTACCCCGAGGTCCAGACCGACTACTGCCACGTCGACGCGGCCTCGATGTTCTTCGTCACGCAGCCGGAGCGGTTCGACGTGATCGTCACCGACAACCTCTTCGGCGACATCCTCACCGACATCGGCGCCGCCGTCGCCGGAGGAATCGGCCTGGCGGCCAGCGGCAACGTCAACCCCGACCGCACCGCGCCGAGCATGTTCGAGCCGGTCCACGGCAGCGCGCCCGACATCGCGGGCCAGGGCAAGGCCGACCCGACCGCCACGATCCTGTCGGTCGCCATGCTCCTCGACCACCTCGGCCTGTCCGAGGAGGCCGCCCGGATCGAACAGGCCGTGGCCGACGACCTCCTGGAGCGGCAGACCGGCTGGGCGGGCCGGACCACCCACGAGATCGGCGACGACATCGTCGCGCGAGTAGCCGGCTGAGGCCGCCTGCTCGATTCACCCACGCGCCCGGCGGCTCCGCGAGCCGCCGGGCGCTGCTTTTTGTCCGCAGTGCCACGTCCACTGCCGACTTTGTCCTAGATGCAGTAGTTTCCCGGTATCCAGTCCATCGCAGAATGGACTGAGGTGCAGTTCGACTCGAAGAGAAGGATTTCCGCCATGGCCACCGCTCAGAAGCTCAGCTTCAACGTGCAGCACTCCGACCACGCTCGCACCGCGGCCGAGCGCGAGCAGGTACTGGCGAACCCCGGATTCGGCCAGGTCTTCACCGACCACATGATCCGGATCGACTACACCGAGGGCCGGGGCTGGCACGACGCGCGGCTCATGCCGTACGGCCCGCTGAGCCTCGACCCGGCGACCGCGGTCTTCCACTACGCCCAGGAGTTCTTCGAGGGACTGAAGGCGTACCGCCAGGAGAGCGGCTCGATCGTGTCGTTCCGGCCGCAGGCCAACGCCGCCAGGTTCAACCTCTCGGCGGGCCGGATGGCCATGCCCGAACTGCCGGAGGAGACGTTCGTCGAGTCGCTGGAGCTGCTCGTCCAGACCGACCGCGACTGGGTGCCCACCACCTCCGGCCACAGCCTCTACCTGCGCCCCTTCATGATCGCCACGCAGCCGGCGCTCGGGGTGAACCACCCGTCCTCGACCTACTCCTACATGGTGATCGCCTCCCCGGCCGCCTCCTACTTCGGCGGGAGCCGGCCCGTCTCGGTCTGGCTGTCCACCGAGTACACCCGCGCCGCCCCCGGCGGCACCGGGTTCGCCAAGTGCGGCGGCAACTACGCCGCCGCCTTCGTGGCCCAGCGCCAGGCCGTCGCGCAGGGCTGTGACCAGGTGGTCTGGCTCGACGCGAACGAGCACCGCTACGTCGAGGAGATGGGCGGGATGAACCTCTTCTTCGTCTACGGCGACCGCCTCCTCACCCCCGCCCTCACCGGCACCCTCCTGCCCGGCATCACCCGCGACTCGATCCTCACCATGGCCGCGGACCTCGGCCTGACCGCCGAGGAGGGGCGCCTGTCCATCGAGGAGTGGCAGTCGGGCGCGGAGTCCGGCGAGCTCACCGAGGTCTTCGCCTGCGGCACCGCCGCCGTCGTGACCCCGGTCGGCACGGTCAAGGGCACCGACCGCGCCTGGACGATCGGCGACGGCACGCAGGGCCCGGTCACCACCCGCATCCGCGAGGAACTGGTCGGCATCCAGTACGGCACCCGCCCCGACCCCTACCACTGGGTCCACAAGATCTGCTGAGCGGACGTCCGGGTGCGGGCGGCGCGGGCATCCCCGCGCCGCCCGCCCTCTGTCCCAGAGTCGACCAAGCACAGGAGGCCTGCGGGGAAAACCGTGAAGAGCCCGGACCGCCGGACGTTCATGACGCGGAAGCGGGTCCTCGGAGGGCTTCCGGGCATCGGCGCGAGAGAGTTCAGCCGACAATGGCCGGACTCTGTGCGCGGGGTCTACTTATTGACCAGCTTGCTGGTGTCGATGGTCAGATCCCAGGGTGCGGGCAGGTCGAG
The DNA here is from genome assembly GCF_040653115.1 of Streptosporangium sp. NPDC048047. NCBI lineage: Bacteria > Bacillati > Actinomycetota > Actinomycetes > Streptosporangiales > Streptosporangiaceae > Streptosporangium > Streptosporangium sp. NPDC048047. Next base: position 28,893 of record NZ_JBEZNH010000077.1, on the reverse strand, counting down.
GAAAGCGCCGAACTTGATGACGACCTCCTGGGTGTAACCGGCTTCACCGGGACCGCTGAGAAGGCGGATCTGCTCCTGGAACGTATCAATGACCAGGTAGAGCGGAACACCCGCTCGCCCGCAGTTTCGTGGTTTCACGACGTGATCGTCATTGCTGCTGCTTGACGAGACCACCTCCACCACGAGGAGTGTCGAGTCGCCGTGGACCTCGTTCTGATCCCACATCCGGGGCTCGGCCGGGACGATGGTCAGGTCAGGACGATACCGGTCGCTCTGCGTGCCCAGGTGAAGCATGATGTCGTTCCAGATCAACCAGCCTCGCTCGGTCACGAACCCGAAGATCTGCCCCAGGATCCAGAAAACGATGGTGTTATGGGTTCTGCTCGGCAACTCCCTCACCACGATCCGGCCGTTGATGAGCTCGACGCGCCGATCGGGCCATCTTTCCTGCATCTCCGGAAGGAATTTTCCCAGGTCGTCCTCTTGAGCCGACTCCGCGGCAGGTCGTTCCAGCACCTTGGCCATGGCTTCACCGTTCCCTCCGGGGGGCGAGCGTAACGTATCTGAGACGCCACCCAAAGTAACGGCAAAGGCGTGCCCTCGCCCGGGATCCGGAGAGATTCTCGTCAGTGTTTTCGAATCAGCTCTTCCTGATCACGGTGAGCCCGTCGGCCATGGGCAGCATGATCGACGTGACCCGGTCGTCCGCCGTGACCAGGTCGTTGAACTCGCGTATCGCCCGGGTCTCCTCGTCGTCGGCCGTGGGGTCGGCGACCCGCCCGCCCCACAGCGTGTTGTCGACCAGGATCAGCCCGCCGGGGACGAGCCGCTCCATCAGCAGCTCGTAGTAGACGGGATAGCCCGCCTTGTCGGCGTCGACGAACGCGAGGTCCACACCCTGCCACGGCGGCAGCTCCGCGAGCCGCTCGGCGGCCGGGCCGAGGCGCAGCTCCACCCGGTCGGCGACGCCCGCCTTGTCCCAGTAGCGCCGGGCGACGTCCGTCCACTCCTCGCTCGCGTCGAAGCAGGTCAGCCTGCCGCCGGGGGCGAGCCCGCAGGCGATGCAGATGGAGGAGTAGCCGGTGAAGGTGCCCACCTCCACCACGTTCGCGGCGCGGCTGACCTGAGTGATCATCGTCAGGAAGCGCCCCTGGTCCGGGGAGACGAGCATGTTCGCGCCCTCGCCGGTCAGCTCGCGGGTCTCCATGGCCAGCGCGTCCAGCACGTCGTCGGGGAGCGTGGTGTGCGCCAGCAGGTACTGCCCGATCGCCGGGTCGATGTAAGTCGCCTTCATGGCGGCCATTCTTGCCGCCCACCGGGTTCCGGCACCGGAAAACACCCGTCGGCGCGGCGCGTGTCCCGGATGGTGAGATGTATGTGTCAGATGGTGGTGGAGTGTGGGTAGACTCCGAGTCACCATGTTCTACGGTCTGCTCATTATCGGCAGGCGCGCCGGCTGAAAAGGGACAACGCCGGCGCGCAGACCTCTCACGTCCGTGAGGGGTCTTTTTGTTTGCCGGGCTCCGCGGACCTTGGGGAGCCGGACGGACACGCGGCGGACGACCCGGACCCGCAAGGAGACTCGCATGAACGACGACCGGTTCCATGTGTACGACACGACGCTACGGGACGGAGCCCAGCAGGAGGGCCTGAACCTGACGGTGGCCGACAAGCTGGCCATCGCCCGTCACCTGGACGACCTGGGCGTCGGTTTCATCGAGGGCGGCTGGCCCGGCGCCAATCCCAAGGACACCGAGTTCTTCAGGCGGGCTCGAACAGAGCTCGGCCTGAAGCACGCGCAGCTCGCCGCGTTCGGCGCGACCCGCCGGGCGGGCGTGAAGGCGGCCGACGACCCGTTGGTGGCCGCGCTGCGCGAATCCGGCGCGCCGGTCGTGACCCTTGTCGCCAAGAGCCACGACCGGCACGTCGAGCTGGCCCTCCGCACGACCCTTGAGGAGAACCTCGCGATGATCCGCGACACGGTCTCCCATCTTCGTGCGGAGGGCCAGAGGGTCTTCCTCGACGCCGAGCACTTCTTCGACGGCTACCTGTCCAACCCGGCCTACGCGCTGGAGGTCCTGCACACCGCGGCCGAGGCGGGCGCCTCGGTGATCGCGCTGTGCGACACCAACGGCGGCATGCTGCCCGACGAGCTGGCCGAGGTCGTCCAGGCGGCGGTGGGTACCTCCGCCCGGATCGGCATCCACTGCCACGACGACACCGGCTGCGCCGTGGCCAACACCCTCGCCGCGGTCCAGGCGGGCGCCACCCACGTGCAGGGCTGCGCCAACGGGTACGGCGAGCGCTCCGGCAACGCCAACCTGTTCACCGTCGTGGCCAACCTGCAGCTCAAGCGGGGCTTCGACCTCGTCCCGGCGGAGTCGCTGTCCGAGATGACGCGGATCGCGCACGCGATCACCGAGGTGACCAACGCCACCCCCAACTCCCACGCCCCCTACGTGGGCGTCTCGGCCTTCGCGCACAAGGCAGGGCTGCACGCCAGCGCGATCAAGGTCGATCCCAACCTCTACCAGCACATCGACCCGGCGCAGGTGGGCAACGACATGCGGATGCTCGTCTCCGACATGGCCGGCCGGGCCTCCGTGGAGCTCAAGGGCCGCGAGCTGGGCTACGAGCTGCCCCCGGAGACCTCACGCGAGCTGGTGGACCGCGTCAAGGACATGGAGTCGAAGGGCTTCACCTTCGAGGCGGCCGACGCCTCCTTCGAGCTGCTGCTCCGCGACACCGTGGCGGGCCGCCGGCTGCGCCACTTCACGGTCGAGTCCTGGCGGGTGATCGTCGAGCGGACCCGCGGGGCCGAGCTGGTCAGCGAGGCCACGGTCAAGCTGCACGCCAAGGGGGAGCGGATCGTCTCCACCGGGGAGGGCAACGGCCCGGTCAACGCGCTGGACAAGGCGGTCCGGCTGGGTCTGGAGCGGCTCTACCCCGAGCTGGCCGAGCTGGAGCTCACCGACTTCAAGGTCCGCATCCTGGAGGGCACGTCCGGCACCGGCGCGGTCACCCGCGTGCTGGTCACCACCAGCGACGCGGACGGCGAGTGGTCCACCGTGGGCGTCGACGAGAACATCATCGAGGCGTCCTGGCAGGCCCTGGAGCAGGCCGTCACCTACGGGCTGTTCCGGGCGGGCCACGTCGCCGGCTGACCGCCGCCCGCCGTGCCCGCCGTGTCCCGGGGTACGGCGGGCCGTACCCCGGGCGTATCCGGGTGGGGCTCAGCGCAGGTCGGCGCCGGAGACCCGGAAGCTCACCGGGCCCTGGGAGGTCTCCACGGTCACCTTGGAACCGGAGCAGGAGACCGAGGGCCTGTCGGTCCCCGGCACCACGACGGTGAGCACCGGGTCCGCCGACGCGGGGGAGACGACCGCCGGGGCGGGCTGCTTGCTGAGGTAGGCGGTGGAGACCCAGCCCTGGTAGGGGTTCCGCTGCCCGCGGATCACCTCGAGCCCGCCGACCGGCTTGCACGAGGGCATCGAGACCTGCGCCAGCGTGGCCTTCCAGCCCGCCTTGTCCTTGACCACGACCCGGCCGCCGGAGGCGGAGACGACGGACAGCTCCGAGGCGAGGTGCCAGGTGGTCGTGACCTTGGAGCCCTTGGCCACGGTGTCCAGCACGGCCATCACGTCGCGCCCGTGGCCGACCAGCACCGAACGGGTCCTCGGCACGCCGTAGGCCCGGTCGGTCAGCCGGTAGCTCTGCCGGTCCTCGCCGAGGGACGACCTGCTCAGGGAGGTGGCGGTCTTCCCACGGAACGGCCGTCCCGCCACGGCCGGGGTGTTGTGCGCCTGCGGCGACCCCGTCCAGCGACGGTAGGCGTTCTCCTCGTAGGAGTGGAAGCCCACGTCCACCAGTACGTCGCGGCCCTGGGCGTAGTAGGTCACGCCCAGGTGGTCCTCGTGCCCGTGGTACTTCAGGCCGGGACCGAAGCGGATGGAGTAGAACGCCGACTCGGGCTTGTCCCAGGCGGTGCGCCCGTAGACGTAGCCGTTGCCGAACACCTTGACCTTCGCCTTGGGGTGGTCGTAGCCGGTCGGCCGCACGTCCGCGCCGCCGTCGCCGATCGGGACCATGAACCCGTTCGGCTGGGTGGAGTGGGAGATGAAGGTCTCCAGCCCCTCCCACCGGTCGGCGATCCCGGCGGGGACCTTGAGGCCGCACGCCTTGATGTTCTCCATCGCGACGCTGAGCCGCTCGTGGACGTAGAGCGCGTAGCGCGGCGCCTGCTCGCGCAGCACGCCCTGGGAGTCGACGTCCAGCTTGACCGTCTCGGTCAAGCGCCGCAGGGCGAGGCCGGACCACTTCGGGCGCTTGTAGCGGCACCCGATGCCCAGCAGCGCGATGTCCTGGTCGATGCCGTGGTTGTGGCCCTTCTCGTACAGGCGGGGGTCGGACAGCACCGCGGCGTGCTCGGCCAGGCTCTTCGACAGCCAGGGCTCCTGGACGTGCTTGCTGAGACAGACCAGGGCGGGGGCGCGCAGCGCGACGGGGTGCTCCTGCCAGGCGTACGGGCTGGCCTTCGGGCCGCCGCGGCGCGGGTTGTCGGCCACCCAGTCCTTGGCGATCTCGGTGGCGCGGGTCAGGTAGGACTTCTCCCCGCTGGTCTCGTACTCGGCCACCAGCCGCCCCATCCAGCGCAGCGAGTGGAAGACCATGCTCCAGGAGCGGTTGCGGTAGGGGTCGGTGCGCCAGTCGACGTCCTTGCCGACCTTGACCGGCGGGAGGTCCAGGAACTCGACCTCGCCGTTCATGATGTCCGGCGCGGTCGGGGTGGCCGGCAGCCAGTCGCCCTGGCACTCGGAGGTGCGTTCCACCGCGGCCTGAGCCGGACCGGTCACCGTGGCGTGGCTCGCGAGGAGGGCGGTGGAGAGGATGAGTGCTCTGGTGCGGCGGCGCACGCCTGTTCCTTCCGGGGCTGACGACGGGGGCGGATCATGCTGTCCGTATCCCACCAAACCGGTCAAGTTGGGAAGGGCGCTTTCAGGGGATCGTTAGCAACCAGATGCGCGCGGCGCGTCCGACGACGGCTCCGGAGGCGGGTTCGGCCGGCCGTCATCACGTCCGCCCGTCAACCCGCCTTCGCCCGTCGTGCTCCGCCCACGCGGTCTCGCCGAAATCCCGTCCGCTCCGCCCGCAGGCCGCGTCGCCCGAGTCTTCGACCGTCCGCTCCGCCCGCAGGCCGCGTCGCCCGGGTCTTCGACGCCGCGGATCCCCGGGTGCGCCCCGGGGGTCCGCCTGCCTGAGAAGTGCCGGGCGCTCAGGACTCCTGGCCGCCGGGGCCGGTGCTCTGGACGACCTCGAACGACCACAGCTCGGACCCGGTGGCGGCCGGCGCCTGGCCCTGTCCGTGCCCGTGTCCCTGACCGGCCTCCTGCCCGTGGCCGTGCCCGTGGCCGTGGCCGTGGCCGTGTCCGGCGCCGCCGCCCTCCCCGGCGTGACCCCGCTGGAACGCCTGGCTCTCGGTCCAGCGCCTGAAGTCGTCCTCGGAGCGCCAGCGGGTGTAGACCATGTAGCGGTCGGTGCCCTCGACCGGGCGGAGCAGCTCGAACCACTCGAACCCGTCCGCCGACTCGACCATCCCGGCGCGTGAGGAGAACCGGCGTTCCAGTTCCCGGCGCATCTCCGCCGGCACCGTCAGGACATTGATCTTCACGACCGACACGTCTTCTCCCTGGCGTTCGAGGCGTTGCCTGCGGAAGGCCACTCTACGACCGGCGTCCCTCAGGCGACGGTCCGGCGGGGGCGTGGCGGCTCGGCCAGGTTCACCCTGGCCACGGCCGGTACGTGCTCGGCCTCCAGCGCGTACCGCGCGTGTGAGACGGCCACCCCGCCGATCTGCTCGCAGATCGCGCTCATCGGGGCGGTCTCGTCGGCCGTCAGGCGCAGCCGTACGGCGGGGTGGGCGCTCGTGCCCGTCATGGCGGCGGTGACGTCGTGGACGGCCGGGTGCGCGCGGACCTCGGCCGCCACCGCCTCGGTCACCGTGTCCGCGCGGACGTCGGTGGCGCCGCCCGGTCCGTGCTCCAGGCGGATGCCGCGCAGCCTGCCGCTCCGTCCCTGGACGATCAGCCAGCGCAGCCCGAACAGGGCGAGCAGCGTCGCGGCCAGGGAGAGCGCCCCCCAGCTCCACGGGGCGTTGCGGGCGAATCCGGCGCGCGTCGCGGGGCTGATCAGCGGCTCCGTGGCGGACGCCCAGCTCTGCGGGAGCAGCCGGGTGCCGCGGGCGAGCGCGTAGGCGCCGGCGATGGTCAGCAGCAGACCTATGATCAGCAGCCCCAGCCGGTTGCCCCGCGCGGTCCTCCTGTCCACCTCCGGCTCACCTCCCCCGCAGCCGCACGGTCACCGGATGGTCGTGCACGGGGGAGAGCTCCTCGATCCGCGCGCGTACGGCCTGCCGTACGGCCTCGGGGAGTCCGGACGCGTCGCGCAGCGTGGTGCGGGCGGTCACCCGCGCGGTCCGGCCGGCCAGCCGTACCCGGGAGCGCTCGACCCCCGGCACCCGGTCCGCCGCGTGGGCCAGGGCGCCGGTGAACCCGCGCCGCCGCACGCCGACGATCAGGTCGGGGTCGCCGGTCCTGACCGGGACCGTCCCGGGCCTGCCCGGGATGAGCGCGAGCAGGATCAGCAGCAGGCCCAGCGCGGTGAGCAGGGTCGCGGCCCCCAGTGCCTGCGGGGACCGCCACGGCGTCGAGGAGGCCCAGGCGAGCATGCGGTCGTACGGCACGACGCGCAGCGGCCTGCCGAGCAGCGCGGAGATCACCTCAGCCGCCACCAGGCCGCCGACGGCGAGCATCAGGACGGCCGTGACGACGGCGGGGACCACCCGGCGCGGGCGGAAGGCCCGGACGGCCGCCCGGTCGGCGGCCCGGTTCCGTGGGACCGGGCCGGACGTGGACGGGCCGGCAGCCGGGGTCTGTTCCGGAGTCCCCGCGCCGGATGCGGTCGGCGGGCCCGGGGGAGGGGACCCGGTGGGCGTTCCCCCGGAGGCCGGGCCTGCCGGTTCGGGCGGTCCTGGCGGCCCGAGCGGGCCTGCCGGTTCGGGCGGTCCTGCCGGTCCGGGCGGTTCCGGCGGTTCCGGGGCGGCGGAGGCGGTCATGGCGTGTCATCTCCCGGGGACGGCACGAGGTCGGTCACGCCGATGTCGATGTGGCCGACGGAGAGGCCGGTGAGGTCGTGGACGCGGCGGGCGACGTGCCGCCGGATCTCCTCGGCGACCTGCCGCAGCGGGACGGGGTAGTCCACCGACACGTCCAGTTCCAGGACGGCGAGCTCGTCGTGCACGACGGCGTGGGTGCCGCCCGGGGCCAGCGCGCCGCGCTCACGGACCCGGTGCACGTGCGGCACCTCCCCGGCGGCCCGGGCGGCGATGCGCGCCACCACCCGCTCGGGGATGTCGGTCCTGCCCCGCCGCTCGGGCGGCACGCCCGACGGGCCGGGCCCGTCGCGGGCCGCCTCCCACGCGGGGACGCCGCCCGGCTCCGGCGGGGCGTCCGCCGCGGCGGGCGGCGCGGACCCGGCGGGAGCGGTCATCTGCGCCTCGCGGACAGCTTGGACAGGTCGATCGCGTCGCCGTCGACGAGGCGGCCGATGATCAGCCCGAAGGCCCCCAGGACCAGTACCAGCAGGAACGCGCCCAGGCCGCCGAAGGCCGCCGCGAAGCCCAGGGCCACGCCGGCGATCAGGCCGATGAGCGACCAGATGGGAAATCCGTTCACCGTATACCTCCGATGTGGATGTTCACCGGGCGGCCGCCCACCAGCGGGGCGAGGGCGGCGCGCACGTCTTCGGCGATCTCCGGAAGCGGCCGTCCGGGCCGGACGACGATGGAGACCTCGACCTGGTCGTCCCGTACGGCGACGCCGGGCACCTTCTCTCCCGGCAGGTAGGTCGCCACCGCGCCGAACGGGCCGCCGGAGAGCCCGGCGACGCCGGGGCAGTGCCGTACGGCGTCGGCGACCTCGTGGGCCAGCTCACTCACCGGACACGCGCCTCCTGCTCGCTCTCCCGTTCCCTTTCCGGTCGTTCCGGCTCGGGCAGATGGACGTCGTCGACCCGGATGTTGACCTCGGTGACCTCCAGGCCGGTCATGCGCTCGACCGCCGAGATCACGTTGCGGCGCACCGAGCCGGCCAGGTCGGGGATGGCGACGCCGTACTCGACCACGAGGTCGATGTCGACGGCGGCCTGCCGCTCGCCCACCTCCACGGCCACACCCTGGGTGACGTTCCGGTCGCCGCCGCCGACCATGCCGCGAACCGCGCCGAGGGCGCGTGTTCCGCCGGTGCCCATGGCGTGGACGCCCTCTATCTCACGGGCGGCCATGCCGGCGATCTTCGCGACGACGCCGCTCTCGATGCTCGTGGTGCCCTTCGGCGTTATCAGGTCTCCGCCGGATCCCGGGTTGTCGGTCCGCGTCCGCGACGGCGGGGTGCCCTCGTCTCTCGGCCTGTTCGCCGTGCTCGCTTCGGTCACGTCGACTCCCTCCCCCGAGGGGAAGTCCGCCTGCTCCCCCGAACCAGTTCCTGTAAAGGGTGGTACCCCTAATAACAATAGAAATCAGGACATGATAATTATTGGGCGGATAATGGAAATAGATGGTTGATTGATTGCCGCGGTTTTCCGGGGAAATGCCGAAAAGGGATCCCCGGTGACCGTTCCGGCGCTCCCGATGTTCCCGGCGGCGGCCGTCCGGAGCCGTACGGGGGCGGGGGAGCGGTGAGGACCGGACGGCCGGGGACCCGGGGCGGCGGGCCGGGGGGCGGCGGCGGTCCCGGGCGGCCCACGGGCGCGACTAGCCTTGTCCTGTGCGTATCGCGAGGTTCTCCACAGGTGAAGGTGTCGGATTCGGGGTGGTCGAGGGCGGCCCCGGCGAGGAGTTCGTCTCCGCGATCTCCGGGCACCCGTTCGGCTCGATCCAGTTCACCGGCGAGCGCCACCCGCTCTCGCAGGTCCGGCTGCTCGCGCCGATGCTGCCCAGCAAGGTCGTGGCGATCGGCAGGAACTACGCCGAGCACGCCCGCGAGATGGGCGGCGACGTCCCCGAGGAGCCGCTGATCTTCCTGAAGCCGTCCACCTCGGTGATCGGCCACGGAGAGACCATCGCCTACCCCGTCGGGCTGTCGGAGCGGGTCGACTACGAGGGCGAGCTGGCCGTGGTCATCGGCAGGCTCTGCCGCGACGTGCCCGCCGAGCGGGCCCGCGAGGTCATCTTCGGCTACACCTGCGCCAACGACGTCACCGCCCGCGACCTGCAGAAGAAGGACGTCCAGTTCACCCGGGCCAAGGGCTTCGACACGTTCTGCCCCCTCGGCCCGTGGATCCAGACCGTGCTCGACCCGGACGACCTCGCCATCACCACGACGGTGAACGGCGAGCTCCGGCAGAGCTCGCGCACCTCCAAGCTCATGCACGACATCCCGGCGCTGATCGCCCACGTCAGCGCGGTCATGACCCTGATCCCCGGCGACGTCATCCTCACCGGGACCCCCGAGGGCGTCGGACCGCTGGACGTCGGCGACGAGGTCAGCGTCGGCATCGAAGGAATCGGCACTCTCACCAACCGGGTGGTCTCCCGTGATTAGGGTTCGTTTCGCTCCCTCGCCCACCGGCATGTTCCATGTCGGCGGCGCCCGTTCGGCGCTGTTCAACTGGGCGCTGGCCGAGCAGTCCGGCGGCAGGTTCGTCCTGCGCATCGAGGACACCGACGCCGCGCGTAACCGGCCGGAGTGGACCGAGGGCATCATCTCGGCGCTGGCCTGGATCGGCATCCACGAGGACAGCCCGTTCTTCGAGGGCCCCTACTTCCAGTCGTCCTACGAGGAGCAGCACCGCGAGGCGGTGACCAAGCTCCTCGCCGCCGGCCGCGCCTACCACTGCACCTGCACCCGCGACGACGTCAAGGCCCGCACCGGCTCCGAGCACCGCGGCTACGACGGCTTCTGCCGCGAGCGGGGCCTCACCGAGGGCGCGGTCCGCTTCCGCACCCCCGACGAGGGCGTGACGGTCGTCGACGACCTCGTGCGCGGCAGGGTCGAGTTCCCCAACGACGCGATGGAGGACTTCGTCGTCGCCCGCGCCGACGGCTCGCCGCTGTTCGCGCTGGCGAACGTGGTCGACGACATCGAGATGCGGATCAGCCACGTGGTCCGCGCCGAGGAGCACCTGTCCAACACGCCCAAGCAGCAGCTGCTGTGGGAGGCGCTCGGCGTGACCCCGCCCGTCTGGGCGCACCTGCCGGTCATCGTCAACGAGAAGCGCCAGAAGCTCTCCAAGCGCCGCGACAAGGTCGCCCTGGAGTCCTACCGCGACGAGGGCCACCTGCCGGAGGCGATGGTCAACTACCTCATGCTGCTCGGCTGGGGTCCCGGCGGCGACCGTGAGATCATGCCCTGGTCGGAGATGGTGCCGCTGTTCCGCCTGGAGGACGTCAACCCCTCCTCGGCGTTCTTCGACGAGAAGAAGCTGCGCGCGTTCAACGGCGAGTACATCCGGGCGCTGCCGCTCGACGACTTCATCGCCCGCTGCGACCCGTGGCTCGCGCCCGACTGGGACCGCGAGACCTTCGCCAAGGTCGCCGGGCTCGCCCAGACCCGCATCGCGGTACTGAGCGAGATCACGGCGAACGTCGACTTCCTCTTCCTGGACGAGCCCGTCTTCGACCAGGCGTCGTGGGACAAGGCGATGAAGACCTCCGCCAGGGAGATCCTCACCGGCTACCTCGCCCGTCTGGAGAAGGCCGACTTCGACCCCGAGTCGCTCAAGACCGCGCTGGAGGAGGTCGGCGCCGAGCACGGCCTCAAGCTCGGCAAGGCCCAGGCCCCGGTCCGCGTGGCGATCACCGGCCGGACCGTCGGCCTGCCGCTGTTCGAGTCGATCGAGGCGCTGGGCCGCGAGCGCTCCATCGCCCGCCTCCGCGCCGCCCTCACCCGCCTGGAGGGCTGAACCCCTCCCGCGCTCCGGTGGCGGCGCCGGGCGCGGGGCCCGGCGCCGCCGGCGGGTCAGTGGAGACGGTGGAACAGAGCGATCCACCGGTCCGGGTGGACGTGGGCGACGACGCTGTCCGGATCGACGCCGGCCCCGGCGAGGGCCGCGTCGACCTCGGCGGCGGAGTGGCGGCGGCGCAGCGAGGCGCGCAGGGTGCCGCCGACCCCGCTGAAGCCGAGTTCGACCAGGTCGCGGTAGGCGTCCATGGCCTCCGGAGGCAGCAGACCGGCAGGCCTGCGCCGGATGCGCAGGATCGCCGAGTCGACCCCGGGGACCGGGCGGAACGCGGCGCGGTCGATCACGCCGTGCAGGTGCCAGGTGTGGCGGGGCCAGCTCACCACGGTGAGTCTGCTCCACCTGCCGTAGTCGCCGGTGCGTTTGCGGGCGTACTCCAGCTGGGTGACGAGAGTGGCCGAGGTGAGGTTCCCCGCCCGCAGGCACCAGTCGACGATGCGCGAGGTCACCGCGTAGGGGATGTTGCCCACGACGGCGAACGGCTCGGCGGGCGGCCTGGCGGCGGTGAAGTCGCCGCGGACGACCTCGATCCGGTCGTCGTCGCGGGTGCGTGCGGCCAGCTTTCCGGCCAGCAGTGGATCGATCTCGTAGGCGATGACCTTTCTGCAACGGCCGGCCAGGACCCGGGTGAGGGGGCCCTCTCCCGCGCCGGGTTCGAGGACGAGGTCCCCGGGTTCCGGCGCCGCGGCGGCGACGACACGGTCGATCTCGCGGGGATCGGCCATGAAGTTCTGCGAGAGGGCACGCCTCGCCTGGTCGCGGGTGGTTCTCCCGCCGCCGTCGGCCCTGACCTTCTTCTGGGTGTGTGAATGGTTTCCGTGTGCGAATGAACGCGCCACAGCGTTTCGCCCCTTCGGGGTCCGAGAGATGGATCGGGTCTCGGAGAAGCCCTGGGCGCACGCGTGCGGACGCGCGTCGTCATGAGATGCGGAGCGCGCGTCCTAGCGGGCCAGGGCCCGGGTGGCGCGAGGCCGCTTGACCAGGCCCACCCGGAGGTGGGCGAAGCACAGTGCGTGGTTCATGGCTCCAGGTTAGGGAGGGCCGCAACCGGTTTTCCGCCGGGAGATCCGGCGGGGACGGATACGGGCGCGCCTGGACCGCCCTGAAATGTCCGGGAAGCGCCCCGGTACGGCCGGCGCAGCGCCTCCCGCCGAGCCGGCCGTACCGGGAAGGGCCGTCACACCAGGCCGCGGCGCTCCAGCAGGGGCTCGATGCGCGGGTCACGGCCACGGAAGGCGCGGAAGGCCTCCAGCGCGTCCTTGGCGCCGCCGACCGACAGCAGGGTCGAGCGGAAGTGGTCGCCGTTGGCGCGCACCAGGCCGCCGTTCTCCTTGAACCACTCGACGCTGTCGGCGTCCAGCACCTCACTCCAGATGTAGGAGTAGTAGCCGGCGCTGTAGCCCACGCTGCTGGAGAAGACGTGCGCGAAGTAGTTGGTCCGGTAACGCGGCCGGACCAGCTCGAAGGCGATGCCGGCGCGCTCCAGGGCCGCCGCCTCGAACGCCTCGGCGTCCTCGACGGTCTCGCCCGGGGCGAGCTTGTGCCAGGCCCAGTCGAGCAGGGTCGCGGCGAGATACTCGACGGTGGCGAAGCCCTGGTTGAACTTCTCGGCGGCCTGCATCTTCTCCACCAGCTCCGCCGGCGCCGGCTCGCCGGTCTCGTGGTGCCTGGCGAAGTTGGCGAGGATCGACGGCCAGGTCGCCCACATCTCGTTCACCTGCGAGGGGTACTCCACGAAGTCGCGCGGCACGGCGGTGCCGGAGACCCGGGGGAAGCGCACGTCGGAGAACAGGCCGTGCAGGGCGTGCCCGAACTCGTGGAAGGCGGTGTTGACCTCGTCGAAGGTCAGCAGCGTCGGGCCCTCGGCCGGCTTGGTGATGTTGAGGTTGTTCATCACCACGGGCAGCCGGCCGAACAGGTGCGACTGGTCCACGAGGTTGTTCATCCAGGCGCCGCCGCGCTTGGTCGGCCGGGCGTACGGGTCGAACACGAACAGGCCCAGCTCCGAGCCGTCGGCGTCGGACACCTCGAACACCCGGACGTCGGGGTGGTAGCCCCGGAGGTCGTCCCGCTCGGCGAAGCGCAGGCCGTACAGCTCGCCCGCCGCGTGGAAGACGCCGTCGCGCAGCACCCGGTCCAGCTCGAAGTAGGGACGCAGCTCGGAGCTGTCGAAGTCGTAGCGGGCCTTGCGCACCTTCTCGGCGTAGAAGGACCAGTCCCACGGCTCGATCGGGAAGCCGGCCTGCTCGCTCAGCGCCTCGGCCTCGCGGCGGGCGTTGGCCACCGCCGGGCCGACCAGCTTGCCGAGCATCTCCTCCACGGCGTCGGTGGTCTTGGCCGTCTGGTCGGCGACGGTGTAGGCGGCGTGGTTCGGGTAGCCGAGCAGGGCGGCCCGCTCGGCGCGCAGCGCCGCCATCTTCACCGCGAGCCCGAAGTTCTCCGGGGCCCGGCCGGTCGACAGCCCGTACAGCCTGCGGCGGGTCTCCCGGTCGGTCAGCTCGGCCAGCGCGGGCTGGTTGGTGAAGTTGAGCAGCGGCAGGACGTACTTCCCGTCCTTCTCGATCGCCTTGAGCGCGGTCTCGGAGAGGCCGTCGAGCTCCTTGGCGTCCTCGGCGACCAGCGCCGAGGCGGTGGTGGCGGCCAGCAGGTTCTGGGAGAAGGCGGTGCCGAGCGTGGCCAGCTCCTCGTTCAGCTCCCTGAGCCGTTCCTGCTCGGCCTCCGACAGGTCGGCGCCGGCCCGGACGAAGTCCACGCGGTACTTCTCCAGCAGCCACGCCTCCTCCGGGTCGTCGGTGGTGACCTGCTTGAGCCGGGCGTACAGGGCGCGGTTGAGGTGGATGGCGTCGCCGTGCTTGGTCAGCCGGGGGGCGACCTCCTTCTCGATCTCCCGGATGGCGTCCGTCGCGTGCGAGGCGGCGACGCTGAAGAAGACGATCGCCGTCCGCTCCAGGATCTGGCCGGAGCGCTCCAGGGCCTCGACGGTGTTGGCGAAGGTCGGCGGGGCGGGGTCGGCGACGATCGCGTCCACCTCGCGAAGCTGCTCGGCCATGCCGCGCTCGAAGGCGGGCAGGTAGTGCTCCTCCTTGATCTCGGCGAACGGCGGGAGCTGGTAGGGCAGGGTGCTTGGGGCGAAGAAGGGGCTCTCAGCCACGACGCGGGCTCCTCATGTGGGGTTCTGTCTGCCCCAGCAGCGTTACACACCCGGCCGGTCGAGGCCATGCCGGTGTCACACGATCGGACGCCCTGCCAGGCGCGGGCCAATCGTTTTGGTCTCCACGCCCAACCTGGGCTATTCTTTCGGAGTCGCAAGCGAGCACCGCAAGGAGCTCAACCGCGGTGGGGTATGGTGTAATTGGCAACACGACTGATTCTGGTTCAGTTATTCTAGGTTCGAGTCCTGGTACCCCAGCTGCGTCTTCCTCGCGAAGGCGTCGCGGATTTGGTTCCCCCCGAATCCGACGACAGTGTCTCGGTCCCGTCGTCTAGTGGCCTAGGACGCCGCCCTCTCAAGGCGGTAACGCCGGTTCGAATCCGGTCGGGACTACCACACTGTCATCTCTGCAAGGCTCCGTCGTCTAGTGGCCTAGGACGCCGCCCTCTCAAGGCGGTAGCGCCGGTTCGAATCCGGTCGGGGCTACATCGGTGAAACCCCCGGAAGCAATGGCTTCCGGGGGTTTTCTGTGTTCCGGCGGTTCTGGCGGTTCCGGTGCCTCCCTGCCGGTCCTCCGTGTTCTCCGCATCCCGGCGTCTCCCCGCCAGGTCCTTCGCTCCTCCGCGTTCGGGCACGTTTCCGCCGGTCTGCGCGTTCCTGTGTTCCGGCGCGTCTCCGCCGGCCCTCCGCTCTCCCGTGTTCCGGCCGGGCTCCTCCGCTCCTCTGTGCTCCGGGTGATCCTCCGCGTCCCGGCGCGTCTTCCGTGATCGCGCTCTTGCCCGGATGCCGGTGTTCCCCAATAATTAGAGAGCAGCACTATCTAATAGGGGGCGAAGATGATCACTTTGCTGGCGGACGGCCGCGAGGAGAAGGCCGACGGGCTCGTCGTGCCGCACGGGACGGCGATCCTCGGCTGGGAGCGCAAGCCGCACGGCTGGTGCAGGGGTGAGGCGTGCATCCCCTCCTTCCGGGCCGCCCCCGCCGAGAACGGCGACGGCGTGGACCTGGTGAGGTTCGCCGAGCTGCTCGGCCGCCCGGCGGTCACCGACGAGGATGAGGGCGTGGTCGCGATCGGCGAACCCGCCGGGACCGCCCTGGACCGCGCGCCGGACTTCCCGGAGCTGGTCGCGCTGCGCGGCGTCAAGGTCGCGCTGGTCTTCTGGGCCTCCTGGTGCGGCTGCCGCTACGACCTGCCCGCCTGGGACGCCCTCCACCGCGAGCTGGGCGGGTACGGCTTCAGCCTGCTCAGCGTCTCCCTCGACCGCGACCCCGCCGACGCCGCCGAGTGGCTCGCCGACGTCGCCCATCCGGCCGTGGTCGACGCCGACGGCCGGATCGCCGAGCTGTACAACGTGATCAACGTGCCGACCGTGGTCTGGGTCGACGAGGAGGGCCGGATCGCCCGGCCGCAGGACACCATGACCGCCACCGACACGTTCCGGTCGATGAACGGGCTGTCGTCCGAGCGCGCCGTCGCGGCCCTGCGCCGCTGGGTGGTGGACGGCGAAGCCGGGGCGACGACCCGGCGGCTGCGTCCCCCCACCGACGAGGAACGCCTGGCCCGGCTGCACGGGCGCCTGGCGGCGTGGCTGCTGCGCCGCGGGCGCGCCGAGGCCGCCCGGCGCCACCTCGACGAGGCCGCCGCCCTGGCCCCCCACGACCTCGCCGTCCGCCGCGGCCTGATGCCGCTGGCCGGCGTCGACCCGTTCGGCGAGGAGTACTTCCGCGTCCGCGAGGAACTGGAGAGCGCGGGCGTCGCGATCTACCGGCCGCTGCCCGACTGGCAGGGAGAGGACGCGTGAGCGCCGAATGGCTGGCCTCGCCGGCCACCGTCGCGCTGGCGCCGGTGCTCGCCGTGCAGGGGCTGCGGATCCGGCGCGGGACACCCCGGCTCCCCGAGGCCGCGG
This sequence comes from Streptosporangium sp. NPDC048047, assembly GCF_040653115.1. Taxonomy (NCBI): domain Bacteria; kingdom Bacillati; phylum Actinomycetota; class Actinomycetes; order Streptosporangiales; family Streptosporangiaceae; genus Streptosporangium; species Streptosporangium sp. NPDC048047. The sequence continues at coordinate 12,822 of NZ_JBEZNH010000077.1, read as the reverse complement.
GACCGCTCGCCGGCATGACCGATGTGATCGACGTGACCGGCAGGGCCGACGGGGCGTCGGCCGCGGAGGTCTCCGAGACGCCAGGGGTCGCGGGAGTCGCGGGGGCCGTGGGCACCCTGCCCGGCGGGGAAGCGGGGCCGGTGTTCAGGCTGGCCGTGCTGGGGGAGTCCACCGCGGCGGGTGTGGGCGTCGCCACCCACGACGAGGGACTGGCCGGCTTCCTGGCCCGCGAGGCGGCCGCGCGCACCGGCCGCCCGGTGCGCTGGCAGGTGGCCGCCAGGAGCGGTGTCAACACCCGCACCACCACCGCCGAGCTGGTCCCGCTGCTGGAACCCGCCGACGTCGTCGTGGTCGCCCTGGGGGTGAACGAGCTGCTGGAGCTCAACCGGCCGCGCAGGTTCCGGGGCGAACTGCGGGAGCTGGTGGCGGCGGTGCGCCGGAGGCTGCCCGGGGTGCCGGTCGTGGTGGCGGGCATGCCGCCGGTCGGGAGGTTCCCCGCGCTGCCCCAGCCGCTGCGCGCCGTACTGGGCCTGCGGGCGCGGGCGCTGGACCACGTCATGCGCGATGTGGCGCGCGACGCCGAGGGGGTCGTCCACGCCACCGCGGAGGTGCCCGTCGAGATCGCCGGGTTCTTCGCCTCCGACGGGTTCCATCCGTCGGCGACCGGCTATCGTCACTGGGCCGAGGCGCTGGTCCGCGCCCTGCCGGGCCTGCCCGCCGCGGGCTGAGGCGCATCGCGAGGCCGGCCGGTCAGGGACCGGGAGACGCCGCGGGGCCCGCCGGGCACGCGCTGACGGCCACGCGCTGACGGCCACGCGCTGACGGGCACGAGGCCCCCCGCGGCGCACCGCCGTACGGCACGGCCGGCCCCGGGGGTTCCCGGCGGCCGGCCGCGGTGCGCTCAGTTGTGCGCCGAGCGGGCCTTGAACAGGGCCCTCTTGGCGGCCTTGCCGACCTGCTTGTCCGGGTGGGCCTGCTCGATCGCCTCCAGCAGCTCCTCCAGGTGCGGGTGCGGCACCTTCCAGATGACGTCGAGGAGGCCGACCAGGCTCGACGCCGTGCCGATGTCGTCGAGGCTGCTGACGAACTCCGGCCGGCCGAGACCGGCGGAGATGGTCAGCATGTCGAGGATCAGCCAGTGGGTGTCGGCCTGGGTGGGCGTGGGCGCGTCGTCCACGCCGAGCTGGGCCAGGTGGGTGGCCGCGTAGGGGTGCAGGGACGGCTCGTCCAGGGCCTCCTGCCAGGCGGGCACCGCCACCTCGCCGAGCGAGCCGACCATGCTGGCCGCCTGCACCCGGATCAGGGCGTCGGCGTCGTCCTCGGCCGCGGCCTCCAGCAGCTCCCTGGCGGCCTTGGCGGGCTCGCGCAGCTCCATCCAGGCGGCGAACTCGGCGTCCGCCTCCTCCTCGGGCAGCTCCGCGCTGAAGGTCAGCAGGTCGAACGCGGTCATCGCGTCGATGGCGGGCCGGGCGTCCAGCTCGATGTCGGAGTCGTCGGCCAGGTGGACCACGCCCTCCATGCCGAGCGGGGTCAGCCGTACCTGGTCGTGCTCGACCTCGGCCATGCCGTACCCGGCGAGCCAGTCGAGGACGGGGTTGAGCGGGTCGCCGTACTTGGCGGTGGCCGCGGCCCACGCCTCGGCGCCGCGCTCGTCGTACTCGGCGGCGGCCTCGGCCAGCTCGGCGCGCAGCTCCGGAAGCGACCTGGACCCGCTCGCCAGGAGGATCCGGACCAGCAGCGCCCGGGTCAGCCCGGACAGGGCGATCGTGGCGTCCTCGTCGTCCAGCTCGGGGTCGCCGTAGTCGACCGAGTGCAGGCCGGCCATCCAGACGTCCAGGGCGTCGTCGTCGTCCTCGAACGGCCAGTCGGCGGCGTCGGGATCGGCGCCGACGGTGTCCTCGCCCTCGGGCTGGAGGAAGTCCAGATCGATGGCGAGGTTCCAGATGTTCCAGAGCGCGGGCACCCGGTCCGACAGCGGCTGGTCGCCGCCCTGGGGGACGGGCAGGCCGAGGGCGGCCACGGCCTCGGTGATCTCGGCGTCGGTGAGCAGGCTCGTCTCGCCCACCCGCCGCTCGGAGCCGACCCAGAGCGCGAGGTCGCGAGCCTTGCCGATCAGCGGTGACCTCCGTACGGCCCTGGCCAGCTCCGCGTCGGGGCGCAGGCGGATCGTCGGCAGCTCGGCGAGATCGTCGGCGAACGGCTCGAAGTCGCCCAGCCCCTCGATCTCCTCCTCGTCCTCCTCGTCGTACTCCTCGTCGTCCTGCTCGGCGACGAGGTCCTCCATCGCGTCGACGAAGTCGTCCTCCAGACGGTCGAGCTCGGCCATCAGGTCCCGGAGCGGGGAGGACCCCTTGGACAGCCGGCCGGTCTCCGACAGGAACGTCAGGTAGGCCCGCAGCGCGGGCACCATGCCGTCCGCCGCGGCGTCGGGGTCCTCCACGACCTGGGGCATCCGTTCGAGGAGCACCTTGCGCAGATCGGCACGCTTCCACCGGCTGACGTCGTCGGAGGCGGTCAGCCGGTGCCACAGGGCGACGGGACCGACCAGGTTGGAATCGGTGCCGGGCGCGTTCTCGCGCGCCCAGAGGATGAAGTCCTGGAGCAGGGGACGCAGTTCCGCCGCGGCCGCCTCGATGCGATCTGTCACGCACCCAGACTAGGGCTCCGGAAGGGTGCTCGCCCCCTCATATCGCGCCACTCCGCGGGCCCTTTCAGTTGGCCCGTCGCATCGCCTCGGTGATCCGTTCCGCGGCGCTCACCACCGGCGCCGCGTGCAGGCGGCCCGGCGTGCGGGTGAGGCGCTCGATCGGCCCGGAGACCGAGATCGCGGCGATCACCTTCCCGGCCGTGCCGCGGATAGGGGCCGACACGCTCGCCACGCCCTGCTCGCGCTCGCCGACGCTGTGGGACCAGCCTCTGCGCCGCACGCTCGCCAGCGTCGCCGCGGTGAACTTCGCGCCGCGCAGCCCCCGGTGCAGCCGGTCGGGCTCCTCCCACGCGAGCAGGATCTGCGCGGCGGACCCGGCGAGCATCGGCAGCGCCGAGCCGACCGGCACGGTGTCGCGCAGCCCGCTGGAGCGCTCGGCGGCGGCCACGCACACGCGCTCGTCGCCCTGGCGGCGGTAGAGCTGGGCGCTCTCGCCGGTCAGGTCGCGCAGCTGGGCGAGGACCGGCGACGCCACGGCCAGGAGCCGGTCCTCGCCCGCGGCCGTGGACAGCTCGGAAAGGCGCGGGCCGAGCACGAAGCGGCCCTGCGTGTCACGGGAGACGATGCGGTGGTGCTCGAGTGCGACGGCGAGCCGGTGGGCCGTGGGTCGCGCCAGACCGGTGGCCTGGACGAGCTGTGCCAGGGAGGCCGGGCCGGCTTCGAGGGCGTTGAGCACGAGCACGGCCTTGTCCAGTACGCCGACTCCGCTAGAGTTGTCCATACACCGATACTGCCGTCTCGACATATGAGAAAGCAAGTCGGGTGCGGAATGACTGATCGCAAGGAGGCGACATGGGCCGCACGCTGGCGGAGAAGGTCTGGGAGCAGCACGTGGTGCGACGTGCCGAAGGGGAACCCGATCTGCTCTACATCGACCTTCACCTCATCCATGAGGTGACCAGCCCGCAGGCCTTCGACGGCCTGCGCATGGCGGGCCGTCCCGTCCGGCGGCCCGAGCTGACCATCGCGACCGAGGACCACAACGTCCCGACCGTCCTCGGCCCGATCGAGGACCCCGTCTCGCGCACGCAGGTCGAGACACTGCGCAAGAACTGCGCCGAGTTCGGCATCCGGCTGCACCCGATGGGCGACGCCGGCCAGGGCGTCGTGCACATCATCGGCCCGCAGTTCGGGCTGACCCAGCCCGGCATGACCATCGTCTGTGGCGATTCTCACACCTCGACCCACGGCGCCTTCGGGGCCATCGCCTTCGGCATCGGCACCTCGGAGGTGGAGCACGTCCTGGCCACCCAGACCCTGCCGGCCTACCGGCCGAGGACGATGGCCGTCGAGGTGTCCGGCGAGCTGCCTCCCGGCGTCACCGCCAAGGACCTCATCCTGGCCATCATCGCCAAGATCGGCACCGGCGGCGGCCAGGGGCACATCGTCGAGTACCGCGGCGAGGCGATCCGCGGGCTGTCGATGGAGGGCCGGATGACGGTCTGCAACATGTCCATCGAGGCCGGCGCCCGCGCGGGCCTGATCGCCCCGGACGAGACCACGTTCGCCTACCTCGAGGGCCGCCCCCACGCCCCCACCGGCGCGGACTGGGACGCCGCCGTCGAGCACTGGCGCTCCCTGGCGACCGACGAGGACGCCGTCTTCGACACGGTCGTGGAGATCGACGCCTCGACGCTGACCCCGTTCGTCACCTGGGGCACCAACCCGGGCCAGGGCGTCCCGCTCGGGGAGTCGGTGCCGGACCCGGAGGACACCTCCGACCCTGCCGCCGCCCGGCGCGCCCTGGAGTACATGGGCCTGACCGCGGGCACCCCGCTCCGCGACATCGAGGTGGACACGGTCTTCATGGGCTCGTGCACCAACGGCCGCCTGGAGGACCTGCGGGCCGCGGCCGAAGTGCTGCGCGGCCGAAGGGTCGTCACCCGCACGCTCGTCGTCCCCGGCTCGATGCTGGTCAAGCTCCAGGCCGAGCAGGAGGGGCTGCACGAGGTGTTCAAGGCCGCCGGAGCCGAGTGGCGGGAGGCCGGGTGCTCGATGTGCCTGGGCATGAACCCCGACACCCTGGCCCCCGGCGAGCGCAGCGCCTCCACCTCCAACCGCAACTTCGAGGGACGCCAGGGCCGGGGCGGCCGCACCCACCTGGTCTCGCCCCAGGTCGCCGCGGCGACCGCCGTCACCGGCAGGCTGACCGCCCCCGCCGACCTGGACCAGGAGGTCTGATCACCATGGAAGCCTTCACCACCCACACCGGCCGGGCCGTGCCGCTGCGCCGCAGCAACGTCGACACCGACCAGATCATCCCGGCCGTCTGGCTCAAGCAGGTCAGCCGTACCGGGTTCGACAGGGGACTGTTCTCGGCCTGGCGGGAGGACCCCGGCTTCGTCCTGAACGACCCGGCCCGCCAGGGCGCGTCGATCCTGGTGGCCGGCCCCGACTTCGGCACCGGCTCCTCGCGTGAGCACGCCGTGTGGGCCCTGCAGCAGTACGGCTTCCGCGTCGTGATCGCCGCCCGCTTCGGCGACATCTTCCGCAACAACTCCACCAAGATGGGTCTGCTCCCGGTCGTCCTGCCGGCCGCCGTGGTCGAGGAGATCCAGACGGCGACGGAGGCCGACCCCTCCCTGGAGATCACCGTCGACCTGGCGGAACGCCAGGTGCGCTGGGCCGGGGGGACCGCCGCCTTCGAGATCGACGACTACACCCGCTGGCGGCTGATGGAGGGCCTGGACGACATCGGGCTGACCCTCCGCCACGCCGACGACGTGGCCGCGTACGAGAATGGCCGGCAGCCATGGTTGCCGACGACCGTCTGACGGACCCCGAAGAGGAACTGGCGCGGCGGCTGCGCGAGGCGCACCGCCGCGTCCGCGGTCTCCACCTGCCCGCCGACCGGCGGGAGCGGCTGGCCCGGCGGCTGATTTCGATCAACGACGCGGCCAAGCACAACGTGGGTCATGCCGCCCGACGCCTGGATTCCTTCCTTCTGGACCTAGATGCTCTGGTTTCAGACACGCCGAGTCCTGGAAACATTGCGGAAGGTGATTGAGTCATACGGCTCCGTCCCCTAATTTCAAGCGGGCAAGGGGTTTCTCGCTCTGTTGAGACCTCATGCCGTGACAAATCGGGTGATGACGGGGCGATCTACCTCATGGCCCACTCCCAGACATCGGTAAGCAGGGGGAGCAAACCTATGAACAAGAAGGAACTCGTCGACGCGGTCGCTGATCGGGTCGGCGACAAGAAGACGGCGACCGAGGCCGTGAACGCGGTGATCGACACCATCCAGAAGGCCGTCGCCCGAGGGGACAAGGTCTCCATCACGGGGTTCGGCGCCTTCGAGATGGTCAACAAGCCCGCCCGTACGGCCCGCAACCCTTCCACGGGCGCCGAGATCAAGGTCGCCGAGAGCTGGGGGCCGAAGTTCCGTCCCGGCTCCGACTTCAAGGAGCTCGTCAACACGGAGGGAAAGAAGGCCGCGAAGAAAAAGTAGAGCCTTCTTCCGGACGCCCGGGCCCTGAGGGGTCCGGGCGTCCGGCTGTCCGGGGGCCCGGCTGTCCGGGGGTCCGAGGGGCCCGGCTGCTCGAGGCGTGAGGCGGGACGCCGTGCCGTCAGGGCCGGCCGGGCAGCGGGAAGGTGGACAGCGTGACGTAGGCGACCCGGTCGTCCTCGAGGAGGATGTTCACCCGCTGGCCGGGCCGGAGCAGCCGAAGCGGCCCGGCGTCGAACGCCTCCGCGCCGAACGGCAGCTCGGTCCCGTCGTCGAGGAAGACCGACCCGGACCGGGTCGCCGCGTCGAAGATCCTCACCGTCGCCTGCACCCGACCAGCGTAGCCCGCGACCGCCCGCGCCGGGCCGTACGGATGGCCGCTCTGCCGGGCCGTGCGCGGGGGCGTCCGTCTCCGGCGCGCACCCGGCGGCCCGCGTCCGGCTGCCGGGCCGTACGGACGTCCGTCCCCGGCTCCGTCGCCGTCAGCGGTGGCGGGTCTCGCCGGGCTCCGAGGTCTCCGGGGCCTTCGGCGTCTCCGGGGGGGTCCCGGCCGCCGGGCGCTCCGGGCTTCCCGTCCCGGCGGTCGCCGCCCCGCCGTTCGCCGCCGCCCCGCCGTTCGCCGCCGCCTCGTCGTTCGCCGCGGCCTCGGCGGCGAACGACGCCAGGCCCCGGATGATGATCTCGACGCCGAGGTCGAAGCGCTCGTCGTTGGACCGGCCGAGCATGGAGTGCGACAGCGCCGTCAGGTTCGGGAAGCGCTCGGGCGGCAGCTCGGCGAAGTAGCGCTCCAGCGCCTCGCGCATCCCCTGCCACGTCAGCTCGTCGGAGGCGCGGTAGCGGTCCTGCCACATGTTCTCCTCCAGGGCGAAGCCGTCCACGAAGGTGGAGAGCACGTCGCCGGCGGCTCCGGCGACGCGGTCGGGCAGGCCCGCGGCGCGGAACACCCCGAGGAGCGCGTCCAGGTGGGGGAGCATCTCCGGTTTGAACGGCACGGCGCCCATCGAGACCCTGGCCATGTCGCGGTGGGAGCGGAGCCTGGCCAGCGCGGCGCGGGTGTAGTCCCTGAGCTGTTCCCGCCAGCGCTCCGGATCGGGCTCGGGCCACTCCAGGTCGGCGAAGAACCGGGAGTACATCAGCTCCAGCAGCTCGTCCTTGCTGCTCACGTGGGCGTAGAGGGCCGAGACGGCGACGCCCAGCTCGGCCGCGACCATGCGCATGCTCAGCCGGTCGTAGCCCTCCCGGTCCAGCACGGTGAAGGCGGCCTCGATGATCCGGTCCCTGGAGAGGGGGATCCGGGGCGGGCGCGTCCGGCCGCGCGGGCGGTCCCAGGGCAGGGCGGGCAGCTCGTCGCTCATGACGCCAGTGTATGTCGAGGTGAACAGCGATCACCGCGCCGAACACCGCTCTCATTCGCGTCATATCTTGTCTTGCGGCATGATGCGACATATCTTAAGAACGGCGTACCGATTGTTGAACGCTGTTCTCTAGATGAACAGTGATCAGCTATGCTGAACACTGTTCACCGATGCTGGACGTCGTTTCCGCAGATCCCTGAGGAGTCCCCCGTGGCCGCAGAACTGACCACCCCCGCTCCACCCGAGGCGGAGGCGCCCGCCTACCGCTGGCGCTGGGCCGCCCTGTTCGTGATCCTCGCCGCCGAGGTGATGGACCTTCTCGACGCGATGGTCACCAACATCGCCGCGCCCACCATCCGCGCCGAGATCGGAGGCACCGCCGCCACGATCCAGTGGCTCGGCGCCGCCTACACGCTCTCCATGGCCGTCGGCCTGATCACCGGGGGACGGCTGGGCGACATCTTCGGCCGCAGGCGGATGTTCCTCATCGGCGCGGCAGGGTTCACCGCCGGCTCGCTGCTGTGCGCCGTCGCCCAGACCCCCGAGCTGCTCATCGCCGCACGGGTCGTGCAGGGCCTGTTCGGCGCGGTCATGCTCCCGCAGGGGCTCGGCATGATCAAGGAGATGTTCCCGCCGAAGGAGATGGCCACCGCGTTCGGCCTCTTCGGTCCCGTCATGGGCCTGTCCTCGGTGGGCGGTCCCACCCTGGCGGGATGGCTGGTCGAGGCCGACCTCCTCGGGACGGGCTGGCGCATGATCTTCCTGATCAACCTGCCGCTCGGCCTGGCCGCCGTGCTCGCGGGACTGCGCTTCCTGCCCGAGTCGCGCTCGCCGCATCCGCTCCGGCTCGACGTGCCCGGCGTGCTGCTGGTCTCCGCCGCGAGCTTCCTGCTGGTCTACCCGCTGGTCCAGGGCAGGGAGAGCGGCTGGCCCGTATGGGCCTTCGTCATGATGGCCGCCTCGATCGCCGTCTTCGCCGCCTTCGGCTGGTTCGAGTCCCGCAGGAGCCGCGCCGGCGGAGACCCGCTGGTCGTGCCCAGCCTCTTCCGCAAGCGGGCCTTCACCGGCGGCCTGCTGACCGGCATGGTCTTCTTCTCGTCCATGACGGGCTTCACGCTGGTGTTCAACCTCTACACCCAGATCGGGCTCGGCTATTCGGCGCTCAAGGCCGGCCTGGTCATGATCCCGTGGTCCCTGGGAATGATCGCGGGCTTCGGCGCCGCCCAGGCGGTGCAGCGGTTCGGGCGCCGGGCGCTCCAGGGCGGAATCGTGATCATGACGCTCGGCGTGCTGGGCGTGCTGCTCACCGTCGCCATTGCGGGCCAGACCGTGACCGCCTGGCAGTTCGTCCCCGCCCTGGTGGTCACCGGATTCGGCATGGGCCTGCTGATGGCGCCGTTCTTCGACATCGTGCTCGCCGGGGTCGAGCAGCACGAGACCGGCTCGGCCTCCGGCACACTGACGGCCGTCCAGCAGCTCGGCGGCTCCTTCGGCGTCGCGCTGCTCGGCACGGTCTTCTTCAACCTGCTGACCTCCGGCACCGACATGGGCACCGCGGTGCGGACCGTGCTGTGGGTGGTCGCGGCCATGCTCGTGGCGACCCTCGTGACGTCCTTCCTGCTGCCGAAGCAGGCCCGCGAGGGGGAGCCCGCCGGACACTGATCCCGATATCCCGATCCCGCCCGGCTCGGGCGGGACCTCAGCGAGGGGAGTCCCCCGGCGGGGACTCCCTTCCCGGCCCCTCGGTTCCTCCGGGCGTGCCGGCGGTCCCCGGCCCCCCGATTCCCGCCAGCCTCCCGGCGATCTCCGCCGTACGGGGGCCGACCCCCAGACGCAGGGCCGCCCGCAGGTCGTCGGGGGTGTCCACGTCCCGGCGGACCGAGTCGACCCCGTACAGGCACAGTTCCTTCGCGCCGCGCCGCAGGTGCCGGTCCCGCGACGGGCCGCCGAACCCCGGGGTGAACGGCACGCCGGGGCGCACGCCGTAGAAGGTCGTGCCGACCTCGACGGCGTCGGGGAGGAAGGACTGGTCGAACTCTCCGGCGGCGGCCAGCACGAGCGCCAGCTCCGCCGGGCGGAGCGCGGGAAGGTCGGCCTGGAGCGCGCCGACGGGGCCGCCGGGCGCCAGCCGTACCGCCTCCAGGCAGCCGTGCCGCAGCGCCGCGTTCAGCCCCGCCTCCGGATCGCCGGTGACGTGGGCGCCCACCTCCGCCAGCGCCGGGGCCGCCACCGGGTCGCCCGTCACCACCACCACCCGGGCCACGGCGGCGCAGCGCAGGGCCGCCTCCACCGTGTCGCAGGCGATCGCCACGGCCAGCGCCGCCCGGTGCGGCCCGGCCGCCTCCGACAGGCGCGTCTTGGCCGCGACGAGTGTCTTGACCGGCACGACCAGGGTCCAGCCGGGATTCTCCGTAGGAGGCATAGCCTTAGCATCCCGCCTCGACACCTCCCGCGGCCAACCGGGACACTTGGGGCCGCACCACACCTACATGGAGGAGCTATGAGACGCCCTGGATGGCCTTCCCGGTTCTGGGTCGCCCTGGCGGTCGTGATCGTCAAGCCCGTCTCGTGGCTCCTGGTCAAGAAGGACTGGCGCCGTGCCGACCGGCTGCCCAGGACCGGCGGGATCATCCTGGTCGCCAACCACCTGTCGTGGGTGGACCCCATCCTGATCTCCCACTTCCTCGTCAACAACGGCCGCTGGCCGACGATCCTGGCCAAGGCGGGTCTCTTCTCGGTGCCGCTGCTCGGGCACGCGGTGCGGTCGCTGATGGCCGTGCCGGTGTACCGGGGCAGCGCCGAGGCCGCCCGCTCGCTGGCCGAGGCCGAGCGCAGGCTCGCCGAGGGGGCGTGCGTGCTGTTCTATCCCGAGGGCACCTGCACCCGCGACCCGGACCTGTGGCCGATGGAGGGCAAGACCGGCGCGGCGCGGCTGGCCCTGGCCACCGGCGTGCCGGTCATCCCGGTGGCACACTGGGGTGCCCAGGAGATCCTTCCGTACGGTTCCAAGAAGCCCAGGCCGCTGCCGCGCAAGACGTTCCGCACGCTGACCGGGCCGCCGGTGGACCTGTCGAGGTACGAGGGGCGGCCACCGCACGCCGACGTCCTCCGCGAGGCGACCGCCGACATCATGGCGGCGATCACGGCGCTCCTCGCCGAACTGCGCGGGGAGGGGCCGCCGGGGACGCCGTACAAGAGACCTGCGCACCACTGACTTCGACGTACGGTGATGAAATGACCAAGGCGGCTGTATTCGGTACGGGCTCATGGGGCACGACCTTCGCGATGATCATGGCGAGGGCGGGCACCCGGACGACGCTCTGGGGCCGCAGGCCCGAGATCGTCGGGGCGATCGACCGCCGCCACGAGAACCCCGACTACCTCCCGGGCGTGACGCTTCCGGAGTCGCTGCGCGCCACGACCGACCCGGTCGAGGCCCTCGACGGAGCCGACTTCGTGGTTCTCGCGGTGCCCTCCCAGACGCTGCGTGAGAACCTCACCCGCTGGACGCCGCACCTGCCGCCGGAGACGGTGCTGGTGAGCCTGATGAAGGGCGTCGAGCTGGGCACCACCAAGCGGATGAGCGAGGTGATCCGCGAGGTCGCCGGGGTGCCCGGGGAACGGGTCGCGGTGGTGTCCGGCCCCAACCTGGTCGGCGAGATCGTCCGGGGCCAGCCCGCGGCGACCGTCGTGGCCTGCACCGACGAGCACGCCATGGAGCGCCTCCAGGAGGCGTGCCACCTGCCGTGGTTCCGCCCCTACACCAACCCCGACGTGGTGGGCGTCGAACTCGGCGGGGCGGTGAAGAACGTCATCGCCCTCGGGGTCGGCGTCGCGGCCGGCATGGGCCTCGGCGCCAACGTCGGCGCGATGCTGATGACGCGCGGGCTGGCGGAGATCTCCCGGCTGGGCGCGGCGCTCGGCGCGGACCCGCACACCTTCGCCGGCCTCGCCGGGATGGGCGACCTGGTGGCCACCTGCACCTCCCCGCTCTCCCGCAACCGCACCTTCGGCGAGAACCTCGGCCGGGGCATGAAGATGGCCGAGGTCGTCGCCGCGACGAAGCAGACCGCCGAGGGCGTCAAGTCGTGCGAGTCGGTCCTGGCGCTGGCCAGGAAGCACGACGTGGAGATGCCGATCACCGAGGTGGTCGTGGCGATCGTCCACGACGGCATGCCGCCGGACGAGGCGGCGGTGCTGCTGATGTCCCGGACCCCCAAGCCGGAGCGGTACGGCGTCTGACGCCGCGCCGCCCGCGCGCCGTTCCCGCCCGGGAGGCCCGCGCGCCGTTCCCGCCCGGGAGGCCCGTGCTCCGGCGCCCGCCCGCGCTCGCGTCCCGCCCCCGGCGCCCGCCCCGCCGACGCCCGCGTCCCGCGCCCGTCCGGCCGCGCGGCCGGACACCGGGGCGGCCCGGCCCGCCCACCAGCGCGTCAGATAACCGGGACGACCCGCTGGAGACGGTACATTCGGTCATCATGAGCGAGCAGCACGAAACCCGGCCCCGGGTCGCGGTCGTCTTCGGCGGCCGTAACTCCGAGCACTCCGTCTCCATCCTCGGAGCCGGGAGCGTGCTCGACGTCATCGACCGGTCCAGATACGAGGTGATCCCCGTGGGGATCGCCCAGGACGGGCGCTGGGTGCTCGTCTCCGACCGGCAGCGGTACGCGATCGAGGGCCGGGAGCTGCCGTCCGTCGACGCGGAGGGCACGGCCCTGGCACTGCCCTCCGGCAGCGGCGCGCTGGTCTCCTACGAGCCGAGCCGCGTCCCGGAGGAGTTCGGCGAGGTGGACGTCGTCTTCCCGGTGATGCACGGGCCGTTCGCCGAGGACGGCACCCTCCAGGGACTGCTGGAGATGGCCGGGGTCCGCTACGTCGGCTCCGGGGTGCTGGCCAGCGCGGTCGGCATGGACAAGGGCTACATGAAGCTGGTGCTGGCCGCCGCGGGGCTGCCCGTCGGCCCCTACGTCGTGATCCGCGACCGCGACTGGCGGACCGACCGCCAGCGCGTTCTGAAGGAGGTCGAGGAGCTCGGCTGGCCGGTCTTCGTCAAGCCCGCCCGCGCCGGCTCCAGCCAGGGCATCTCCCGGGCCGCCGACCTGGGCGAGCTGGAGCGGGCCGTCGAGTTCGCCCGGGAGCACGACCCCAAGGTGCTGGTGGAGGCGGCGATCCCCGGGCGCGAGATCGAGTGCGCGGTGCTGGAGTCCCCCGGGGACGAGGCCCCGAGGGCCAGCCTGGCGGGCGAGGTCGTGGTCGCCGGCGCGGCCGAGCGGAAACCACCGCTGCTGCTCGGCCACACCCTGGAGGGCGTGCTG
>NZ_JBEZNH010000076.1:0-34094 GCF_040653115.1 Streptosporangium sp. NPDC048047 | reverse complement strand
GCTCATCTTGATCCGGCTGGTGCCGGCGGGGGTGGTCGCGTACCGAAGGGGACCCGGATTCCGGGTCCCCTTCTCTCACGAACTCCCGTTTTCATGGATCCTCTCTCCCCACGAACCCCCTTTCCCACGGGTTCCCCGCGGAGTTCCCCTGGGTTCCGGCGGAGTTCTCACGGGTCCCCACGGGGTCCTCGCGGGGTCTCGCGGCCGCACGGATAATGCCTTGCCGATCGATCGGGTGATCTCGTTAAGGTGGCCCGATGTCCTCACAACGCGCCCTGCTGCCGCGGTCGACCCCGGCCGCCTCCGGTGTGTCATCCCGTTCGATCGCCGCGCTGCTGGACCGGTTCGAAGCAGGTTCCGTCGAGCGTCACTCGATCATGGTCGTACGCCACGGTCACGTCATCGCCGAGGGCTGGTGGGCGCCGTACTCGGCCGAACGCCCGCATCTCCTCTACTCGCTGACCAAGTCGTTCACCTCGATCGCCGTGGGGCTCGTGATCGCCGACGGGCTGCTCTCCCTGGACGACCGGGTGGTGGACGTACTGCCCGACCATGTCCCGGCCGACATCTCGGAGCAGGGGCGCCGCCTCACCGTTCACCACCTGCTGTCCATGACGACCGGACACGACACGGACAGTCTCGGCGAGGCCTGGCGGCTGGAGCCGGGCGACCTGGTGAAGGGCTTCCTGCGCGTACCGTTTCCCGATCCCGAGGGAACACGGCACGCCTACGACAATGCGACCACCTTCGTCCTGGCCCGGATGGTGGAACGGGTCACGGGCCGCGGCCTGCCGGAGTTTCTCGACGAGCGCCTTTTCACGCCGATGGGCATCGACCACGCCGAGTGGGACCGGGTGGCGAGCGGCGCCTCCTTCGGGTTCCACGGCCTGCACCTCACGACCGAGGCCGTCGCCGCCTTCGGCGAGCTGCTGCTGCGCGGCGGCGTGTGGGGCGACCGGCGGCTCGTCCCCCGCGAATGGGTGGAACTCGCGACCGGACGGCACATCGACACCCCGCAGGTCGAGGGCTGGTCGGAGAACCCCGACGCGCTCTGCGGCTACGGCTATCAGTTTTGGCTGTCGCGTCACGGTTACCGGGGTGACGGCGCCTTCGGCCAGCTGTGCGTGGTCGTCCCGTCGCACGATCTCGTGGTCGCCATGACCGGCGCGACGGTGCTGGGTGAGGAGATACTCGGCCCGCTGTGGGAGTGCCTGCTGCCCGGCATGGACCAGGCGGGAAGCACCCGGGACGACGAGGTCCTCGCCGATCGGCTGCGGCGGCTGTCGTTCGCGCCGGTACCGGGTTCGGCCGCCCCGGGGCGTTCCGTCACGGCGATGATCGACGCCTCCGCCGAGGACTCGGCCCTGCCCGGCGGAACCACGGTGACCGTCGATCCCGTGGACGGCGGATGGCGCCTGCGGTTCGGGGCGCTCCTCGACGTCGAGGCCGGTCACGGCGAATGGCGGGAGAGCTCACCGCTCGGCCGCCCTGTCGTCGCGGCCGGCGCCTGGCAGGACGGCGCGTTCGTCGCCGATCTCTACGTCATCACCACCCCGCACCGGGTGCGGCTGGTGGTCGACGCCGACGCGGGGACGGCGGTGGCGACGTGGAACGTCGTGCCCCTGACCGGCCCCGATCTGGCGTTGCACCTGAGGTCGCCGCTGATGACGCGGCCCGACGTCTCATAGACACCGGCCCCCGGGCCGCGGGAGTCTCCTCTGTACGGCGTCTCAGCCGGGCTGGGCGTGCCGGACCGGCTCCCGGCCGCGGGAGTCTCCTCCTCACGGCCGGGACCGCTTTCCGCCGACTCTCATCTCGTGGGCCACCGGCCCGCTAGGACGCCGGTCCCATCTCCGGTTCGGGCTCCCGCTCGCCCGACGCCTCGCCCGATCCATCCCCGGATGCCTCTCCCGCATCGGGAGCCAGGTCGTCGATGAGGTCCCCCAGGTCGTCCGCCAGCAGGTCCGCCGGGAGCGGGCGGTCGGGGAAGGTCGTGTCCGCGCCGGATCTCTCGGCCACCACCCGGCTCTCGCCGTCGATGCCGCGCGGCGCCGGCGGCTGCTCATCCGACGGGCCGTCCGGCTGCTCATCCGACGGGCCGTCCGTCGGTTCGGCCGGTGCCCCGCCGCGGTGCTCCCCGGCGGGCTTCCGGTCCTCCCCCGCGGGGCCCCCGGCCTCTGCTGCTTCTTCGGGTGCTGCGTGCTCGTTCATACGGATGCCACTCCCCAGCAAAGCACTAAATATGTCCGTTTTAGGCATGGCGGCGGGCGATCGGGTAGGGATCCCGCTGGAGGAGGGAGACGACGATGACCGTGACGCGATTTCATGATCTGCCGCTCGCCGACCGGGACCGGGACTGGGACGCCGACGCGGCCGAGAAGCGGGTCCGCGAGTGGGCGGGCGCCGAGGAGAAACCGAACGCGAAGTACCGCGAGGCGCACGTCTGGTACGACGGCGAGGACCCGGAGAACTTCGAGAGCTACAAGCTGCCGGTCGCCGACGTGATCGGCGGCCACCTGAAGGCCGTGCCGCGCGCCGTGATGGCGGCCGGGGCGGTCATGCAGGGCGCGCGGGGCGGGGTGAAGATCCCCCGGGACGAGGTGGACCGGGTCAAGTCCCACCTGGCCAGGTACTACGCGAAGATGGGTGACACGCCGCCCTGGGAGCGCTGACCGGTGCCGCGCTTCGAGTTCGCCTTCGAGTCGACGTGGGTGACGCCACTGAAGCTGATGGGGATCACCCCCGAGCGGGCGTTCGTCCTCGTCGACGCGGGCGAGCTGCGGGTGCGCTTCGGCCCCTGGCGGCTGCGCACACCCGTCTCCAACGTCTCGGGCGCCCTCGTCACCGGTCCGTACACGCCATGGAAGGTCATCGGGCCGCACCTGTCGCTGGCCGATCGGGGCGTGACCTTCGGGACGAGCACGCGGAGAGGCGTGTGCGTCCTGTTCCATCGGCCGGTCCCCGCGCTCGTGCCGGGGCGTCTGCTGACCCATCCCGGCGCAACCCTCACCGTGTCCGACTCCGAAGGACTGGTGGAAGCACTTCGACAGTCGCAGAGCACATGACCGGCGGACACCCGGGTAGCAGGGTGGGGCTGATCAAGAGGAGGGGAGCAATGACTGAGAACCAGGAAGGACGGGACTCCCGGGGGCGACCGACGGTTCCGACGACGCCGAGGGACGTGGTCTACATCCGGCTGGCGTCGTTCGCGCTCATACCGGTCGCGGTCCTCGCCATGTTCGGTTTCGCGACCGGCACCACGTGGCTGGTCATCGCCGCCGTGGTCCTCGCGGTGATAGCGATCGCGTTCATCGTGGTCGGTGTTCGCCGCCAGTCGCGGAGGCCCGGCTCGACCACGGAGGAGGCGGGCTGAGGCACCGCACGTCTGGCGGCGGCTTCGGGAGGCGGACGGCCTTCCCGGGGCCGCCGGCGCTTTTCCACGGTCCTTCCCCGTGCGGAGCCTTCCCGTCCGGCGCCTTTTCACGAGGAGACCGCGAGCCGTACGGAGGACCGCGCCCTGCGGAGGACCGCGCCGCAGAGGAGGCCGGCCGTACGGAGGGTCTCAGAGGGCGGCGTCGACCGCCTCGGGCGACAGGATGTGGTCGAGGACCATGTGGGCGCAGCCGACGATGCCCGCGCCGGGGCCGAGGCGGCTGCGCTCGATCCGCAGGTTGCGGGTGGACAGGGCGGTGGAGCGGCGGTGGACGACCTCCCGCACGCCCGACACCAGGGGCTGGAACGACTCGGCGACGTCGCCGCCCAGGACGACCACGGCGGGGTTGAGCAGGTTGACCGCGGTGGCGACGACCTCGCCGAGCATCCGGGCGGCGTTGCGGACGACGGCCATGGTCTCGGCGTCCCCGGCGCGGACGAGGCTCACCACGTCGGCCAGCGACGTCACCTGGTAGCCGCGGTCGCGCAGGTCGCGCAGGATGGCGGTGCCGCTGGCCACGGAGTCGACGCAGTCGACGTTGCCGCACCGGCACAGCACTCCCCCGCCGTCGCGGACCGGGATGTGCCCGATCTCGCCGGCCGCGCCCAGCGCCCCGCGCAGGATCTCCCCGCCCGCGATGACCCCGGCGCCGATCCGGGTGGAGACCTTGATGAACAGCAGGTCGTCGGCGTTCCCGGCGTAGGCGGCGCGGTGCTCGCCGATCGCGATGACGTTCACGTCGTTGTCGAGGAAGACCGGGACGGGGAAGCGTTCGGCGATGATCGGCGGGATGGCGACGCCGGTCCAGTTCGCCATGATCCGGGCGCTCTCGGTACGGCCGGCCGCGAACTCGACCGTCGCGGGGACGCCGAGGCCTACGCCGCGCACCTGGGAGAGGGGGCGGTCGCCGAGCAGTTCGGCCCAGGTGTCCATGACCAGGGGCAGGACGGTGTCGGGGCCCTCCTCCACGTCCACGGCGAGGCTCACGCCGTCCAGCCGCCGGCCGGAGAGGTCGCAGACGGCGATCTGGGCGCGGCTGGCGCCCAGGGAGGCGACGAGGATGACGCCGCCCGCGGCGTTGAAGACGAGGCGGGTCGGCGGGCGGCCGCCGGTGGAGGGTCCCTCGCTGTCCTCCACGACGAGCCCGTGGTCCAGCAGCTCGGTGACGCGCAGCGAGACGGCCGGCCGTGACAGGCCGGTGACACGTCCGATGTCGGTGCGCGTGACGGCTTCACCGGCGCGGATGAGGCGGAGCACCTCACCGCTGGTGGCCAGGGCGGCGGCGGGACGGCGCGGCATCGGTCAAGTGAACCACACGGAGTTATGGAATGAAAACTCCGAGCTTTCTCATCTCAAATTACAAAACTCCGCTTGTGTGAAGCGCAAGATGTGACTACTGTCCGATCTATCCCCAATCCGGTAGATCACTACGGAGCAGTCCTCATGTCCGAGACCCCGCGGCCCGCCGACCTGATCGTCTTCGGCGGCACAGGTGACCTCTCCATGCGGAAGCTCCTGCCCGCGCTGTACCACTGCGACCGCGACGGCCGCCTGGCCCCCGAGACCCGCATCATCGCGATGTCCCGGGGCGGGCTCGACGACTCCGACTTCCGCGGCAAGGTGGACGCCGAGGTCCGCGGTTCCGTCCCGGCGGACGACCACGGCACCTGGCAGCGTTTCCTGGGCCGCCTGCACCACGTCTCCATCGACGTCGGCGGCCAGGACACCGAGGGCTGGTCGCGCACCGCCCGCCTGCTCGCCGGGAGCGAGGAGCGGGACCGGATCTTCTACCTCGCCAGCCCGCCCATGACGTTCGGCCCGTTCTGCCGCGAGCTGCACCAGGCCGGCCTGGTCACCCCCGCCTCGCGGGTGGTCCTGGAGAAGCCGCTGGGCCGCGACCTGGCCAGCGCCCAGCGGATCAACGACGAGGTCGGAGCGATCTTCGACGAGCGGCAGATCTACCGGATCGACCACTACCTGGGCAAGGAGACGGTCCAGAACCTCCTGGTGCTGCGGTTCGCCAACGCGTTCCTGGAGCCGATCTGGAACTCCCTGTGGATCGACCACGTCCAGATCACCGCCGCCGAGACCGTGGGGACCCCGGGCCGCCGCGGCTACTACGACCACGCGGGCGCGCTGCGCGACATGGTGCAGAACCACCTGCTGCAGCTGCTGTGCCTGGTGGCGATGGAGCCCCCGTCGCGCAACGACCGGGAGTCGATCCGCGACGAGAAGGTCAAGGTCCTGCAGTCGCTGCGGCCGATCGTCGGCGGCGAGGTCGACCGGTTCACCGTACGCGGCCAGTACACGGCCGGCGAGTGCGACGGCGTGCGGGTCCCGGGCTACCTCGACGAGCCCGACAGCACCGCGCCCACCGACGCCTCCCGCCGGGTGGAGACCTTCGCCGCGATCCGCGCCGAGGTGAAGAACTGGCGCTGGGCGGGCGTGCCGTTCTACCTGCGCACCGGCAAGCGCATGCCGTACCGGTCCACGGAGATCGTGGTGCAGTTCAAGGACGTGCCCCACTCGATCTTCGCGGGCAGCGCGCCCAACCGGCTGGTGCTGCGGCTGCAGCCGAGCGAGGGCATCCGGCTGCACCTGATGGCCAAGGAGCCGGGCGCGGGCGAGGTGGCGCTCAAACCGGTCCCGCTCAGCCTCAGCTTCGCCGAGACCTTCACCTCCCGGGTGCCCGAGGCCTACGAGCGGCTGCTCATGGACGTCCTCACCGGGAACCCGACGCTGTTCATGCGGCGCGACGAGGTGGAGGCCGCCTGGCGGTGGATCGACCCGATCCTGCACGAGTGGGAGTCGCAGGGCTCCGCGCCCGAGCCGTACCCGGCGGGCAGCCCCGGTCCGGCCGGGGCGCACGAGCTGGTGCTGCGCAGCGGCCGCTACTGGTACGAGGACGACCTCGCGTGACCGGCCGCCCTGCCCGCCGCCGGACGCCCTCCGCGCGACTCCTCCCGTAAGGGGCATCTCCATGAACCCCGTGAACCCTGTGTCTCCATGAACCCCGTGAACCCTGTGAACGACCGCACCGACCACCGACCCGACGACGACGAAGGAGGCCGGGTGAACCCCGTCATCCAGGAGATCACCGACCGCCTGATCGAGCGCAGCCGCGCCAGCCGTACCGCCTACCTGGCGCGGCTCGACGCCGAGGCCGAGGCGGCCCGCCGCCGCGGCCCGGCCCGCTCATCGCTGGGCTGCGCCAACCTGGCCCACGGCTTCGCCGCCGCCCCGGGGGCCGACAAGCTCGACCTGCGGGCCTCGGTCAAGCCGGGCGTGGCGATCGTGTCGAGCTACAACGACATGCTGTCGGCGCACCAGCCGTACGAGACCTACCCGGCGATCCTCAAGGCGGCCGTCCGTACGGCGGGCGGCGTCGCGCAGTTCGCCGGCGGCGTGCCCGCCATGTGCGACGGCATCACCCAGGGCCGCCCCGGCATGGAGCTGTCGCTCTACAGCCGCGAGGTCATCGCGATGGCCACGGCGATCGCGCTGTCCCACGACATGTTCGACGCCTCCCTCATGCTGGGCGTCTGCGACAAGATCGTGCCGGGCCTGCTGATCGGCGCGCTGCACTTCGGCCACCTGCCGGCGGTGTTCGTCCCGGCGGGGCCGATGGGCTCCGGCCTGCCCAACAAGGTCAAGGCGCGCACCCGGCAGCTGTTCGCCGAGGGCAAGGTCGGCAAGGACGAGCTGCTGGACGCCGAGGCGAAGTCGTACCACTCCCCCGGCACCTGCACCTTCTACGGCACCGCCAACTCCAACCAGGTCATGATCGAGGTCATGGGCCTGCACCTGCCGGGCACGACCTTCGTCAACCCCCGCACCGAGCTGCGCCAGGCGCTGACCGAGGCGGCCGGGCGGCGGGCGGTGGCGCTGACCGCGCACGGCGCCGAGTACACCCCTGTGGGCCGGGTCGTCGACGAGAAGGCGATCGTCAACGCCTGCGTGGCGCTGCTGGCCACCGGCGGCTCGACCAACCACACCATGCACCTCGTCGCGATCGCCGCGGCGGCCGGCATCGAGCTGCTCTGGGACGACCTGGCCGCCCTGTCGAAGGCGGTGCCGCTGCTGACCCGCATGTACCCCAACGGTCAGGCCGACGTGAACCACTTCCAGGCCGCCGGCGGCATGCAGGTGCTCATCGGCGAGCTGCTGGACGCCGGGATGCTCCACCGCGACGTGCTGACGATCGCCGGGCGCGGGCTGGACCACTACCGCTCGGCCCCCGTGCTCAAGGACGGCGAGCTGGTCTGGGAGGAGCGCACCGAGGGCAGCACCGACCCCGACGTGCTGCGGCCGGTCGCCGAGGCGTTCTCCCCCGACGGCGGCATCCACATGCTCGACGGCAACCTGGGCCGCGCGGTCAGCAAGGTCTCGGCGGTCAAGGACGAGCACCTCGTCGTCGAGGCGCCCGCGAAGGTCTTCGACGACCAGCTCGACCTGCTGCGCGCCTTCGAGGCGGGCGAGCTGGACGGGCAGGACTTCGTCGCGGTCATCCGCTACCAGGGGCCCAGCGCGAACGGCATGCCGGAGCTGCACAAGCTCACCCCGCCGCTGGCGGTGCTGCTGGACCGCGGGCAGCGGGTGGCGATCGTCACCGACGGCCGCATGTCCGGCGCGTCGGGCAAGGTCCCGGCCGCCATCCACCTGTCGCCCGAGGCCGCCCAGGGCGGGCCGATCGCGCTCGTTCGCGACGGCGACCCGATCCGCCTGGACTCCGCCGCGGGCACCCTGGAGCTGCTGGTGCCCGCCGAGGAGCTGGCCGCCCGCACGCCGCAGGGCGCCCCGCTCAGCGACGCCCAGTGGGTCGGCACCGGCCGCGAGCTGTTCGCCGCGTTCCGCCGTACGGCCGGCCCCGCCGAGCGCGGCGCCGGGATCTTCGCCCTGAACGGCCGCGCCGAGAGCCTCGCCGGCGGCGTCGGCGAGGCCGGGAGCACGGCCGCCGCGGGGGACGCCCGGTGAACCTCCCCTGGCTCGTCGCCGACGTCGGCGGCACCAACGCCCGGTTCGGCCTGGTCACCGAACCGGGGCGGGGACCGGGCTCGGTGGCCGTGCTCGCCGTCGCCGACCACGCGGGACTCCCCGAGGCCGTGGCCGCCTACCTGGCCGGGCACGCGGGCGGGGTCCGGCCGGAGGCGGCGTGCGTCGCGATCGCCGGGCCGGTCGAGGGCGACCGCTACCGGCTCACCAACGCCGGCTGGGCCGGGTCGGTCCGCGACCTGGGCATCGCGCACGTCGAGCTGGTCAACGACTTCGAGGCGCTGGCCGCGTCCCTGCCGCACCTGCCGGCCGCGGAGCTGGTCGGCCTGGGCGGTCCCGCCCCCGGACACGGCGTCAAGGTCGTGCTGGGGCCGGGGACGGGTCTCGGCGTGGCGGGCCTGGTGCCCGCGGCCGAGGGCTGGGTGCCGGTCCCCGGCGAGGGCGGTCACGTCACCGTGCCGGTCCTGGACGAGCGCGACCACGAGATCGTCCGGGCGCTGCGCGCCGAGGGGACGGGCCAGGTGGTGGCCGAGCACCTGCTGTCGGGGCCGGGGCTGACCCGGCTGCACCACGCCCTCGCGCTGGTGCGCGGCGTGCGGGCGCCGCGGCTGGCCGCCTCGGACATCGTGGCCCGGATGGACGACTCGCTGTGCGCGGAGACCGTCGAGGTCTTCTGCGGGATGCTCGGCACCTTCGCCGGGAACGTCGCGCTGACCTTGGGCGCCCGCGGCGGCGTCTACCTGGGCGGCGGGGTGCTGCCGCGCATCGTGGAGCGGGTCCGCGCCAGCGACTTCCGCCGCCGGTTCGAGGCGGCCCCCACCATGAACGGCTATCTTTCGGGCATCGCCACCTCGCTGATCGTCGCCCCGCAGCCCGCGCTGCTCGGGGCCGCGGCGTGGCTGGGCCAGCGCCTGGCCGCCGCGCCGAAGTCGCCGAATCCGTCGAAGCCATCGAAGTTGGAGTACGCATGAGCCTGCTGGACATCGCCCCGGTGATCCCGGTCGTCGTGATCGACGACCCGGAGACCGCGGTCCCCCTGGCGCGGGCCCTGGCGGCGGGCGGTCTGCCCGCCATCGAGGTGACCCTCCGTACGGCCTGCGCGCTGGACGCCATCGCGCGGATCGCCGCCGAGGTTCCCGAGGCGGTCGTCGGGGCGGGCACCGTCCGCACCCCCGCCGACGTGACGGCCTCGGTGAAGGCCGGGGCCAGGTTCCTGGTCAGCCCGGGGAGCACCCCGAGGCTCCTGGACGCCATGGAGGAGGGCGGCATCCCGTTCCTTCCGGGCGCGGCGACCTCCTCGGAGGTCATGGCGCTGGCCGAGCGCGGGCTGACGGAGATGAAGTTCTTCCCGGCCGAGGCCGCCGGCGGCGTGCCGTACCTGAAGTCGCTGGGCGGGCCGCTGCCCGAGGTGCGGTTCTGCCCGACGGGCGGGATCAGGCTCCAGACCGCGCCGGAGTATCTGGCGCTGGCCAACGTCGGGTGCGTGGGCGGGACCTGGCTCACTCCGGCCGACGCGCTGGCGGCCGGTGACTACGCCCGGATCGAGAAGCTCGCCGCCGAGGCCGCCGCGCTCCGCTAGCCGTACGGCCGGCGCCCGGCGGAGCCCCGAACCGAACCGAACCGGACTGAACCGAACCGAACCGGACCGGACTGAACCGGGCCGGACTGAACCGGGCCGGACTGAACCGGGCCGGACTGAACCGGGCCGGGCCGGACCGGCTCCGCCCGGCCGCGACGCCGTACGGCCGGGCCCGCACCGGCTCGCCGGGCCGAGAGGCCTGGCGCACAGGACCCGCGTGGACCGCCCTCCCTGGTCCGCGCACGGGCCATGAGGCACCGTGACCCGGTGCGCCTCTCATGGGATCGAGGCCCGCGACCGCCCACCCGGCGGTCGCGGGCCGCTCCTTTTCCCGCTCCACTTCTCTCTCCCGTCACCCGGGCACGCGGGCGATCGCCGGGCATGTGACCGTTTTCCGCTCTTTTTCCCGTTCCCGCCTGGGGCGGGACGGGTGCCGTTCCGTGCGCCGGGTGAGGCGGCGACCCACCTGGGCAGGGCATCCACCGGTCAGGAATCCTCAGCTTCCGGTCAAGTGCTCGGGGTCCCGGTCGTCCGCCGGACGAGAGCGGGTAACCCCCTCCAACGACTGTCTGTTATGGGAGGGAAAACGTGAAACGCATGGTTATGGGCGCTGTGGCCGCCGGGCTGGGTATCGGGGTGGGCAGCTGGCTCAGGTGGCGCGAGCAGGCCGGTACGGCCCGGAACCGCGAGGCGGCCGAGCGGTGGAACCGGGTCACCGTCGACGCCGAGTCGCTCGTCGAGACCGGCGAGGTGCCGCAGCCGGACCGGCCCGGCACGGACCGGCCGACCGTGACCGGCGAGGTCTCCGATGCCGTCACCCGGCGGGCGGACGGGGAGGGACGGCGGTGAAGACGGTGTGCCCGCAGAGCGTCGATCCCGGGCTCCCGGCGGGCGCACGGGCGTGGCGCCCGCCGTACGGCCGCGCCGGGCGGCGGCTCCGCGCTCAGCCGGGCGGGCGGCCCGTCCCCTCGCCGGGGAGGTAGCCGCCGTCGTCGGCGTCGGTCCCGCCCAGGCCGCCGTCCGGGTCCTCCCGGTCGGAGGACTTCCATTCCAGGTCGGCGCCGACGCTCCCGGTCTCCCTCGGGGCGTCGGGGCCGCGCCGGGGTTCCTCGTCGTCGTCACGTTCGGCGGGCCGGGCACTGGTCTCCCCCATCGACGCCGGGCCGATGTCGCCGCCCATGTCGTGCAGATCGGGATCGAAGGGCGTCCCCCTGTACTTGCGCAGTTCCTCCTCGCGCCGCCGGGCGCGCTCTTCCTCGTTCGTCTCCTCGCTCACGGCGCTCTCCTCGCGTGTCGCTTCTTCCCCGTCACCGCTGAGCCGTGCCCAGTCGCCGGTGTCCGTAACTGGCGTTTCCCACATGGCCGGAAACGGCGCCGGGCACGGGCCCGATGAGCCGCCGGGTCAGCCCTTCCCGCCCATGGCGTCGCGGATCACGTCGCGGACCCGGTCCATGACGGCCAGGGGGGTGCCCAGCAGCAGGTTCTTCGTCGCCGACTCCACCCCCGCGTGCGGGTGGGTGGGCGCCATCGCCTGGGCGGCCTTCACCCCGGCCGCCATCGCCCGCCGCTCGGCCTCGCTGGTGCGGGCGCGCAGCGCAGCGAACTCGTGGCGCTCCTCGTTCTCCGCGTGGGCGAGCACGGCCCCGCGCAGCGATGCCAGGTCGGTGAGGAACCGCGGGTCCTCCACCCCCGCCTCCTCCATCCGCATGAGGAGCCGCTTGGCCTCGTTCTCCTCCTTCAAGCGGTCGTCCACCACCGCGTCGCCGCCGGCGAGCTTGAGACGGGCGTAGGGGTGGACGATCTCCTCCTCCGCCGTCTCGTGCACGGCCAGCAGCCGCACCAGCGAGCGGAACGCCTCGGCCCGCCGGCCGGCCGGCGCCCTCTCCACCTGGTCGAACATCTCCCTGATCATGGAGTGCTGCCGCAGCAGCAGGTCCACGACGTCGTTCTCGGTCATCAGCTCGGGAACCGGCTGGTGGTCGCTCATCTTCTCTCCCTCAGTCCACGTGCTGTCTACCCGGGCTACCCCGGCTGCCCGGGCTCACCGCGTGAAACGCGCAAAGACACGGTCAGGGAGAGGGCGGCGCGGGCGGGGTGAGGCGAAGGTCGGCCAGGATCGCGCGGTGGTCGCCGCCCGTCGGCGGCAGCACCCGGCTGCCGACGGCCGTGAACCCGCGGGTGAGCACGTGGTCCAGGCGGACCAGCGGCAGCGCCGCGGGCCAGGTGAGCTGCAGGCCGGTGCCCGCCTCCTCCGCCGCGGGCGTGACGGTCGCGGCGAGCGGGCGCAGCGCGCGATCGGTGGCGGCGGTGTTCAGGTCTCCGGCGACGATGACCCGGGGGCTGGGGTCGGCCGCGACCGCGCGGGCCAGCGCCGCCATCTCCGCGTTACGGCGGGCGATGACGGACGGCTCCAGGCGGAAGGAGGTGATGTGGACGGCGTAGAGGCTCACATCCCCCCACGGCGTACGGAGGACGGCGTGCCGGGAGCGCACCACGCCCGGTACGGGCTGCGGCCGGCCGTAGAAGGGGTATCTGCTCCACACCGCCACGCCGGGGTTGTCGGGGAAACGGTAGGGCAGGACGGGGTCGATCAGCCGGGCGAAGCCGGGGTGGACCGTCCCGTCGCGCAGCACGGGGTCGTCGCGCAGCTCGGCGACCACGAGGACGTCCGGGCCGGTGTCCCGCAGGGCGGCGGCGGTGCGGGCCAGGCCGGGATTGAAGTAGTCGACGTTCTGCTGGACCACCCGCAGGTCCCGCGGCCCGGCGACGGGGGCGCGGAGGAAGGCGGGCCCGAAGGCCGCCGCCCAGGTCACGGCCACGGCCAGGGCCCCGGCCAGCGCGGCCCACGACCGCCGGGCGAGCGCGGCCAGGACGAGGAGCGGCGCCGCCAGCCCGAACCAGGGCAGGGCGCTGTCGACGACGTTGCCCAGCCCCCGCCAGCCGGGCAGCAGCCCGTGCCCCGCGATGAGCAGGGACACCAGGACGCCCGCGCCCGCGGCCGGCCCGCCCCGCGTCCATGGCGACATGGTGACGACGTCCCTCTCCCCCTGCCGGTCGGTTCTCCGGCCCGGCGGCACCGGATCCGGGAGACAAGTTCATCACGGACCGGGCCGGTCGCGGTGGACTTCGCGGCCGGGAACCGGGCTCCCCGGGCGGGCGTCACCGGTCACGGGAGACGTCTCGGGCGCCGCCGGCCGGATCCCGGCGGGGCCGGTCGCCCACGCGCCGGCGCCGGGACCCGGCCGGCGGCCGTCACCGGCGTGTCGGCAACACCTCGAACAGGCTCGAGAATCCCTGGTCCCCGTGGCCGTCGGCGATCCGGCGGTCCATCAGCTCCTTGACCTCGCGCATCCGCACCGCCTCCACGCCGAGGGACTCCCGATGCCCGATCAGGTCGTCCATCAGCGCGGCCTGGACGCGGAGTGAACCGAGGTCGGGACCGTACTCGCCGCTCCTGACCGCCTTGGCGAACGAGGCCAGCAACGGCGGGTAGGCGCCCAGCGAGCCACCGAACCGTTCGGCGAACCCTGCCACATCGCCCCCCTCGGCCTGGATCACCTTGAGCGTGTGCAGGAAGCCGATGAGGAGTTCGTAGCCCGCCGCGACCTGGGCCAGGAACTCCACGGCGGCCAGGCCCGCGTCCTCGCCCTGGTAGGCGATGCCACCCAGCTCCCGCAGCGTCGGCTCGTGGGCGTCGAACACGCCGCGGGGACCGCTGAGCGGGATCATGATGTTCGGGGTCCCCACGTGCGGCGGATCTCCCATGAGCTTGCCGTCGAGATACCCGGCGCCGCGCTCGTCCGCCCAGCGAGCGTTGGCCCTGGCCTGGGCGGGAGAGCCGCTGGTGAGGTTCACCAGCACCCTGCCCGCGACCGCGGTGCCGACCGAGCCCAGCACCTCGTCGACCGCCGCGCCGTCGAGCAGGCAGACCACGACGAGCGGGCTGGCCGCCACCGCCTCGGCGGCCGTCGCGGCCGCCGAGGCGCCGGCGGCGACCAGCGGCGCGCTCCTGCTCGCGGTCCGGTTCCAGACCGTCGTGTGATAGCCGCGACCGGCGAACGTCCGGGCGATCGCCGACCCCATGTCACCGAGGCCGAGCACGGTGACCTGACCGGCCACACCGGCCGGGCCGCCGGTCGTCGTTGTCGTCGTCGTTGTCGTCGTCATGGTGTTCCTTCCATCGGTGGGATGAGTCGTTTTCGGGTGCCGGCCGTCCGCCGGCCGCGGGCGGGGCGGCGGTCAGCCGGTGAGGGCGGCCGCGATGGCGGGGCCGAACGCGGCGCCCAGCAGGTAGCAGAGGTTGAACTGGCCCATCGCCGTCGCCCGCGCGCCGTCGGGCACCGCCGCGGCGGCGCGCGCCGCGAACGCGCCCTGCCCGGACGCGGCGGCGAGGGAGGTGAGCGCCTGCGCGACGAGGAGGACGGCCGGTGAGGCACCGGTGCCCGCCAGCACCGCGCCGGCCGCCGCCAGCCCGGGGAACAGCACGGTGACGACCTTCACGGGCGCCTTCGCGGTGGCGGCGATCACCCCGTACGAGACCAGCCCGCCGAACAGCAGCGGCCACAGGATGGCCAGCCCCACCGCGCCGCTGGTCCAGCCCGTCCGCCCGGCCAGCAGGGCGGGCAGGAGATAGATCATTCCGAAGTTGATCGCGGCCAGCAGGAACGCCAGCCCGGACACCAGGAGGAACACCGGAGCGCGGACGACGGACGCGGGCACGAACCCGTCGGGCCTGGCGCGCAGGTGCAACGCCAGCAGCCCGCAGGCGGCGACGGCGGCGGCCCCGGCCACCGGCCACGAATGGGGGATGAACACCAGCGCCGTGACCAGCGCCGTCAGCAGCGCCGCCCCCCGGAGGTCGAAGGGCGCGCCGGGTGCCGGGTCCGCCGGGCGGTGCCGCAGCACGCCCGGCACGGCCAGCAGGCTCAGCGCGGGCAACGCCAGGGCCGCCCGCCAGGACAGCGCCCCCGCGACCAGGTCGGCGACCAGCGGGGCGGTGGCGCCCACCGTCGCCAGCGAGGCCGTGACCAGCCCCATCGAGCGCGCCGAACGGGTGAGGCTCATGGCGATCGTGGTGAACCCCGCCGTGCCAAGCCCCTGGGCCACGCTGCCCAGGACCAGTACCGGCAGCGACGGCCCGGCCGCCACGAGCGCCGCGCCCAAGGCCACCGAGGCGGCGCAGGCGAGCAGGGCCCGCCGTACTCCCCGGTGACTCTGCAGGCCCGCCATCAGCGGGGTGCCGATCGCGATGGCCCAGCCGAACGCGGTGACGATCCAGGTCACCGCGCCGAGGCTCAGCCCGAGGTCGCGGGCCGCGTCCGGCAGGATGAGGCTGGGCCCGGCGATACCGAAGGAGAGCGGCCCCGCCAGCAGCGCCGGCCACACCGCCGGCATCCGGCGCGCCGGCGGCGCCGCCCGCCGCGGGACGCCGCCGGGAGCGGCCGTGGGAGGAGGGGACGGGACGCCGCCGCGGGCGGCTCCGGAAGGAGATGACGGGACACCGCCGGGAGTGGCTCCGGGAGAAGATGACGGGACGCTCATCTTCCCTCCCCGGGCGCGGGCAGCGACGGGTAGTCGGTGTAGCCGCGGTGGTCGCCGCCGTAGAAGGTCGCCCGGTCGGCCTCGTTGTACGGGCCGCCCGCGGCGATCCGCGCGGGCAGGTCGGGGTTGGCCAGCCACAGCCTGCCGAAGGAGATCGCGTCGGCCAGCCCTGAGCGCAGCGCCTCGATCCCGTCGGCGGGGGTCGCGGGCTCGTCGCCGCTCCACGGGTGCGGGTTGAGGATGAGGACGCCCGGCCACTCCGAGCGAATGATCTTGGTCACGTCACGTGTGTCGTTCTCCGAGACGTGCAGGTAGGCCAGTCCGAACGGCGCGAGCGCGCGGGTCAGCTCCGCGTAGAGGATCTCCGTGTCGCTCTCGTTCATGCCGTTGTAGGTGATGCCGGGAGAGACGCGGATGCCGGTGCGGTCCGGACCGACGGCGGCGCTGACGGCCCGCACGACCTCCACGGCGAACCTGATCCGGTTCGGGACCGGGCCCCCGTAGGCGTCGGTGCGCCGGTTGGCGTTGTCCGACAGGAACTGGTGGATCAGGTAGCCGCTGGCGGCGTGCAGTTCGACCGCGTCGAAGCCCGCGTCCATCGCCAGCCGGGCCGAGGCCGCGAACTCCTCGACGGCCCGGTCGATGTCGGCCGGGGTCATCTCCCGCGGGGTCGGGTGTTCGAGCAGCCCTTCGGGGGTGTGGAGCCACTCCCCAGAGCGGATCGCGGACGGCGCGAGGGGCAGCTCACCCCCTGGATACAGGCGGGGATGACCGATCCGCCCGGAATGCATGATCTGGACCGCGATGCGGCCGCCTCGCCGGTGCACCGCGTCCGTCACCAGACGCCAGGCCGCCGCCTGCTCGGGCGAGTGCAGGCCCGGGGTGTCGAGGTAACCCTGGCCGATCACGCACGGCTGGGTTCCCTCGGTGATGATCAGGCCGGCGCCGGCGCGCTGGGCGTAGTACTCGGCGGTGTGTCCGCCGACCAGCCCGCCCGGGGCCCTGTTCCGTGTCATGGGCGCCATGACCAGGCGGCTGGGGAGATCCAGCGCGCCGCCGGTGACCGGCGTGAGCAGTTCGTTCATGTCACCCTCCGTGCCATGAGCTCGTTCGGTGTGACGAGGCTACGAACGGGCCCTCACCGGCCGAATCGGTAAGGTTGCGGTACTGGGCTACTGGGATCGCCTACGTATCCCGGCCGTCTGCTCCCCGGAGCGAAAGGCGTGGTCGTTGCTGTACGGCAGGGCGAGTGAGCAGGCCGCGGTCGAGAAGCTCGTCGAGGCGGCGCGTGCCGGCCACAGCGGCGGCCTCGTCCTGCGCGGCGAGGCCGGCATCGGCAAGTCGGCGCTGCTGGACCGGGCCGCCGCGTACTGCGCCGGCTCCGGGGTGCGGGTGCTGCGGGCCGCCGGCGTCGAACCGGAGGCCGATCTCGCCTTCGCCGGGCTCGTGCAGTTGCTCTGGCCGGTCCAGGACCACTTCGGCGCCCTGCCCGCGCCACAGGCGGACGCGCTGCGCGCGGTGCTCGGCTCGGGCGGCCGGGCCGGGCAGGACAGGTTCCTGTCCGGGCTGGCCGTGATGACGCTGCTGGCCCGCCTGGCCGGCGACGGGCCGGTGCTCTGCCTGGTCGACGACGCTCACTGGCTGGACCAGGCCACCGCCGACGCGTTGCTGTTCGCCGCCCGGCGTCTCACGGACGAGAGGGCCGCGCTGCTGTTCGCCGCGCGGGAGGAGGGTTTCGCCGCCCCCGGTCTGCCGGAGGTCCGGCCGTCCAGGCTGTCGCGGGAGGACGCGGCCCGCCTGCTGGAACACCGGGGCCTGCCGCCCGCGGAACGGGATCAGGTGATCGCCGAATCCGATGGGAACCCGCTGGCGCTGCTGGAGTTCTCCGCCGGACGCCGGCCCTACCACACGGCGGCCGGCCCGATGCCGGTCGCCGACCGGGTGCTCTCGGCCTTCCGCTCGCGCATCGCCCTGCTGCCGGGGAGGACCCGGCTGATGATGCTGACGGCCGCCGCCGAGGGCCGCGGCGACCTGCCCATGCTGCTGCGCGCCGCCGCGGCGCTGGGGGTGGGGCCGGAGGACCTGGCGGAGGCCGAGGAGGCCCGGCTGGTCGAGGTGAGCGCCACCGCCATCGCCTTCCGTCATCCCCTGATCCGTACCGCCGCCTACCAGGGCGCGCCCCTGGCGCGGCGGATCGCCGTGCACCGGGTGCTGGCGGACGCGGCCACCGACGACGACTGCCGGGTCCGTCACCGGGCCGCGGCCGCCACCTCCCCGGACGAGGATCTGGCGGCGGACCTGAGCGCCGCCGCCGGACGGGCCCGCGACCGGGCCGCCTTCGCCGCCGCCGCCGGGTTGTGGGAGCAGGCCGCGGCCTTCACCCCGAGCCCGTCCGACCGGTCCGCCCGGCTGGCGCGGGCGGCGTCGCCGGCGCTCTCGTCCGGCCACGCCGATCACGCCGCGGATCTGGTCCGGCGGGCCGAGGAGACGGCGGACGACCCCGCCTCCCTGGCCGCGCTGGCCGGGACACGGGCGGCGGTGGAGTTCGAACGGGGAGAGGGCCGGCGGGCCGCCCGGGTCCTGGTGGAACGGGCCGCCGCCGCGGAGCCTGCGCGGGTGGCGCCCATGCTGCGCACGGCGGCCGGGTACGCGTGGCTCTGCGGCGAGGCGGAGGTGATCCGGAGGGCGGACGCCCTGCTGGCAGGCATGGGCGGGCAGGACCCCATGGTCCAGGGGCTGGCGCGTCTGGTCGACGACGACTACGCGCGTGGCCTGCCGCTGCTGCGGCGATTCGTCGCCCAGGCGTCACCCGGGCCCGCCGCCCGGACGCCGGACACGCCCCCTGAGGACGCCGTCACGCCGCCGGAGGACGCGACCGCGCGGTGGGCCGCCTTCTGCGCGATGGTCCTCGCCGACGACGACGCGGCCTCGGCCCTGGCGACCGCCGAGGCGGCGCGGCTGCGCGGGCAGGGCCTGGTGGGGGCGCTGCCCCAGGTGCTGCAGGATCTGGCCGGGGTGCGGGTCCAGGCCGGCCGTCACCGCGACGCCGAGGCATTCGTCGCGGAGGCCGTCCGGCTCGCGTGCGACACCGGGATGCACCGGCGGGTGACGCGGCTGCACGCGGTGCTGGCCAGGGTGGCGGCCATCGAGGGCGACGAGGAACGCTGCGTCCGGCTGGCCGGCGACCCGGCCGACGCCGGCGGCATGACCGGCCTCGCCGCGCTCTGCCTGCTCGACCTCGGGCTCGGACGTCACGAGCGGGTGCTGGAGCGCCTCGAGGCCGCCGAGCGGGGACCGCTGCGCCACCTGACGGGGCTGGTCACGGCCGGAGCCGAGCAGGTCGAGGCGGCCGTACGGCTGGGCCTGCCGGAACGGGCCGAGGAGCCGCTGCGCCGCCTGGAGGCCTGGGCACGCGCCGGGGGGCAGCCCTGGGCGGAGGCGGTCAGCGCCCGCTGCCGGGCGCTGCTCGGCGACGACGAGGACGACTACCTCCGCGCCCTCGCGGCGCACCGGCGCGCGGACCGGCCCTTCGAGCAGGCGCGCACCGAGCTGGCGTACGGCGAGTGGCTGCGCCGGGCCCTCCGCCGCAGCGACGCCCGCGCTCCGCTGCGCGCGGCGCTGCGGACCTTCGAGCGGCTGCGGGCCGCGCCGTGGCGGGCGCGCGCGGAGGCGGAGCTGAGGGCGACCGGGGAGTCCGTCGTGGCCGCCCGGCCGGCGGCCGCCGACCCCCTGGAGCGGCTCACACCCCAGGAGCTCCAGGTCGTACGGCTGGCGATGGACGGCGGCACGAGCCGGGAGATCGCCGCCCACCTGTTCCTCAGCCCGCGCACCGTGGAGCACCACCTCTACCGGGCCTACCGCAAACTCGGTGTCCGGTCCCGCCGCGAGCTGGCCCGGCTCGGCCTCACCTGAGGTCCGTCCCGGCCGCAGCGCCGTCCGGGAGGCCGTCCACGGTGACGAGGCCGTCCGGGAGGCCGTCCACGGTGACGGAGCCGTCCGGGCCGACCGCGACGCCCACCTCGTGCCCGGCCACCCGGAGCCCCCGCACCGACACCGCGCCGAGCGGCGTCCCGGCGAGGGGGCGCAGCAGCACGCGACCGGCCGGCACGTCCGGGTAGAGGCCCACGGCAGCGTGCGCGATCACGACCGCGGCGGCGGCCGACCACGCCTGCGGGCGGCAGGCCGCCGGGTAGGGCACGGGACGGCCGGCCACCCGGCTGTCGTCCCCGGCGAACAGCTCCGGCAGGCGGTAGCCGAATGACTCCCCGGCGGTCAGCAGGCCCCTGGCCAGCTCTCCCGCCTGGGCCCCGAACCCGGCGCGCGCCAGGCCGGAGATGACGATCGCGGTGTCGTGCGTCCAGACGGACCCGCAGTGGTACGACATCGGGCTGAACCCGCCGTCCCGCGACGACATCGTGCGCAGCCCGAAGCCGCTCGCCATGGCGGGCGAGGTCAGCAGCCCGGCGACGTGCGCCGACTCGGCCTCGGAGAGCAGGCCGGTGCCGAGGAGGTGGCCGATGTTGCTGGTGAGGGCGTCCACCGGCCGTTTGTCGCGGTCGAGGGCGAGGGCGGGGATGCGGCCGTGCGGGCCGTCCACCCAGAACCGGGCGCGGAACCGTTCGGCGAGGCGGCCCGCGTGGTCGCGCCAGCGGTCGGCGCCCGGCCGTCCGAACGCCTCCAGCAGGGCCGCGGCGTGCCGGGCGGCCTCGCAGACGTAGCCCTGCACCTCGGCCAGGGCGATGGGGGGCGGGGCCGTCCGGCCGTCGTGGAACCGCACGGCGTCCCCGGAGTCCTTCCATCCCTGGTTGGCCAGCCCGCGGGAGCTCTCGTCGACGTACTCGACGAAGCCGTCGCCGTCGGGGTCGGCGTGGTCGGCGAGCCAGCCCAGCGCGGCCTCCAGGTTGGGCAGCAGCGCCGCGACCTGTTCCCCGGGCATGCCCCAGCGCCAGGCGTCGTGGAGCAGGCTGATCCACAGCGGGGTGGCGTCGACGGTGCCGTAGTAGGCGGGGGGCAGCCGCATGCCGTGCTCGGGGAACACGGACTCGTGGCGGCGCAGCTCGTGCATGATCTTCCCGGGCGCCTCGCCGGAGGCCGGGTCGGTCCGCACGCCCTGGCGGCGGGCGAGGATCCGCAGGGTTCCGGCGGCGAGGTCGGTGCCGAGCGGCAGGAGCATGCGGGCGGCCCACAGGCTGTCGCGGCCGAAGAGGGTCAGGAACCACGGCACGCCCGCGCCGAGGAAGGTGTCGCCGGGGGCGCCGGTCTCGGTCAGCCGCAGGGAGGCCAGGTCGTCGAGCGACTGTTCCAGCAGGCGGGGCAGCCGGTGGTCCGCGGCCTCGGCCTCGGGCCTGGACCACTCGACGGGGCGGCGGGGGGCGGCCACGACGGCGCCGGGGTCGTCGATCGCGACGTTCCAGCGCAGTACGGCCCGCCCGCGCGGGGGCAACTCGACCCGCCAGCTCAGCCGCGCCGTCCCACGGGGCCCGGCCGCGGCGTCGGTGCCGACGTCCCGGCCGGCGTCGGCGTCCCGGCCGGTCACGGTGACCCGGATGTTCCCGGAGCGCCAGGTCAGCTCGCCGGGCGCGCCGTCTTCGGCCGTCGCCGGGGTGCCGGAGCCGCCCGACTTCACCGTCTCGATCGGCGCGAAGTCGCAGCCCAGTTCCAGGGTGACGGCGGCGGTCACCGGGGCCGCGGCGGTGGAGACGACCTCGATCTCCTCGTCCATGCGGCCCGGCGTGACGCGGCGGACGCGGTCGATCCGGACGGTGGGGTCGGGGCCGGGGTCGCCCAGCCACCGCGCCAGGGAGACGAACCGCGCGCCGCCGGGGCCGCCCGGGGCGTGGCCGACGGCCTCCGGTTCCCGGCCGTCCACCTTCAGCACGACCTGTGACAGCGCCCGGGAGTCGGCGTGGAAGAGTCCCTGCACCCCGGCGGGGCGGATCTGCCCGTCGGCGCCGCCCAGCGCGGTCGTCGGCGCCAGCACGACGCTGACGAGGTCGTGGAGCAGCGGTTGCAGGCGGGGGTCCCGTCCGGTCGTCGCGGGGGCGCCGTCCGCCGGGTCGGATGTGGCTTCGGCAAGCACTGGTGATCCCTCGGGGGTCGGGGTGGGGGCCGGCACGGTCTTGACAGAACGACGCCGGAGGTGCACATTGCGATGCAATTCCTTTACTTGAACGATCCAATCATGCCGTATCCCCCTTTGAACGTTCAAACCCCAGCAAGGTGCAAATGACGCAAAAAGTGACGATCACCGACGTGGCGCGGCACGCGAAGGTGTCCCGCCAGACGGTGTCGAACGTGCTCAACACCCCGGAGGTCGTCCGCGAGGAGACACGACGGCGGGTGCTGGAGGCCGTCGAGACGCTGGGGTACCGCGCCAGCCAGGCCGCGCGGCAGATGCGCACCGGCAGGTCCCGGCTGATCGCCACGCGCATCGAGCCGTCCCACGACGGCATCAACGGCACCGTCTACGACCGCTTCCTGCACGGGCTCACCGAGTCGGCCGCCGCGGCGGGTTACCGGGTGCTGCTCTACACCGCCGAGGACGACGCCTCGGAGATCGCCACCATCGACGACCTGCTGGGCGCCTACGAGCCCGACGCCTTCGTGCTCACCAGCACCCACCACGGCGACGCCCGCACCTCCTGGCTGGCCGAGCGGCGGCTGCCGTTCGTGACCTTCGGCCGCCCGTGGGGCGTGCCGGAGGGGTCCGGCCACGCCTGGGTGGACGTTGACGGCGCCGCCGGGACCGCCGAGGCGACCCGCCGCCTCCTCGACGCCGGGCACCGGCGGATCGGGTTCATCGGCTGGCCGGCCGGCTCCGGCGTCGGCGACGACCGCCGGGCCGGCTGGGCGCGGACCCTCGCCGCGGCGGGAGTCGATCCCACGGGCCTGGACCGCGCGACCGACGACGGCGTGGCCGCCGGCGAGGCGCTGGCCCGCGACCTGCTGGGCGGCGGCGACCCGGTGACCGCGCTGGTCTGCGTGAGCGACTCGCTCGCCCTCGGCGCGCTGCACGCCGCCCGCTCCCCCGGCGACGGCCAAGGCATGGACCGGCCGGTCCGTCCGGACCGGCCGGTCGCGGTCGTCGGCTTCGACGACACGCCGGTGGCCAGGGCGGTGGGGCTGACCAGCGTCAGCCAGCCGCTGGCCGAGGCCGCGGCGAACTGCGTCGCGCTGCTCACCGGGCTCCTCGACGGCGAGGACCCGCCGGGCCGTACGGCGGGCGACGCCGTGAGCGCCGCGCCGGGCCGTACGGCGGCCGGCGCCGACGCCGGCATCGGCGTCGGAACCGGCGCGGCGGACCGCGGGGAGGCGGGGGCCTCCACGGGATCACCACGTCAGATCCTGCTGCGCCCCGCCCTGGTGGTGCGCGGGTCCACCTGACCCCCGCGGCCCCCCCCGCGGAGCCTCGCGGCCCCGCGGGGTCCCCTCCGTGGAGGCCCGCCCTCCCCACCGAACCACCGAACCACCGACACCCCCCGACCCCTCTCAACGACGATCAGGGAACGCGATGAAACGCAGCAACCTCCGCGCGGCGGCCCTCGGCCTGGCCGCCTGCGGCGCCCTCCTCACCTCGGCGGCCTGTGGCAGCGGTTTCGACGACAAGCCCGGCGGCGCGGCGGCGCCGCAGAGCGCGGGACCCGCCGCTCTGCGGGTGCTCATCGGCTCCTCCGGCGACGCCGAGACGAACGCGGTGCGCCAGGCGGCGGACGCCTGGGCCAAGGCCAGCGGCAACACCGCGACGGTGACGCCCGCCCAGAACATGACCCAGCAGCTCGGTCAGGCGTTCGCGGCCGGCGACCCGCCGGACGTCTTCTACGTCGAC
Source organism: Streptosporangium sp. NPDC048047 (assembly GCF_040653115.1). Lineage (NCBI taxonomy): Bacteria > Bacillati > Actinomycetota > Actinomycetes > Streptosporangiales > Streptosporangiaceae > Streptosporangium > Streptosporangium sp. NPDC048047. The sequence goes on along the minus strand of NZ_JBEZNH010000076.1, from coordinate 10,724 downwards.
GCCGTCCGGTTCGCCGACTACGCCAGCGTCGGCGCGCTGGAACCGTACGGGGACAGGATCTCCGAGCCCGGCGACTTCTACGAGAGCCTCCGCACCGCCTTCACCTACGACGGGAAGCTCTACTGCGTGCCCAAGGACTTCTCCACCCTGGCGCTGACGGTCAACGAGGAGCTGTGGAAGAAGGCAGGGCTGTCGGAGGACGACGTGCCGACCAGCTGGGACGAGCTGACCGCGGTGAGCGAGAAACTCAAGGCGAAGGGGATCGTCCCGCTGGCCCTCGGCGACAGCCGCGACCGGATCGGCGCCTTCATGGTGCAGGCCGGCGGCTGGATCACCAGCCCCGACGGCAGGCAGGCCACCGCCGACACCCCGCAGAACCTCGCGGCGCTGGAGTACGTGCGGAAGCTGGTGAGGGACAAGCTGGCGGTGTTCCCCAAGCGCCTGGACTCCGGTTGGGCCGGTGAGGCGTTCGGCAAGGGCAAGGCCGCGATGGCCATCGAGGGCAACTGGCTCAAGGGCGCGCTCAAGGCCGACTTCCCCGACCTGAAGTACTCGGTGCACGAGCTGCCCGCCGGTCCCGCGGGCAAGGGCACCCTGTCGTTCACCACCTGCTGGGGCGTCGCGGCCAAGAGCAGGCACAAGGACGCGGCGATCGACTTCGTCGAGGCGATGACCAAGGCCGACCAGCAGATGGCCTTCGCCCGCGCCTTCGGCGTCATGCCCTCCCGGCAGTCGGCCAGGGACGCCTATGTCAAGGAGTTCCCCGCCGACGCCCCGTTCGTGGCGGGCGCCGACCACGCCCACGGCCCGGTGAACGCCCCGAAGGTGGAGAGCGTGCTGGCCGACTTCGACACCGGCCTGCAGAAGATCGACTCCACGCCGCCCAGGACGATCCTGCAGCAGCTGCAGCGGAACACCCAGGCCGCGCTCGGCGACTGACCCTGACCGGACCCGAGAGGACGGACGGTCCCGGCCCCCGTGCGAAGAGGCCGGGGCCGTCCGGATGGAAGGATGGAAGGAGGGCGACGTGGCCGACACCGCGATCCGCGCGGGCCGCCGCGGGTTCCGGCTGAGCGACGCCGCCAGGGAGAACATCGCCGGCTGGCTGTTCGTCGCGCCGGTGGTGGTGATCCTCGGGCTGTTCATGCTCGTGCCGATCCTGATGGCGATGTGGGTGAGCCTGACCGACTGGAACGGCCAGGGAAGCCCGTTCCGCGACGGGGTGCCGTTCGTGGGCCTGGACAACTACGCCCGGCTGTTCACCGAGGACGGCCTGACCCGCCGGGACTTCATGACCAGCGTCCGCAACAACCTCTACTACGTGGCGATCGTCGTGCCGGCGCAGACCGTGCTGGCCCTCGGCCTCGCCCTGGTCGTCAACGGCAGGCTGCTGAAGGGCCGGACGTTCTTCCGCACCGCGTTCTTCTTCCCGTCGGTGACCAGCTCGGTGGCGATCGGTGTGGTGTTCCTGTTCGTCTTCGCCGGCTCCGGCGCGGTCAACCGGCTGCTCGGGCTGTTCGGCGTGGACGGCCCGCAGTGGTTCGCCGACTCGCGGGGGGTGCTGCATCTGCTGCTCGGCGCCGTGGGCCTGGCCGATCCGGACGCGCCACCGGCGGCGCTGACCGGCGACGGCCCGCTCGGGCTGTCGTGGTGGGAGTGGCTGTCGGGACCCAGCGTGGCGATGTGCACGATCATCATCCTGGTCGTGTGGACCACGTCCGGCACGTTCATGCTGATGTTCCTCGCCGCGCTCCAGGACGTCCCGGTGTCGCTGGAGGAGGCGAGCATGCTCGACGGAGCCGGCCGGTGGCAGCGCCTGCGGTACGTGACGCTGCCGCTGCTGAAGCCGACGCTGTTCCTGGTGCTGACGCTCGGGCTGATCGCCACCTGGCAGGTCTTCGACCAGATCTACGTGATGAGCCAGGGCAGCCCGGCCAAGACCACGCTGACCCCGGCCTACCTGTCCTACCAGACGGCCTTCCGCAGCTTCGACTACGGCCCGGGCGCGGCGATCTCCTTCGTGCTCTTCGCCGTCATCGTGGTGCTGAGCCTCATCCAGCGGTGGGTGATGCGCGACCGGGACGCCCGGCCACGCGACCGCCGCACGGCGCGAACGAGGAGGTCCTCGACATGACGACCGCGGCGGATTCTCGGGCGCCCCGGCGGGCGCCCGCCCGGCCGCCCTCCGGGGCGGCGCGGCTCCGGAGGAGAGGCGGACCCGTGGAGGCGCGGTCGGCGGCCTCGCTGTTCGCGGGCTACGCGATCCTGGTGTTCTTCGCGCTGGTGTTCCTGTACCCGTTCGTCATCCAGGTCGCCGGCTCGCTCAAGACCGAGGCCGGCGCGACGGCCGACCCACTGTCGCCGGTGCCCTCACCTCTGTCGCTCGCCGGGTACGAGAAGGTGTTCCTCGGCACCGACATGCCGCTGTGGCTGGGCAACTCGGTGCTGGTGACGGTCGCCGTCACCGTGGGGCGGGTGTTCCTGGACTCGCTGGCCGGCTACGCGCTGTCCCGGCTCCGCTTCCGGGGACGGCGGGCCCTGTTCTCGGCGGTGCTCGCGGTGATGGCGGTGCCGGGCGTGGTGCTGTTCATCCCGAAGTTCCTGGTGCTCAACCAGCTGGGGATGTACGACGGTTACGCCGCGCTGATCGTTCCGATGGTCGCCGACGCGGCCGGGGTCTTCATCATGAAGCAGTTCTTCGAGTCGATCCCGGTCAGCGTGGAGGAGGCCGCGCGCATCGACGGCGCCGGGGTGTTCCGCGCGTTCTGGTCCGTCGTGCTGCCGATGGCCAGGCCGGCGCTGCTCACGCTGGCCATCCTGTCGTTCCAGGGCACGTGGAACGAGCTGCCGCACAGTCTGGTGGCGGTGCAGAGCCCGGAGCTGTTCACGCTGCCCCGCGGGCTGGCCGACCTGGTGTCGGGGTCACTGGGCAGCGGCATGCAGTACCCGCTCAAGCTGGGAGCGGCGGTGCTGGCCACGATCCCGGTCGCGGTCATCTTCGTGATCTTCCAGCGGTACTTCGTCCGGGGGGCCAACGAGGGGGCGGACAAGGGCTGACGTCTTCCGGGTCGTGCCGGGGACGGCTCCTGCGGCGGGGCCGATCCCGGTACGCAAGGCGTACCATACTCTCCCTTTTCCCCGTCCTGACCTGCGCGGATAGATGATTGCCCCATGCGCGTACACGACAAAAAGGGGAATTGCGGGCATGCGACGAGCGCATGCCGCTGTCCCCATCGGGAGAGCATGGGATGAAGGACGCCCGGATCGACATCTTCAGCGGCCTGGCCCTGGACATCTTCGACCCGGCTCCGGTCGGGGTATCGGTCAGCAGGGGCCCGGACCACCGCCTGATGTACACCAACGCCGCCTACCGGTCGGCCTTCGGCGACAGACCGTTCGGCGTCCCCGCACGCGAGGCGTTCGCCGACCTGGTCGAGCGCGACTCCTACATCTCGATGCTGGACCGGGTCATGCGGGACGGGCAGCCGGTGAACATCGTCGAGGGCCGGGCCACCATGTCCTTCGCCGGCGGCGGCCCGCAGGAGCGCTTCTTCAACTTCAGCATGTCGGAGATCTGCCTCGGTGGCGGCGAGCGCGGGGTGCTGCAGGTGTCCGTGGAGGTGACCGAGCAGGTCATCGCCTCGCGCTGGATCGACGCCCTGTCGGAGGAGCGGCGCCGCCTGCTGCGGCGCTACCGCAACCTGGGGCGGGTCGGCACCCAGATGCTCTGGGTGGCCGGGGCCGACGGCGGTGTCATCGAGCCGAGCCCGGGGTGGCAGAAGGTGACCGGCCAGACGTGGGAGGAGTTCCAGGGCGACGGATGGCTCGACGCCGTCCACCCCGACGACCGGGCCGAGACCGCCGAGTCGTGGGCCAAGGCGGTCGGGGAGGTGTTCCCGCTGTGGGAGCACGTCCACCGGCTCCGGCTGGCCGACGGCGGCTACCGGCACTTCAGCGCGCGGGCCGTGCCGGTGCACGAGGACGACCGCGTGGTCGAGTGGGTCGGCACCTGCGCCGACATCGAGCAGCAGTGGCAGCAGGAGAGGTGCCGCGAGCTGCTGGGCCGCGCCTCGGCGGCCACCGCGGACGTCACGCGCCTGGAGGAGATGCTCTCGGCGCTGGCGCACGTGATCGTGCCGGAGCTGGCCGACGTGTGCGGCATCTACCTGCTGCCGGAGTCGCCGGACCGGCCGGTGGGACCCCCGCTCGTCTTCCGGCACGTGGCCGGCGCCGTACGGCCGGGCCTGCCCGGACTGCAGACCGGGTACGAGGTGACGCTCGGCCCGGAGAGCGCGCTGGTGCGGGCGGTGCGCCGCCGCCACGTCGTGCGCCGGGAGTTCCCCCGGGGCAAGCCGCCGCCGGACCTGCAGCTGCCGCCGGGCGGCATCAGGTGGCTGATCACCGTCCGGGCCACCAGCGCGGCGCTCGTCCCGGTCGTCGTCGACGGGTTCGTGGCGGCGCTGGTGACCGTCGCCACCTGCGGGGACCGCCCGGCGATCAGCGAGGCCGACGTGACCCTGATCGGGCAGATGCTCGACCACGCGCACGACGCGCTCAGCGGCGCCATGGAGTTCCAGCGCACCCAGCGGGTGGCGCTCGCCCTGCAGCGCAGCCTGCTGGCCGAGCCGCCGTCCGTCCCCGGCCTGCGCATCGTGGCCCGCTACCGGCCTAGCCCGGCGGCCGCGGCGGTCGGCGGCGACTGGTACGACTGCTTCGTGCTGGGCGACGGCACGCCCGTGCTGACGATCGGCGACGTCGCCGGCCACGACCTGCCCGCGGCCGTGACCATGGGCCAGATCCGCACCATGCTCAGGGGGCTGGCCGTGGACCGCGAGGAGCCGCCCGAGGAGGTGCTGCGGCGGCTGGACAAGGTCATGGAGCTGCTGTGCCGGGACCAGACGGCCACCTGCGTGCTGGCGCGAGCCGAGCGGGCGGAGGCCGGCCTGTGGCGGCTCAACTACTCGGTGGCGGGTCACCCGCCACCGCTGCTGCTCACCCCGGACGGCCAGGGACGCTTCCTGGACGAGGCGCGCTGCCCCCTGCTGGGCGTCGCGAAGGACCTGCCGCGCCACAGCGCCGTCGAGGCGCTGCACCCGGGCGCCACGCTCCTGCTCTACACCGACGGCCTGGTCGAACGCCGCGGCGAGGATCTCGGGACCGGGCTGAACCGGCTGCGGGACCACGCCGTGTCGCTCGTCCGCGAGCCGCTGGACGCCCTCTGCGACGAGCTGCTGGCCCGGCTGGTGACCGGCGAGGACGACGACATCGCCATGATCGCGCTGCGGAATCCCCTCATAGCGGGAGAAGCCCACCCGGTTTGAGGGCCTTCATCGCGATCTGAGAGGTGAGCTTGTCCAGGCCGGGCAGGCGGCCCAGCCGTTCCAGGCAGAGCTGGCTGTAGGCGTCCATGTCCGGTACGGCGACGCGCAGCACGTAGTCCGGGCGGCCGAACATGCGCAGGCACTCCACCACGTCCTCGATCTCCATGACCGCGTTCTCGAACGCCGTGACGGTCTCGGCGTCCTGGCCCTCCAGTTCCACGTAGGCCAGGACCTGGAAACCGCGCCCGACGGCCGCCGGGTCGAGAACGGCGCGGTAACCGCTGATCACTCCCGACTCCTCCAGGTTGCGGACCCGGCGCAGGCACGGGGAGGGGGTCAGCCGCACCCGTTCGGCCAGTTCCTGGTTGCTGAGCCGCCCCTCCCGCTGGAGAAGGCTGAGAATTGCTCGATCGGTGACATCCATGGCAATAAATATTAATCGACCAGCAATCCGGCATAAATCTTGACATCGCGTGCGCCGTAGCCTGGCATAGCCTTGCCGCACCCTCAGCGACCTGGAGATGGGACGAGAGCATGACGATCTTCGCCGACCCCCGAGAGGCGACTCCCGGCGACGGACACCCCCGCGGCGAGGATCGGGAGTTCATGACCGGCACGCAGGCCCTGGTCCGGCTGATCTTCGACCAGATGCGCGCCGACCGCGCCGCCGGCCTCGACACCGGCGCGATGGTGTCGGGATACCCGGGCTCCCCGCTCGGCGGCTTCGACCAGGAGCTCATCCGCTCCCGCCGGCTCGCCGAGGAGCTCGGCGTCGTGCACCGGCCCGGCCAGAACGAGGAGCTGGGCGCCACCGCCGTCTGGGGCAGCCAGCTCGTGCCCGCCCTCCCCCGGCCGCGCAGGGCGGGCGTCCTGGGCGTCTGGTACGGCAAGGCCCCCGGCGTCGACCGCGCGGCCGACTCCCTGCGGCACGGCAACTTCGTCGGCGCCCATCCCGACGGCGGCCTGATCGCCCTCTGCGGCGACGACCCGGGCTGCAAGTCCTCCACGCTGCCGTCGGCCACCGAGACCGCCCTCGCCGCGATCGGCATGCCCGTCGTCCACCCCGGAACCGTGCAGGAGCTGCTCGACCTGGGCCGGCACGCCGTCGCCGCCTCCCGCGCCAGCGGCCTGTGGGTGGCCGTCAAGGCCGTCTCCAACGTGGTGGACGCCACCGGCACGGTCGAGACCGGCCTGGACCGCGTCGTCCCGGTCATGCCGGTCGTGGAGCACGAGGGCAGGCCGTACCGGCACGTCCCCGACGCGACGCTGCTCACCCCGTGGTCGCTGGAGATGGAGAAGACCCTGGTCGGGCCGCGCCTGGCGCTGGCCCGCGCCTACGCCAGGGAGAACGGCCTCAACCGGATCACCGCCGACCCCGGCGGCGCCTGGCTCGGCATCGCCGCCTCCGGCACCGCCTACCACGACGTGCGCCAGGCGTTCCGCCGGCTCGGCGTGGACCCGGCCGAACTCGGCGTGCGCCTGCTGAAGGTCGGCATGATCTGGCCGCTGGAGCCGGAGATCGTACGGACCTTCGCCCGGGGCCTGACCGAGATCCTCGTCGTGGAGGAGAAGGCCCCGCTGCTGGAGGGCCAGATCAAGGAGATCCTGTACGGCACCGCCGGCGCCCCCCGGGTCCTCGGCAAGCTCGACGACAACGGCGCCGCGCTCATCCCGCAGGCCGGGGCGGTGGACGCCGAACTGGCCGCCAAGGCGGTCGCCTTCCGGCTGCGCCGCGGCGCCGAGGCGGACGCGGCGGCCGGGCGGCTCGGCCCCGACGTGCGCGAGCGGATCGACCGGGGCCTGGCGTCGATCTCCCGGCCGGCGCCGCTGAAGCTGCTCGGCCCGCAGCGCACGCCGTTCTTCTGCTCCGGCTGCCCGCACAACCGCTCCACCGCCGTCCCGGACGACGCGCCGGTCGGCGCGGGCATCGGCTGCCACACGATGGTGGTGATCAACCGCGAGGGCAAGGGCACGCTCACCGGCCTGACCCAGATGGGCGGCGAGGGCACGCAGTGGATCGGCCAGGCGCCGTTCACCGACACCCCGCACATCTTCCAGAACCTCGGCGACGGCACCTTCCACCACTCCGGCTCGCTCGCCATCCGGGCGGCCGTCGGCGCGGGCGTCAACATCACCTACAAGCTCCTCTACAACAGCGCGATCGCGATGACCGGCGGCCAGGTGATCACCCCGTCCCTGGCCGTGGCCGACCTGACCCGCTGGCTGGAGATCGAGGGCGTGCGCCGGGTGATCGTCACCACCGACGAGCCCGAGCGCTACCGCGGTGTCAAGCTGGCCCGGATCGCCGAGGTGCGCGGCCGCGCGGCGCTGGAGGACGCCCAGCGGGAGCTGGCCGCGGTCCCCGGCGTGACCGTGCTGATCCACGACCAGCAGTGCGCCGCCGAGAAGCGGCGGCTGCGCAAGAAGGGCGACCTGCCCGACCCGGTCCGGCGGGTGGCGATCAACCAGCGGGTGTGCGAGGGCTGCGGCGACTGCGGCAAGAAGTCCGAGTGCCTGTCGGTGCTGCCGGTGGACACCGAGTTCGGCCGCAAGACCGAGATCCACCAGTCGTCCTGCAACAAGGACTACTCCTGCGTCGAGGGCGACTGCCCGTCCTTCGTGACCGTCGTGCCGGGCAGGCCCGGCACGAAGCGGGCGGCCGTGCCCGCCCCGCCGGCGATGCCGGCGCCCGCGTTCCGCACCGCGGAGACCACCGTCCGGCTGGTCGGCATCGGCGGCACCGGTGTGCTGTCGGTGGCGCAGATCATCGGCCGGGCAGCGATGTTCGACGGCAAGCGCTCGCGCGGGCTCGACCAGACCGGCCTCGCCCAGAAGGGCGGCACCGTCGTCTCCGACATCCTGATCTACGAGGGCGACGACGACCGGACCGGCCAGGCGAGCACGGCCGGGGTGGACGCCTACCTCGCGCTCGACCTGCTCGGCGCCACCGACCCGAAGAACCTCAAGGCCGCCGGCCGCGACCGGACCGTGGCCGTGGTCTCCACCAGCCTCGCGCCCACCGGTTCGATGGTCGTCGACCCCTCACGGCACGTCACCGACGTCGCCTCGCCGATCGGCGCGCTGGAGGCGCGGACCCTGCGCGAGCTGAACGTCTACCTCGACGCCGAGGAGGTCGCGCAGGCGCTGTTCGGCGACCACATGCCGGCCAACACGATCGTGGTCGGCGCGGCCTGGCAGCGCGGGCTCATCCCGCTGAGCCTGGAGGCGATCGAGCGGGCCATCCGGCTCGGCGGCGGCAAGAGCGCCGACAGGACGGTCGCCGCCTTCCACTGGGGCCGCGCCGTCGTCGCCGACCCCGAGGCGGTGGCGCGGGCCACCCGCCCGGACGCCCCGGCCGAGCAGCCGCCGAGCCCGGAGACATCCCGGCTCGTGGACTCGATCGCGGCCCCCGGCACCGAGCTGCACCGCCTGCTGTCGGTACGGGTGCCCGACCTGGCCGCCTACCAGAACCCCCGCTACGCCGCCCGCTACGCCGAGTCGGTCCGCGCGGTCCTGAACGGGGAGCGGGCCGCCATGGGCGGGGCGGCGGGCGAGGAGGCCGGCGAGGGGACGGTGTCCTTCCCGGTCACCGAGGCCTACGCCCGCCACCTGCACCGCCTGATGTCCTACAAGGACGAGTACGAGGTGGCCCGGCTCCACCTCGACCCGGCGGAGCGGGCCAGGATCGCCGCCGAGTTCGGCCCCGGCGCGAAGATCTCCTACAACCTGCACCCGCCGTTCCTGCGGGCCCTGGGCATGAAGCGCAAGATCCGGCTCGGCTCCTGGTTCGACCCGGCCTTCCGCGCGCTGTACGGCATGCGCGGGCTGCGCGGCACCACGTTCGACCCGTTCGGCATGGCCGGGGTGCGCAGGGTCGAGCGGGAGCTGGTGGACGAGTACACCCGCGACGTGCACCGCGCCCTGGCCCGGCTGCGCCCGGACAACCTCGACGCGGTCCGCGAGCTGGCCGAGCTGCCGGACGTGGTCCGCGGCTACGAGGACGTCAAGCTGGGCAACGTCGCCACCTACCGGAAGCGGGCGGCGGAGCTGCTGGGCAGGCTCTGAGCGATCGGCCCGCCCGCCTCGCGCGGGCGGGCGTGTGCGGGCCCCGGATCACCGATCCGGGGCCCGTCGTCGTCTTCAGAGGTCGTCGTCTCCCGGAGTCGTCGCCTCCCGGGACGCCGGCAGCCGGGCCGTCGGGTCAGGCGGCGCGGGCCAGGAGGGTCGCCTCGTCGATGGGGCTCTCGTGGGTGCCCGTCACCGTGCAGGCGTGCGCGCCGGCCAGGGTGCCCAGCCGGACCGCCTCGTCCAGCCGGCGGCCGGACAGCAGGCCGTACAGCACGCCGGAGACGAACGCGTCGCCGGCGCCGTTGCTGTCGGCCACCGGGCCGGGCAGCGGGGCGGCGGGGACGTGCCGCAGGCCGTGCTCGTCGAGGACGTGGCAGCCCTCGGCCCCGGCCGTGCAGATCACCGTGGTGGCGCGGCCCCGGTCGAGGATGTCGCGCATGACCTCGTCGCGGCGGGAGCCCAGCGCCGCCTCCGACAGGAACACCAGGTCCGAGGAGTAGGCGAAGTCGCGGTGGTGGTCGTTCTCGCCGTCCCAGTCGTGCAGGTCGGTGGAGATCCGCGTGCCCTCCAGGCCCTCCAGGTCGGGGTAGACGTGCCGGGCGAAGTCCACGATCGACACGTGGACGTGCCGGGCCGCGCGCACCGCGGGCAGGTACAGCTCGCGGGGCAGCCGCTCGCCCGGCGCCTGGCGCGGGTCGAACAGCGACAGCCGCCGCCCGTCGGGGCCGACCAGCAGGACGCTGCGCCGGGTGCCCTGGGGGGCGAGCTCCCAGCCGAACTCCACCCCCGCGCCGGCCAGGTGGTCGCGGATGAGCCGCCCCTGCGGGTCGTCGCCGATCAGGTCGAACAGCTTGGTCCTCAGGCCGAGGGCGTGGCAGCCGAGCGCGACGCCGCTGCCGGTGTTGCCGATCCGGTCGATCACCGGGGGGACGGCGTAGGTGTCGGCGTAGGGCAGGGGGAGCCGGGGGACGTAGGCGGTGGTGTCGACACCGGTACCGCCGATCACGACGACGTCATGGTTCACCGCTCAATGATCCCACCCGCCGCCCGGCTTCCCGTCAGGGGTGTCCGCGCCGTACGGCCCCTCGCCCGCGGACGCCCGCGCCGTACGGCCCCGCCGCCGTACGCCGTGGTCAGCGGTTGACCAGGGGGCCCGAACCGGTCGAGCCGCGCACGACCAGCTCGGCCTGGAACATCAGCTCGGTGTGCCTGCCGCCGGCGCCGTTGATCTCCTCCAGCAGGGTCGCCACGGCGGCCGAGGCCATGGCGCCGATGGGCTTGCGCACGGTGGTCAGCGGCGGATCGGTGAACGCGATCAACGGCGAGTCGTCATAC
>NZ_JBEZNH010000075.1:0-34103 GCF_040653115.1 Streptosporangium sp. NPDC048047 | reverse complement strand
CGCCCCTACCCCCACCCACCCCCGGCCACCACCCTGAAAGAACCACCCCCCACGGCCGGGAGGGACCATGACACAACCCGTCATCGCCGGCGCCGACGGCTCAGCCCCCTCACTACGAGCCGTCATGTGGGCCGCCCAGGAAGCCGCCCTCAGAAAAGCACCCCTGCTCATCGCCCACACCGCCCTGCGCTGGACCAACGACGTCCCCCTCGCCCCCCAGCCCCACCACTGGGGAGCAGCCGCCGAAGCCACCGCCTGGGAACTCCTGCGCCAAGCCGCCGAACGCGCCCAGACCGGCACCGACGTCCACACCGTCACCACCGACATCCTCGACGGCCCCGCCGCCGAAGCCCTCGCCGACGCCGCCCGCCACGCCCAGCTCCTCGCCGTCGGCACCCGCGGCCGCGGCGGCTTCGCCGGACTCCTCCTCGGCTCCGTCAGCCGCGACCTCGCCACCCGCTGCCCCTGCCCCCTCATCGTCGTCGGCCCCCCACCCCCCTGCCAGAACACCCACATCGTCGTCGGCGCCACCGGAGAACCCGGCCAGGAACCCGTCCTGAGATTCGCCTTCGAAGAAGCCCGGCTACGCGGCCGTCCCCTGCACGCCGTACACGCCTGGACCCACCCCCACGCCACCCCCGGCCGCCCCCAGCCCCTCGTCTACGACATCGACGCCGTCGGCCAGGAGGAAACCCTCCTCCTCGCAGAAGCCCTCGCCGGCTGGCGCGAGGAATTCCCCGACGTCACCCTCACCGAAGAAACCCTGCACACCCACCCCGCCAAAGCCCTCATCGACGCCTCCCACAACGCCGAACTCGTCGTCGCCGGCGCCACCGCCCGCCGCACCGCCACCCTCGGCCCCACCACCTCCATCCTCCTCCACCACTCCCACGCCCCCATCGCCGTCATCCGCCACCCCCCGGCCTGAAAACCCCCGGCACCCCGCCCACCCACCGGCGTACCGCGGACCACCCCCACCGACACCCGCTCCGGTCGCGTCACCCCGCCCGGCTCCGTCGTCATCACGCCCCCCGCTCCCCCGGTACGGCCACCGGCCCCCTGCCCGTGACCCTCCGTGTTCCTGCCCGGAGCGCGCGGCATCCGGCCGACGCCCCGTAAGGGCACCGGCCGGATGCCACGACGACCCTTTTTGGTTGAGGCTGTCTTTAGTCGCTATTCACTGATTTTTTGCATTAAGTGACGACCTTTACAAAGTAGATCATGAAATCGGCGAACAATCCCCGCAGCGGCCCGGTCCCGCCCTCAGTGGCTCTCCGTCACCAGCCGCAGACCGAAACCGATCAGCACCACCCCCGACAGCGCCTCCAGGCGGCGCCGTACGGCGGGCCGCCCGAAGACCAGCCGGGCCCGCCCCACCATCCAGATGAACAACCCGTACCAGACCGTGTCGACCAGCACCCACACCACCGCGAGCATCGTCAGCGTGAGCGGCACGTCGGCGCCGTCCGGCACGAACTGCGGCAGGAACGACATCGCGAACACCGCCGCCTTCGGGTTGGCCAGGCAGGTGCTCAGCCCCAGCAGGTAGGAGCGCCGCAGCCCCCCGCCGCTCTCGCCCGCGGGCCCCTCCCCTCCCCCACCGCCGTCCCGCCCCTCCCGCCGACGCCGGGCGTTCCACAGCGACTGGACGCCCATGAGCAGCAACACCGCGGCCCCTGCCGCCCGCATGACGTCATAGGCCACCTCCGAGGCGACGACCAGCGCCGACAGACCGAACGCGGCGGCCAGCGCCCACAGCAGGATGCCCGTCTCGTTGCCGACGGCCGCGGCCAGCCCCCGGGCCCGCCCGGCGCGCAGCGTCTGCCGCAGGATGATCGCGGTGCTGGCGCCGGGGACCATGGCGACCACGAAACACGAACCGATGAAAGCCAGGAGGAACATGCCCTCATCGTCGCAACCGTGATCGGCGCGGGCAACCGCCTAACCGTCCGCCGCGCCTCCTCACCCCGCATTCCCCTGGCCGGTCAGCATCAGCCACAGTCCCCCCACCACCCCGGCCACCGCCGCCAGGAAACACACCGACGCACAGACCCACCCCGCCGACCGGCACCCCCGCTCCCGCCGCGCCGCCGAGACACCCGCCAAACCCAGCGCGTACACCGCCACCCACCCCACCCCACCGGCGAACGCGACCACCACCACCCACAGGAACTCCCCCAGCTCCCCGGCGAACACCGTCACACCCCCTCCTCCTCCCACTTCATGCGGTGCCCCGCCCGCTCGGCGTTGACATTGGAGGCGTTCACCGGACGCCGATCAGCCGCCACATAGAGCCAGAACCCCGCCATCAGCACCAGAAGGAACATCAACCCCACCCCCTGCATCCCACCGACCCACTGCGATCCCCACCACATCAGCGCCCCCAGCACCGCCGCCCCCGGCAACGTCATCAGCCACACCCCCGCCACTCCCGCGACCACCCGCCACCGCACCTTCGACGCCCCCCGGCGCATCCCCGCGCCCACCACCGAACCGCAGCACACCTGCGTCGTCGACAACGGAAACCCCGAATCCGACGCCACCAGGATCAACGCCGCCGACCCACTCTGGGCCGCGAACCCCTCCATGCTCCCGATCCGCACCAACCTCCGGCCCACCGTACGGACGATCCGCCACCCCCCGACGAACGTCCCCGCCGCCATCGCCGCGGCGCTGCTCACCACCACCCACCCCGCAGGATCCTCACCCGCACCCGCCGCACCCCCGGTGACCAGCGCCAGCATGATCACACCCATCGTCTTCTGCGCGTCGTTCGTCCCGTGCGCCAGCGACACCAGCGACGCCGAACCGATCTGCCCCACCCGGAAACCCCGCTCCCGCACCCCCGCCGGCACTCCTCGCGTCACCCGCCGCACCACCCGCGACCCGGCACCCGCCACCAGCATCGCCGCCACCGGGGACAGCAGCGCCGGCAACAGCACCAGCGACGCCACCCCCACCCCCTTGACGGCCGACGCCCCCACCGCCACGAACGCCGCCCCCACCAGCCCGCCGACCAGCGCGTGCGACGAACTCGACGGCATCCCCAGATACCACGTCACCAGATTCCACAGCAGGCCGCCCATCAGCCCCGCGAAGACCACAGGCAACGTGATCACACCGCTGTCCACGATCCCCCCGGCCACCGTCGCCGCGACCTTCAACGACAGAAAAGCCCCGGCGAAGTTCAACGCGGCCGACAGTCCCACCGCCGCGTACGGCCGCAACGCCCCCGTCACCACCGACGTCGCCACCGCGTTCGCCGTGTCATGGAATCCATTGGTGAAGGCGAAGACCAATGCCGCGGCCACCACCATCAGCAGCAAGGGCCCCGTGTCCATGCCAACCTCATGGACACTTAAAAGCCCTAATAACCTGGGAAAATAGTAAGAAGCCCTAAAAATCCCACACGAGGCGAAAGACCGCCAACCTCCGCCTCACCCCCGCCCGGCCTCCAGCACAGCCCCCACGATCGACGACGCATCAGCCGACACCACCAACCCCTCCACCAGCACCGACGGCGTCGCCTCCACCCCCGCCCGGCCCGCCATCGCCGTCACGAACCCCACCCACTCCGAATAGACCCCCGAGCGCACACACCCGCCGAACGACCCGCTCTCCACACCGGCCGCCTCACCCGCCTCCACCAGCTCCTCATCCGACAGCCCCGGCCCGCCCTCGGCCGGCTGCGACCCGAAGAGCACCCGCGCGTACTCGACGAACCTCCCCGCATCCGCCGCGCACCCCGAAGCCGCCGCCGCCCGCGACGAATACCGGTCCGGCGACAGCGAGTCCAGAAACCCCATCGGGTGATACACCACGCTCGCCACCCCGTCGGCCGCCAGCCGCTCCACCACCGGCCCCGCCGACTCCTCGAACCTCCGGCAGAACGGACACAGGAAATCGAGGTAGACGTCCACCGTCACCGGCCCCGCCCCCACCACGATCCCCGCCCCGTCGGCCGACGCCCCAGCCGGCACCCGCTCCGGCCGCGCCACTCCCCCCGGCCACACCGCCATCACGCCCCCCGCCCCAGGTACGGTCACCGGCCCCGCGCCCGTGACCCTTCGTGTTCCTACCCGCGATCCGCGGCTCGTCGTTCCAGCGCGGCCCCTCTTGCTTTTTCGAGCCCGTCTTTGGTTGTTGTTTACTGATTTTTTGCAATAAGCATCCCCTTTACAAAGTAGATCATGAAATTAGGGATATTCCGCTGAACGGCTCGCACCACACCGCGTCCACCACCGCCCCCTAACCGCCCGCCTCGCCGTACAGGGTGACGAGCGCGGCGGCCGTCTCGGCCATCAGGGCCCGCAGCTCCGGCGGCTCCAGCACCTCCACGTCGGTGCCCAGGCGCAGCAGCGTCCAGCGGGCGTGCCGGACCGACTCGATCGGCAGGCGCACCACCGTCCAGCCCCGCTCGTCCGGCTCTCCCGCGCCGCTCAGCGCGACGTCGGCGGCGTCGTCGCCGACGGTGTAGCGCAGCAGGCCCTCAAGACCCGGCGCCACCCGCACCACCGCCTCGGCGGTGTACATCCGGCGGCGGA
This sequence comes from Streptosporangium sp. NPDC048047, assembly GCF_040653115.1. Lineage (NCBI taxonomy): Bacteria > Bacillati > Actinomycetota > Actinomycetes > Streptosporangiales > Streptosporangiaceae > Streptosporangium > Streptosporangium sp. NPDC048047. Next base: position 29,559 of record NZ_JBEZNH010000075.1, on the reverse strand, counting down.
AGTCGGCGGCGTAACCTTCCCAGTAGGCGGCCAGGTCGAACCCGGCGGGACGGTCGAACCGCCCGGCGAGCACCTCGGCGCTGACGATCCGCGACACCCGGTAGGTGCGCGGCTCCCCTCCGCCCACGGCGGCCACCATGTACCATGACCCGCCCTTGAGGACCAGCCCGTACGGCTCGGCCACCCGCTCGACGTCGCGCGGCCCCCAGCGGCGGTAGGTCATCCGCAGCGGCCGCTGGTCCCACACCGCCTCGGAGACCTCCGCCAGGAAAGGCGCCTCGTCGGCGCCGCGGTACCAGCCGGGCACATCCAGGTGGAACCGCTCACGCATCCGGGTGGCGTGCGAGCGCGGCTCCGGCGGCAGCGCGGCCAGCAGCTTCAGCTCGGCGTTGGCGGCCACCTCCCCCAGCCCCAGCTGGGTGGCGGGACCGGGCAGCGCGGCCAGGAACAGCGACGACGCCTCCTCGGCGGTCAGGCCGTTGAGGCGGGTGCGGTAACCGTCCAGCAGCCGGTACCCGCCGGCCGGGCCCCGGTCGGAGTACACCGGCACCCCCGCCGACGACAGCGCCTCCACGTCGCGGTAGACGGTGCGGACCGACACCTCCAGCTCCCGGGCCAGCTCGGTGGCCGTCATCCGCCCCCGGGTCTGCAGAAGCAGCAGCAGGGACAGCAGACGGCTCGCACGCATGACCACATTGTTCCTCCTCCCGCGGCCACCCCGTGCGAGCCGCCCGGCTGCGCGGAGCCGTCAGGCGGCCTCGTGCAGGCGCTGGCAGGCGATGCAGTAACGGGCCAGCGGCCGGATCTCGAGCCGCTCGAACGGGATGCCCGCCTCACAGTGGGCGCAGCGGCCGTAGGTGCCGTCCGTCATCCGCTCCAGGGCCCGGGTGAGCTCGGCGACGGCGCGGTCGGCGGCGGTCAGGGAGGCCACCAGCTCCTGCCAGGTGCCGTCGGCGCCGGCGCCGTCCTGCGCCTCGGCCCGCAGGCCGAGCACCTGCTGGGTGCGCCGCTCCAGCTGCTCCCGCAGGTCCCGGCGGAGCGCCTGCAGCTGGACGCCACTGAGGTGAGAGGTCTGGCGGATGTCGGTCATGATGAGAGTTCCTTCCTGGTGACGCTGATGACGATGGGTACCGAGGCGATCGGCCACCGCGGACGGCGCCGATCGGGATGAGGGGGCTCGGAGGAGCCCTGGACGAGGGGGCGGGCGCCGAGGCGGCTCAGCGGCCGCCGGCGGTGGCCCGGGCCTCCGGGTCCGGCCGCAGGCACAGGCTCACCAGGCCGCGGATCGTGGCGTGCCCGGGTTCGGGCGCGGCGCCGACCGGCACCCGCAGCGCGGCGCGCAGGCGCTCCAGCAGCGGTGCCTGCCGGGCGCCTCCGCCGGTGACGACCAGCCCGGCCGGGCGCGGCCGGCCGGGCAGCCGGCGCAGCAGGCCCGCCGTCATGCCGACGACGCCGTCCAGCGCGTACAGCGGCAGGCCGGTACCGGTCGTGGCGCTCAGCTGGAGGACGGCGGCGTCGGTGATGACCCCTCCGTCGATGACGACGGCCTCGGCCAGGCCCGCCCCCACGTCCAGCAGCAGGCACGGCCGGGGGCCGGCGATGTCCAGCCCGGCGCCGACGGCCGCGGCCAGCGGCCCCTCCACCAGCGTGGCCTCGCACCCGGCGACCTCGGCGACCGCGGCGCCGACCGCCCGCCGGTCGTCCGGCGTCGCCGTCACCGGCACGCCGGCCAGCACCCGCTCCGGCGGCCAGGCGCCCGACCAGCGGGCCTCCAGCAGCACCAGCCGCACCAGCCGCAGGTAGGCCGCGGGGTCGGCGACCACACCGTGCCGGAGGGGCCGCACCGGGCCCGGGACGCCGGACGGGCCGCCGGTGATCGCCGACGGCCGGTCGGCGACGGCGCACCCGCCCGACGACATCGAGCGGGTGCGCGCGGTGCCGACGTCGAGCGCCACGAAGCCCCGGCGGGCCGGGGGCTGTTCGAGGTGCCGCGGATGGGTGTGGATCGATCTGACATCGGCCATGGCGGTGATCGCTCCTAGCGTGTGACCGAGAGCAGGCTCGCCCCGCTCACGGCGGGGTCGCGGCGGAGTCCCGGTGCCGCGGCAGGCGGGCGTGGGGATCCGGCGCGCACGGCGCCGGATCCCCACGGCGCGGACGGCCGGAGGACACCGGAGGGACGGAAGACGGCGCCAGGTCCCGTCCCGAGATTCCTCGCCGCGCGCCGGCCGTACGGCCTCCCCACGGGGGCGAAGGCGGCGCAGGGCGGCGAAGACGGCGCAGGCGCGGCCCGGACGCGCGTCCCACAGGACGGAGACGCGTTCCCGGACGCGCCCTCAGGGCGAACCGGCGGATGACGGCGGCCGCGGCCGGCGGGACCGGCCGGAGCGGCGGGCGGAACGGCCCGCCAGGGCGGAACCCGGGCGGAGCGGCCCGCGAGGACGGGACCTAGATCGAGGAGACGCCGGCCGGCGGGCTGCGCGACCCCGCGGTGCGGTGCGCGAACTGCTGCGGATCACGGATCGCGTCCGCGTCCGGGCCCGGCGACGACGGCAGCGCCAGATGGGCGGCGCCCTCCTGCCGCTCGCCGCGCGACGGCCACAGCGACGGCACGTGGTGCTCACGGACCCCGGCGGCCTGCGGCGGCAGGCTCGCCGGCGCGTCGTCCCACGTGCCCGGACCCCACACCGGGCCGGACGAGGGCGCCGCCGGGTGGGCGTGCTTCCCGGCGCTCCAGGCGCCGGGCGAGCCGGACAGCAGCAGGGACAGCAGAACCAGGCCCATCACGGCGACGGCCGCGACGGACCCTCCCGCTGCGCTGCGCCACGGCCCGGTCATGAGGCCGACCATAGCCCAGACGCTGCGAAAAGGCATGTCCATTCCTCCCGGCCCCGTTCCGGTTCGGCTCCGTTCCCGTTCCCGTCCCCGGCCCTGTTCCGGCCCCGCCCCTGCCGCGGACCGCCGGCGCGGGCGGGGTCGCGCCGGGGTACGGTGGCCGCAACACCCCCCCTTTTTCCCGCCGATCAGGAGGAGACGTGCGCAGCAGAGTGCCCGCCGTCCTGCTCCTGCTGCTTTCGGCGTTCGTGCTCCTGCCGCCCGCCGTTGACGCCCACCCCACCGGCGCGGCTCCCGCGGCCTGGTGGAGCGGCCCGGCCGTCCAGGCCGTGGCGGGCCAGGCCGCCCGCGGCGGGCCGGGCCCGGCTCTGACACCCCCGGCCGCCCATACCCGGCCGGACCAGGCCGCCCAGGCCGTTCAGCCTGTGGCCGATCCGGCCGTCCACGCCGGGACGGACCCGGTCCTGCCGCGCCTGCACCCCGCCCGCGGCACACCCGCCGCACCGGCGCACCCGGCCGTCCTGCCGCCCGTCTGGGAACCGGACGGCGCCCTTCGACCGGCCGGCGCCACGGCCGGCCACGCTCCGGCGGCTCCGCAGCCGCGCCCGCGCCGGGCCCCGGCCCGCGCACCGCCCTCCACGACGCGCTGACGTCCTTTCCCCTCGACAGTCCGTCGACAGCCCGTGGAGGCTTCCCATGTCACGTGCGCCCCTGTGGCGCGCGGTGGCGGCGTTCGTCATCGTCGTCACCGCCGCATTACTCACCGTCACCGTATCGCCACGCCTGGGCCTGGATCTGCGCGGTGGCACCCAGCTGGTCTTCGAGACCCGCGACTCCCCCACCGCCAAGGCCGACGCCGAGGCCACCGACCGCGCCCTGGACGTGCTGCGCCGCCGCGCCGACGCGCTCGGCGTGGTCGATCCCACCCTGGTCCGCTCCGGCGAGCGGCGGATCATCGTCGAACTGCCCGGCGTGCTCGACCCGCGCCAGGCCGCCCAGGTCATCGGCAGGACGGCGCAGCTCACCTTCCACCCGGTGCTCGGCCAGGCCGACCCCGCCACCCCCACCCCCGGCGCCGCTTCCGCAGACGGCACCGGAGCGGCCGGGGGCGGGGCCGGGCAGATCCTGGCCGACGAGTCCGGGCGGCGGCTGCGGCTCGGCCCCGTCGCGATCACCGGGGACGGGGTGAGCGACGCCGCCGCCCGCAACGACCCCCAGCAGGGACCGGCCTGGTTCGTCACCGTCGACTTCCGCGACGCCGCCGCCTGGCAGCGGCTGACCGGCGAGGCCGCCTGCCACGACCCGGGCGACGATCGGCGCCGGGTCGCGATCGTGCTGGACAAGGAGATCATCTCCTCACCCCAGGTGGACACGTCCGTGCCCTGCCGTACCGGCATCCCGGGCGGGTCCACGCAGATCACCGGCTCCTTCACCCACCAGCAGGCGCAGGACCTGGCGGTGCTCGTCAAGGGCGGCGCCCTGCCCGTCCCCCTCGCCCTGATCGAGCAGCGGACCGTCGGTCCCACCCTCGGCGCCGAGGCCATCGAGGCCAGCGCCGAAGCGGCCGTCGCCGGGGTCCTGCTCACCGCGCTGTTCGTCGTCGCCGTCTACCGGCTGTCGGGGTTGCTGGCCGCCGTCGCGCTCGCCACCTACGGCCTCATCTCCTACGCCGCGCTGGTGGCGTTCGGCGCGACGCTCACGCTGCCCGGCCTGGCCGGGTTCGTGCTGGCCATCGGCATGGCGGTGGACGCGAACGTGCTGGTGTTCGAACGGGCCCGCGAGGAGTACGGCCGCGCACCCGGGCGGGGCCTGCGCGCGGCCCTGGACGCGGGCTTCAGGAACGCCTGGAGCGCCATCGCCGACTCCAACATCACCACGCTGCTGGCCGCCGGGCTGCTGTTCTGGCTGGCCTCCGGGCCGGTGCGCGGTTTCGGCGTCACCCTGGCCATCGGCGTGCTCGCCTCGCTGGTCTCGGCGATGCTCATCACCCGCGTCCTGGCCCACTCGCTCGTCGGCAGGGTCGGGCCCCGGCTGTCGGGGCTGGCCACTCAGGGGCGCGTCCGGACCTGGATCGCCGAACGCGAACCGCGCCTCATGTCCCGCGGCAGGCGCTGGCTGGCCCTGGCCGCCGCCGGACTGGTCCTGGCCGTCAGCGGGCCGGTCCTGCACGGCCTGAACTTCGGCGTCGAGTTCACCGGCGGCCGGCTCGTCGAGTTCACCGCCGCCGCGCCGGTGAGCGCCGAGACGGCCCGGCGGTCCGTGGCCGAAGCCGGGCACCCGGCGGCGGTCGTGCACGCCTCCGGCGCCACGGTCTCCGTACGCGCCGGGCAGATCAGCGCCGACGACGTGGCCCGCATCGAACGGTCGCTGGACCGCGACCTCGGCCAGGTGACCAAGCAGCGCGACGAGCTCATCGGCCCGAGCCTGGGCGAGGAACTGCGCCGCAACGCGCTCGTCGCGCTCGCCGTGGCGCTGGCGGCCCAGCTGCTGTACCTGGCGGTCAGGTTCCGCTGGACGTTCGGCACCGCCGCGGTCCTCGCCCTCGTCGTGGACACCGCCGCCGTCGTCGGAGTCTTCGCCTGGCTGGGCAAACCCGTCGACGGGGTGTTCCTGGCCGCCATGCTCACCGTCGTCGGCTACTCGATCAACGACAAGGTGGTGGTCTTCGACCGGGTCAGGGAGCTGTGGCAGGCGCGGCGCGGGGACCGCTTCGCCGACGTCGTCAACGCCGCGATCCTGCAGACCGTCCCGCGTACGGTCAACACCGGGCTCGGCGCCCTGTTCATCCTCGTCGCGCTGGCCGTCCTCGGCGGCGACACCCTGCGTGACTTCGCCCTCGCGCTCATCATCGGCATCGTGGTCGGCACGGCGTCGTCGTCGTTCGTCGCCGGGCCGCTGGCGATCGAGCTGGAGCGGTTCAGCTCGCAGCCGCCGCCCGAGCCGCCCCGGCCGCGTGCCCGCCGGGAGGGCACCGGAGCCGTGGTGTAGGGGGTCGGAGGGATGTGGAACGGAATCCGGCGTTGACGAGATTCCCACCGGTCAGCAGGACATCGACTCGCTTGCGGAGCGAAGGTGGTGAACGCCGGATTCCGTTCCGTCGCGCGGAGGGTGAAGTCGAACGAGGTGGCGCTATTTGACGTGAGCCGAACCGCCGGCCGCAAACGAAACGAACGGAAGGTCAGGGGCGACCGCCGGTTTGGAGCACGGCGAACTCGGCGTGCGCCTTCTCGACGGCCTCGGGGTGGCTCCGCATCTTCTCGTGCTCGGCCGGGGCCCGGTGGATGCCGGCCAGGGACGGGTTCTCGCCTTTGCGTTTCCCAGCGGGAATGATCAGATCCTTGATCGACGCCATTGGGCCCATGACGCGGTGGAGCCGGGGCCACAAGCGGCGCGATGCCTGTCAGCGGTAGATGGGCTCGTGAGGGTCCTACCCGTCGATGTCACGGCCCCGTTGTTCCAGGTGCGCCAGGGACGCCCTTGGCCGGGGCGGCGCGGGCCGGATTCGGGGAGGGACCGTCGGTGGCGGTCGGCGAAGTGCCGAACAAGATGCGCAGCGCGGTTCTCCGGCTGCTGGTGACGTGCTCGACGGCGACGGCGACGGCTGCCGCCGAATCGCCGGACGCGATTGCCTCGTACAGCCGGGTGTGTTCGGTGCACAGCCGTTCGGGGTCGTCCACCTGGCGAAACAGCCAGTCCAGCCGACTGTGCAGGGGCTCCAGGATGGTACCGAGGAGGTGGTTGCCGGCGATGGCCGTGATCTCGTCATGAAAGGCCACGTTGGCGTCACCGAAGTCATCAACGTTGCCCGCGGCCGCGGCCCGGCTCGCCTTGTCGAGATGCCGCTTGAGTCGCCGCAGGTCGGCCTTGCTCGCGTGCTCAGCAGCGCGGCGGGCGGTGAACGCCTCAAGCGCTTCGCGGACGTCGAAGAGCTCTTGGACGTCGGTCTGCGACAGATGTTTGACGACGACTCCTCGCCGTGGCACGACATGGACGAAGCCCTCGGACTCGAGCATGCGCAGGGCCTCGCGCACGGGGACTCGGGATACGCCCAGTTCGTCTGCCAGCTCACGTTCGACCATCTTGCTGCCAGGTGGAAGCTGCCCCTTCATGATGCGGTTCCGGATCTCCAGCCGAACCTGATCACGCAGTGACATGTGCGCGACACCCAACGGCGTCTTGGTCTGACGTGACATGCCCATACTCTCTCCTGCTGGTATACCACATCCCAGGCGAATGCCCATCTGACTCGTATTTTAGGCGAACACTTGACGTTTCTGAAGTGTGGGCTGTAGGCATACGGTATACCACCAGACGGGGAGATTCATAGCGTCCCCCGCCGGAAGTAGAGGCGTCATGAATGACCGAACGATGAGAACCGGTGCGCTCATGGTCGCGCTGCTGAGCGCATGCGTGGCCTTCCAGCTGAACGCGAGCATGCTCAGCCCGGTCCTACCCTCCATCGCCACCGAGCTCGGCGTCGACGAGGCGGCCGTCAGCCTGTCGCAGACCGCGTTCTTCACCTCCGCAGCCCTCTTCGCCGTCTTCGTACCGCGCCTGAGCGACATAAAGGGCCGACGGCGTGTCCTCGTCGTGACCCTCGCCCTCGTCGCGGTGGGGTCCGTGCTGTCCGCCGTCGCCCCCGGCATCCTCCTGCTCGACGCGGGGCGGGTGATCCAGGGCTGTTCCGGCTCGGTGATCGCGATCTGTCTGCTCATGCTGCGCGCCGCCGTTCCGGACGTCCGCCGCTACGGCGCCCTGATGGGCGTGGTCACCGCCGTCAACGGCGGCATAGCCGGCGTCGACGTACTGCTCGGCGGATTCCTGGCCGCCCGCTTCGGATTCCGGCCGGTCTTCTGGCTCATGGCGGTCGTCGCACTGGGCGCGGCCGTCCTCGTCGCCCGGCTGGCGCCCGAGTCCAGGCCGTCACAGCAGGTCGCGATGGACTGGCGGGGCGTCGCCCCCCTGGTCGTGACGATCGGATGCGTCCTGGTCGCGCTCAATGAAGCGAGCAGACCGACCGCCGCGAACTGGGTGCTGGTCATCGTCCTCAGTGCGGTCGCGCTGGTCTCCTTCGCCGTCTTCTGGTTCATTGAACGGGCGACACCACACGCCCTGGCCAGCCCAGCGCGGCTACGGCAACGTGCGACCTGGGCGCTTCTGCTCACCACCACGCTGACGCTCGCCGGGATCTTCGCCACGGTCAACGGGCTGGTGGTCACCTTCGCCCAGAACCGCGAGATCGGGTTCGGGCTCGGTGCGGACGCGACGTCCCTGCTCCTCCTCAGCCCCTACGCGCTCGTGGGCTGGTTGATCGGTCCCTTCGCAGGAAGGCTGGCCCCCCGCTTCGGGTACCTGCAGGTGCTCCGTGTCGGCCTGGCGGGCAGTGTCGTGGCGCTGGCGCTGATGGCCACCGCCGGCCTCACATCGCTGCCGCTGCTCATCGCCGCGGTCGTATCACTCGGCGTCGCCTACGCCGGCATGTCCAACATCATGCTGAACGGGCTTTCCGTGGTGCTGTCACCGCAAGACGCACAAGGGTTTCTGCCGGGCGTCAACTGCGGCGCGTTCAACTTCGGCGCCGGGCTGAGCTTCGCCGTCCTGCCCCTCGTCCAACTCGCCGGCGGCCCGGCCTGGTCATCGGGCCCCGGCAGCTACGCCGCCGCCATCGGCTGCGGCCTGATAATCACCGTCACCGCGCTCGCCACCTCATACCTCATCCCGCGCCCCACCGCCGCCGAGATCCCCCGTCACCGACCCGCCGGCGACGGCCTGCACACCACCACCATGGAAGGGAAAGCGTACTCATGAGCCGAAAGATCATCCTCGACGTCGACACCGGAACCGACGACGCGGTGGCGATCATGTTCGCGGCGTTGCATCCGGAACTCGACCTGATCGGCGTCACCACCGTCAACGGCAACGTGCCGCTGGAGAACACCACCGACAACACGTTGCGGGTGCTCGACTGGATCGGCAGATCCCAGATTCCGGTCTTCGCCGGGCTCAGCCGTCCCATCACCAGGCTCGGCTTCCCCTCCACCAAGCACTTCGAACGGGACTCCGACGACGACCCGCACGGCAGCGCCCTGCCGCTCCCGCCGGCGCGCAGCACGCGCCAGGACACCGGGGCCGTCGAGTTCCTCATCGAGACGCTGCGGTCGACGACCGAACAGATCACTCTGGTGCCGGTCGGACCGCTGAGCAACATCGCCGCTGTGCTCGCCATCGATCCCACCCTGACCGAAGCGGTCGACGAACTGGTGGTCATGGGCGGCGGCCATGCGGTGACCAACGTGACCGCTTCAGCCGAGTTCAACATCTGGGCCGACCCCGAGGCCGCGAGCATGGTCCTTGCCGCAGGATTCGCCCGCACCACCCTGGTGCCGCTCGACGCCACCTACCAGGCGCTGGTCACCAGAGACACCTGCCTCAAGCTGGAGAGGTCAGGGACGCCCGCCGGGATCGCCGCCTCCCGGTTCATCTCCCGGCGGATCTCCGCCTACCACGGCGTCGTGTCCGCCGAGGACGCCGCGCCGGTGCACGACGTGGTCTGTACCGCCTACCTCGTTCAGCCCCGGGTCATCACCACCCGGAGCGTGCACGTCGCCGTCGAGACCAACGACTCCCTCACCGTCGGCCGAAGCGTGATGGACACCCGGCTCGGCACGAACCAGAAGCCCAACGCCGACGTCGCCTTCGGAGCAGACGCCAAGCTCTTGGCGGAGCTACTGCTCGACGTCTTCACCCATCACCGCGGCGGCGCACCGGCCTGAGCCATCCTGGCTCCGCTGGCTGCGCCGCGGCGTGGCTCTCGGTCAGTGACGGGAGTTCGAGCCGGCCCCGCGCGTCACCCAGGCTTCGGGCGGAGTCCACCCGCCCGCTTAGGGTTGCAACTGTGACCGCTACGGCTGATCCCTCCAGGAAACGTTCCACCGCCTGCCCACTTCCTGCCGCCGGCAGCGGAGAAGAAGGCTGGGGAGGAGTTCGCTGCCGGGTTCCCTCAGCCTCCGCCCCCACAGCAGTGACCACCGCGACGGGAGTCCTCGCCACCGCCCTCGCATGATCGTCGCAAGAGACCGCCCCGCGAGGTGATGCGCCGCCTCATCCGAATCCAGGTGTTCCTGGTGGTCGTCGTCGCGCTCACCTCGTTCACCCGGCCTCCCTACCATGCGGCCCGTTTCCGGCGTATTCCGGCCGGCCCCGTACAGGGACGGCCCCCGGGAGGCGGGCTCGTTGATCCCGGCCCTCGGCCGTGCCAGTCTCGGTGGCGACGGCATCAGACGGCGGCGCGCCGGGTGACGCCGCGGCGGCCCGCACGACAGGCGTCCGGCGCGGCGGGCGGCAGCGCGGCGGAAGGGAGCACGGCCATGGACCACCAGGAGCTTCACAAGCGGTTCACCGCTCTGACCACCGCCCACCTGGCGGACGCGTGCATCCGCGCCGGCGTCCCGGTGCGGTGCGCGCCCGCCGCCCTGCGCGCGGTGACACCCGGCGACCGCCTGGCCGGGCGGGTGGCCCCCGCCCGGCACGCCGGCAGCGTCGACGTCTTCCTGGAGGCGTTCGAGCGGGCCGAGCCGGGCGACGTGCTGGTGGCCGACAACGGCGGCCGCCTCGACGAGGCGTGCGTCGGCGACCTGGTGGTCCTGGAGGCCCGCGCCGCCGGGCTGGGCGGGATCGTGATCTGGGGACTGCACCGCGACACCGCCGACATCCAGCGGATCGGCCTGCCCGTCTTCAGCCTGGGAGCCCTGCCCACCGGACCGCTGCGCCTGGACGAACGCCCCCCGGGCGCCCTGGAGTCGGCGGACGTGGGCGAGTGGACGGTGGGCCCCGGCGACCTGGTCCTGGGCGACGACGACGGCGTGCTGTTCGTCCCGGCCGGACGCGCCGAGGAGCTCCTCACCCTGGCCGAGGCGATCCGCGACACCGAGCGGCGTCAGGCCGACCGGATCCGCGGCGGAGACACCCTGCGCGATCAGGTGCGCTTCGGCGCCTTCCTCTCCGGGCGGCGGCAGAACCCCTCACTGACCTTCCGCGACCATCTGCGGGCCGTGGGCGGCGCCATCGAGGAATGACCGCGAACGCCGCCCGCCGGGCTCGGGGCCGGGACGCGTCCCACACGGGGCGCGCCCCGGCCCGAAGCCCCGGAGCCCCGGAGATCGAGACGCTCCGCGCGCGGCAGGGGGCCGGCCACGCGCGGGCACGACCGAGGTGTCGGCGAAGTACGCCGTGCCGCCGACGTCCGCGGCGAGGGTGTAGACGAACGGCATGCCCTGGTAGGTGTCCTGGACGCGGCGCAGCGCGGCCACGTCGGTCTTTCGCCGAGATGTGTGGGATTCCGTACTCGGTGCGTCTGATGTCGGCGGCGTACCGGCCTTCCGCGGCCCGCGCCGGCGCGGGCGCCGCCGTCAGGAGGGCGCCGGCCAGGGCCGCCACGGGGAGCGGGGACAGCCGCCTGACATGTTTCATCATCATCGGGTGTCCTATTCGAAGCGGGCGCCCTCGGGCGCGGTCACACGCCTGAGCAGCGGCAGGCCGGCGAGGATCACCAGCAGGGCGGCCAGCAGCCCGCCGCCGACGGTCAGGAAGTAGGCGGGGCCGGGCAACGCCGCCGGCGCGCTCCTGATCCTCAGCAGGCCGATCACCGGCCCGGCCACGCCGAGACCCGCCCCCGCCGCCACCAGCGCGGCCAGCACCATGGGCGCCGCGGTCTCCAGCAGCACCACGCCGGACAGGGTCCGCATCGGCGTGCCGCACAGCCGCAGCAGCGTGAAGGGCCGCCTGCGCTCCACCACGCCTCCGGCGACCGCGACCAGCAGGCCGCAGCCCGCCACCAGCAGGGTCAGCGCGACGATGGCCAGCGCCACGCGTTCGGCCTGATCCAGCAGCACCGCGCGTGCCTGGGCGACCTCGGCGAACGTCAGCGGCGTCTCGGCGCTGCCCGAGCGGGCGACGTACGGGGCCAGCAGCGTGCGGATCCGCTCGCGGACGGCCGGGTCGTCCGCGCGGACCAGCACCGCCGCCAGGGACGGACCGGCCGGGCCGGCGGCGGGGCTCGCGGCGGGGCTGGAGGCGTCCACGATCGGCAGATTGCGGCCGACACTGAGCATGTTGTCGCTGGTCAGCAGCCGGTTGAAGTCGGCCGCCACCGCGCGGGCGCCCGGGGCGCAGCGGCCGAGCGCCGGGAAACCGGCCAGGGCGTCGCACGCGACCACCTGCCCGAGCATGAAGTCGGGCCGGCAGCCGGGGCCCGGGTCGCACGGCGGGGGTCCGTCGGGCGGGGCCGGCTGCCCGGTCCTGCGGTGGATCGGCAGCACGGTGACCCCGGGGTGGGCGTGGAGCCCGGCGAGCAGCTCGTCCGCCGTGCCGGGCGGCAGCGGCCGGCCCGGAGCGGCGTCGGCGTACCCGAACGACACCCGCAGGACCTCGTTCAGCGTGCCGCCGCCCGCCGTCTCCTGGCCCGAGACGACGGCGGGGACGATGCCGGCGACGGCCGTGCCGATGAAGACCGCCAGCACGATCCCGTTCACCGGCCGGAAGGCCGCCTTCGGGTCGGCCGCCAGCCGCTGCGCGGCCAGCAGCGTCGCCGCGCCGGGGGTGAGGCGGGCGGCCAGCCGCGCGGCCAGCATCGTCAGCCAGGGCCCGGCCGTCACGAGACCGGCCATGACCAGTACCAGGCCGGCGTCGGCGAGCACCGCGTCCGGATCACCGCCCCCGAACGCCGGGCCCGCCAGCAGTCCCAGCCCCACCGGCAGCGGCAGCACCCGCCACCAGCCCGGAGCCGGCGCCCGCACCCTGCGCGCCACGCCGAGCGGCGTGATCCGCACCCGGCGCAGCGACCACAGCGCGGCGCCCGCGGCGGCGAGCGGCACACCCGCGACCACGGCGGCGTACTGGAGCGCGGTGGGCGCGACCGTGTCGGGGAAGAAACGCGAGCCGGTGACGGCGACGCCGGCCAGGGCGGGCCGTACCGCCTGGAAGACCGCGATGCCGGCGAGCGCGCCCAGCAGCGCGCCGAGGGCCGCGTCCACCGAGGCGATCGCGCTGATCTGCCGCGCGGTGGCGCCGGCCAGCCTGATCGCGGCGAACCGCGCCTCGCGGCGGGCGGCGGCCAGGCGCGTGGCCGTGCCGACGAGGACGAGCAGCGGGAAGACCAGGCCGATCGCGGCGATGCCGAAGCCGTGCCCGTACAGGGCGGCGGTGTCGTCGGCGGCCGGGGCGGCGGCGACGTCGGCGGCGTCGACTGCCACGGTGCCGGCCATCGCGGCCAGCTCGGCGGGGGTCCGGCCGACGACGGCGACCAGGTCGTCCGGGCCGGACAGCGCCGCCCGCCCGACGAGGCCGGCTCGGACGCCCGGGAAGCGGTCGGCGAGCTGCTCGCGCGGCACCGCGTCCATCAGCTCGGCGAGCGCGGGCGAGACGTGGTAGCGCCCCGCGGCCGGCGGCGCGGAGAGACCGGGAATGCCCGGCGCGGGCGCCCGCGCGTCGAGGACGGCGACGTCGAGCCGCTTGATCGGGCGGCCGGCGTAGGAATCCCGGCGGTGGTTCCACAGCACGGCGCCGGGGGTGGCGCCCAGTGCCCGGCCGCCCGGCGCCGATCCGGTCGTGCACTCCCAGCACGGCCGGTCCGCGGTGGCCCGGAAGGCGTTGAACAGCGCCACCGTGGACAGCAGCACCGTCACACCCATCGCGACGGCGGCGCCGACGAGCACCAGCCGGACGGCCGCCTCCCGGCCTCCGCGCAGCGACAGCCGCAGGCCCAGCCGGAACGTCATCGCAGGACCCCGCTCGCGTAGGGGTCGGTGACCCTGCCGTCGCGCACGATGACCTCCCGGTCGGCGCAGGCGGCGACGCGGGCGTCGTGCGTCACCACGATCACGGTCGTGCCCTCCTGGCGGGCCAGGCCGACGAGCAGCTCCATGACCTTCTCGCCGGTGAGCGAGTCGAGCGCCCCGGTGGGCTCGTCGGCGAAGACCACCTTGGGCCGCGTCACCAGCGCCCTGGCGATCGCCACCCGCTGTGCCTGCCCGCCGGACAGCTCGCCGGTGCGCCGCCCGCGCAGGCCGTCCAGCTCCAGCCGCTCCAGCCAGTCGTCCGCCCGCCGGTAGGCCCGCCTGCGCCCGGCCCTGCCGAGCAGCAGCGGCAGGGCGACGTTGTCGGCCACCGTGAGCTCCGGCACCAGCTGGCCGAACTGGAAGACGAAGCCGAACGCCGTACGGCGCAGCTCCGACCGCCGGGCGTCGCTCAGGGTGTCCAGCCGCCGCCCGTCGAACCGGACCTCGCCCGCGTCGGGGGTGAAGATGCCGGCCAGGCAGTGCAGCAGCGTGGACTTGCCGGACCCGCTCGGCCCCATGATCGCCAGGATCTCCCCCGCCGTCACCGACAGGCTCGCCTCGCGCAGCGCCGGCGTCCGGCCGTAGGAGCGGCCGACGGAGCGGGCCTCCAGCAGCGGGCCCGGCACGGGAAGGGCGTCGACGGTCATGCGCCGCGCACCGTCTCCGCCAGCGCGCCCAGCCGGGCCGCGGTCACGTCGATCCAGCGCAGGTCGGCCTCCAGATGGAACAGGGCGTGGTCGGCCAGCAGGGCGTCCACGAGGGCGCCGCCGCGTTTGATCTCCGACAGCTCGCGCATGCGCCGCATGTGCGTGGCGCGCTGGACGTCGAGGAAACCCTGCGCGTCGTGGCCCAGCATCAGCGCCAGCACGACCTTCGTGAACAGCACCGTCTGCAGGAACGGCTCCGCCGCCGCCGGCTCGGCCAGCCACTCCTCCACCTCCCGCCTGCCCAGCGGGGTGATGGCGTAGCGCTTGCGGTCGGGGCCGTCGCCGGGCTCGCTCTCGCCGGCCGCGACCTTTCCGTCCCTGGCCAGGCGGCCGAGCGTCGAGTAGACCTGCCCGAAGGGAAGCGGCCTGCCCCTGCCGAAGTAGGTGTCGTAGTCGCGTTTCAGGTCGTACCCGTAGCTGGGCTCACGGTCCAGGAGGCCCAGCAGCGTCAAGGGGACTGTCATGACGATCACTATATACCGAGGGTATATACGCGGCGCATACGACGATTCGTGATCCCGGGCCGCCGATCGGGCGAGGCGGCGCTTTGACACCCCTGACGGCTAACCGCTATCTATTAGCTAGCCGTTAGAGAGTAGGGTGCGGGACACCGCGCCGGCCACGCCCGCGCGTCCGGCCCAGGCGGACCCGCCCGACATCGACGACAGAGCCGAGGATGGATGAACACGTCACCCCACGTGATCCGGGCCCACGCCCTGGCGAAGACGCACGGCCGAGGGCAGGGCCGGGTCCACGCGGTGGACGAGATCGACCTGGAGGTGCCGCAGGGGCAGACGCTGGCGGTGACGGGACCCAGCGGCTGCGGGAAATCCACCCTGCTGCACCTGCTGGGCGGCCTGGAGCGGCCCACCGGCGGACAGGTGTGGCTGGACGGGCGGCGCATCGACACACTGAGCGAACGGGCTCTGGCACGCATGCGGCGCCGCTCGGTGGGATTCGTCTTCCAGGCATTCCACCTGGTGGAGGAGCTGTCGGCCACCGAGAACGTGGAACTGCCCGCACTGCTGGCCGGCCGCTCACGCCGCCAGGCCAGACGGCGCGCCGGCCTGCTGCTGGAACGGGTCGGGCTCGCCGCACGCGCCCGGCACCTGCCCTCCCAACTGTCGGGAGGACAGCGCCAGCGGGTCGCCGTCGCCCGCGCCCTGGTCAACGACCCCCTGATCGTCCTGGCCGACGAACCGACCGGCAACCTCGACACCGCGGCCACCCTCGACGTGCTGAGGATCTTCGGAGAACTCCGTACGGCGGGGCGGACCTTCGTGATCGTCACACACGACGAGCGGGTGGCCGCCATGGCGGACCGGCTCATCTCGATGCGCGACGGGATGTTCGCCGGCGACACCCGGCCGGCCCGCACCGGGCCTGAAGGCTGAACGGCATGGGCTCCATCGTGCTCGTCATGCGCCTCGCGCTGGCCGACGTGCGCCGGCACAGGGCCCAGACCGCGATGCTCCTGCTCGCGGTGACCGTGGCCACCGCGACACTGGCCCTGGGCCTGTCCCTGCGCGGCGCGAGCGACGCGCTGTACGAGCAGACCCGGACGGCCACCGCCGGGCCGGACATGGTGGCGCTCTCCGGCGACACGGGCCCCGCCGTGACCTCGGCCCTGACGTCGCTGGCCCGCGC
The DNA here is from genome assembly GCF_040653115.1 of Streptosporangium sp. NPDC048047. Classification (NCBI taxonomy): domain Bacteria; kingdom Bacillati; phylum Actinomycetota; class Actinomycetes; order Streptosporangiales; family Streptosporangiaceae; genus Streptosporangium; species Streptosporangium sp. NPDC048047. The sequence goes on along the minus strand of NZ_JBEZNH010000075.1, from coordinate 13,535 downwards.
CCCCGAGGTGACCGCCCACCACGGCCCCTACCGCATCGTCTACGCCACCCTCACCACACGCGACTCCACCTCCTCCCCGGTGGTGGTGCACGGTTTCGCCGAGAAGCCCGCCACGCTCAACCGGCCCCTGGTGACCTCGGGCCACTGGGTGCGCCCCGGCGGCACGGTCCTCGAACGCGGCTTCGCCACCGCGCTGGGCGCCGGCGTCGGCGACCGCGTCACCATCGCCGGCCGCCCCTACCCCGTCGTCGGGATCGCCGTCACCGCGGCCACCCCCGTCTACCCCGGAGCCGCGCAGATCGGCCCGTACGGCGGCCCCAGCGACTCCACCGGCCTGGCCTGGATGACCCGATCGGACGCCAGGGCGCTGGCGTCGTCCCAGGACCTCCCGGTGACCACGGCCATGGACCTGAAACTGCGCGATCCCGCCGCCACCGAGGACTTCATCGACGCCCACCGCGACTCCACCATCAGGACCAACCTCCACTCCTGGCGGTTCACGGCCGAGCAGGACATGACCGTCCTCAGGGGCAGCCAGCCGATCCTCATCGTCGGCGGCTGGCTGCTCGGCTTCCTGGCCGTCACCGGAGTGGCGGCGCTGGCCGCGGGACGCGCCGTCGAGCAGACACGCCGGGCCGGACTGCTCAAGGCCGTCGGCGCCGCCCCGGGCCTGATCGCCGCCGTCCTGCTCACCGAGTACCTGGCCGCGGCACTGACCGGCGACGCGCTGGGGCTGGCGGTCGCCCGCCTGACCATGCCCGCCGTCGCCAGCCCCACCACCAGCCGGATCGGCGCCGCCGGGCTGACCGGCCCCACCGTCGCCACGGCCACCGTCCTCGCCGTGGCCGTGGCGGTGCTGTCCACCCTGCGCCCCACACTGCGGGCCATGCGCGCCGCGACCGTCACCGCGCTGACCGCCACCGCACACCGGCCCCGCCACCGCCCCCGGCTCACCGCGCTGTCCGCGCTGCTGCCCACGCCGCTGCTGCTCGGGCTGCGGCTGACCGCCCGCCGGCCGGGCCGCGCCGTACTGCAGGCGTGCTCCACCGCCACCACGGTGATCGCGGTCGTCGCCCTGCTGACCCTGCACGCCCAGCCGGAGAGGGGCTACGGCCTGGACGGCTCCTCCGCCCTGCCCAACCTGCGCGGCGAACACGGCCGCCATCTGATGCTCGCCGTCACCGTCCTGCTGATCGCACTCGCCATCGTGAACACCCTCACCTTCACTTGGAGCACCGCCATGGAGGCCCGGGCGAACATGGCCGTCGCCCGCACGCTCGGCGCCACCCCGGGGCAGATCTCCGCGGGGCTGTCCGCCGCCCAGCTCCTGCCCGCCCTGCCCGGCGCGATCATCGGCGTCCCCCTGAGCGCCGCCCTGCTCTCGATCTTCGCCGCCCCGAACGCGGTGGACCTCCCCTCCTCCTGGCTGCTCGCAGGCGTGCTCGCGACCCTCCTGGCGACGGCGGCGCTCACCGCCCTGCCCGCACTCCTCGCGGCCCGCCGGCCCGTGGCACAGACCCTCAGCGCCGAAACGACCTGACCGGGCTCACCCCACCGGCTTGCGGAACGAACACACATCATGTTCAAATGAACCCGTGGAGAGTTCAGAGCGTCTGCGTGCCATCATGTCCGAACTACGCGCCCACGACACCGTCTCGGTGGCGGAACTCGCCGCCGAACACGCCGTCTCGGAGATGACCATCCGCCGCGACCTCGACGAACTCGCCCAGCAAGGAGTGGTCAGACGTGTCCGCGGCGGCGCCATCAGCCTCCTGCTCCGCGGCGAGGAACCCCCCTTCGGCGTACGCGAACGCGAAGCGACCGACATCAAACGCCGCATCGCCGCCGAAGTCGCCGCCCTCCTCGCCGACGGCGAAGCCGTCCTCCTCGACGGCGGCACCACCAACCTGGAGGTCGCCCGCGCCATCCGCGACCGCCGCCTCACCGTCCTGCCCCTCTCCCTGCAGTCCGCCGACGAACTCGCCACCGCACCACGCATCCGCCTCGTCCTCCCCGGCGGCGAGGTACGGCCCGGCGAACTCAACTTCTCCGGCCCCCTCACCGAGACCTCCATCCGATCCCTGCGCTTCGACACCGCGATCATCGGCTGCTGCGGCCTGTCCGCCGAACACGGCCTGACCGCCCACGACCTGTCCGACGTCGCCGTGAAACGAGCCGCCATAGACTCCGCCCGGCGCGTCGTCATCGCCACCGACTCCGGCAAGTTCACCCGAACCGCCTTCGGCGCCGTCTGCCCCCTCGACCGCCTCGACATCGTCATCACCGACACCGCCATCCCCCCGGGCGAACACGACGCCCTCACCGCCGCCGGTGTCACCGTCCGCACCGTCTGACCGGAGCACCCGGGCCCGGCCTTCGGCCGAGCTCCCTCCCCTCGTGGCGCACCGGGGCCACGCATGCCTCCGGCCCGGTCCCGCCCCGATCGGCGGCCTCTCCGAAGCCGTCAGCCCTCCCACACCGGCCACCGCGCCGGGCGGGCCGCCGGAGGCCACCGGCGCCACCCCGCCCCTGACCATCTCTCGTTGCTTATTATTTTGTCCTTTTTGTCTATTTTTTTCAGGATGCCCGCCTTTACGAAGTAGATCACTAATGTTGCGCCAGAGGCTCCCCTTCCAACGCCTCCCGCACCGGCCCCCTCCCCGCTCCCCGCACGCACCTGCTCCACCGTGATCGGAAAGCCGATGCCCGCTACCGCCCCTTCCACCGCACCCACCCGCCAGGCGCGTCTGGCCCGTGCCGCCGTCGCGGCGCTGTTCCTCACCAACGGCGCCGTCTTCTTCAACATCGTCCCGCGCTATCCGCAGATCAAGGCCGACCTCGGCGTCAGCAACGCCATCTTCGGCACCGCGGTGGCCGGCTCCCCGATCGGCGCGCTGCTGGCGGGGCTGCTCGCCGGCGCCGCGATCCGCCGCTTCGGCTCCGCCCGTACGGCGGCCTTCGGCATCGTCATCACCGCCCTCGTGACCCTGGCCGTCCCCTTCGTGCCGAACTGGGTGGCCTTCGGCGGCGTGCTGTTCTTCGTGGGCGCGCTCGACGCGATCGTGGACGTCGCACAGAACGCCCACGGCCTGCGCGTGCAACGGCTCTACCGGCGCTCCATCCTCAACTCGCTGCACGGCCTGTGGAGCGTCGGCGCCGTGCTGGGCGGCCTGATGGGCTCGGCCGCCGCAGGCCTCCGCCTGCCCCTGGCGATCCACCTCGGCATCTCCGCGGCGCTGCTCAGCCTGGTGGCGGTCGTCGCCCACCGCTTCCTGCTGCCGGGCCCGGAAGACGCCGAGCGCTCCGGCACCCGGGAGCCGGCCGCGGCCGGCGACCACACGGCCGGGCCCGCCCGGCGCGCGGACCGGCGCTCGTTCACCGGCCCGGCGGTGCGGATGCTCGCCGTACTCGGCGTGCTGGCCGCGTGCGGCGCGTTGGCCGAGGACGCCGGCGCGTCCTGGGGCGCCCTCTTCCTCACCGGCCTGCACGCCGACGCCGCCACCGCCGGCCTGGCCGTCGTGGCCTTCCAGACCGCCATGACCATCGGCCGCCTGTCCGGCGACCGCGTGGTGGACCGCTTCGGGCAACGCGCGGTGACCCGCGCGGGAGGCGCCCTGGCCGCCGCCGGCATGGGCGCGGCACTGGCCCTGCCCTCCGTCCCGGCGGCGCTGGCCGGCTTCGCCCTCGCCGGACTCGGCGTCGCCACCCTCGTCCCGGCCACCATGCACACCGCCGACGAACTGCCCGGCCTGCCGCCGGGCACCGGCCTGACCATCGTCAGCTGGCTTCTGCGTGGCGGCTTCCTGCTGTCCCCGCTGCTCGTCGGAGCCGTCGCCGACCTCGTCGGCCTGCGCGTCGGCCTGCTGTCGGTCGTCCTGGCCGGCCTCCTCACCATCGTCTTCGCCCGTGTCCTGGCCGACCACCGCTCTTCGGCCTGATCCCCGGACCGGCCGCGAGACACCGTCCCGGCGTCCCCGAGGCGGTGCGGGAGGCATTCTCCCCACGGGGGTCAGGTCGTGGCGCGGGCGATCAGTTCCAGCCCGAGGACCACGTCCCTGGCAGCGGTACGACGGCCCAGCTGCTGGATCAGGCGTTCCATGGCGGCCCGACCGGACTCCTCCAGCGGCTGGCGAACGGTGGTGAGACCCATGATCTCGGCCGGTTCGCCGTCGTCGAAGCCGACCACGGCGACGCTTCCGGGCACGTCCAGGCCGAGATCGCGGGCCGCCCGCAGGACGGCGGCGGCGAGGACGTCGTCGGAGGCGAACACCGCCGTCGGACGGTCCTCGCGAGCCAGCAGGTCCCGGGCCGCGGCCAAAGCCTCCCCGGCCCGGTGACGCACCAGGCGCACGTCGCCGTCACCGATGACGTGACCGGCCTCGGCGAGCGCGGCACGATATCCACCGAGCCTGAGCCGCGACGGCGAGACGTATCGATCGGACCGCTGGTCCTCGCCGAGGAAGCCGAACCGGCGGTGGCCACGGCCGATCAGGTGCCCGGCGGCCAGGCGGCCCCCGTCGGCGTCGTCGGTGCGGACCGAGTCGAAACCGGGATGACGCACGTCCACCAGGACCGCGGGCAGCCGCAGGGCGGCGAGCCGATCGGCCACGGCGTCGTCCAGGGGGAGGCTGACCACGATGAGGCCGTCCAGCCGTCCGGTGACGGGCAGGCTCGCCAGCAGCGGAGAGGTGCTTTCGGCGGCCGACTCCTGGTCGAACAGGACGACTTCCAGCGGCCTGTCACCGACGGCGCGCAGGACGCCGCGGAGCCGGCGGGCCACGGACGGATAGGAGGTGTAGGGCGCGATCACGCCGACGCGGCCGACGCCGCGTCGTGCCTTGGCCACCGCGTCCGGCTTGGGAGTGAAGCCGAGCGCGTCCACGGCGGCGAGCACCTTGCGGCGGGTCCGCTCGCTGACACCGCCGGGCGAGTTGAGGACCCGGGACACCGTCGAGATGCTGACGCCCGCCCGGGTGGCCACGTCATAGATGGTCGGCGGGCCGCTCACGCCGTCCTCCTCGCATCCGTCACATCCGATCTCCCAAGGGGATCCTATCGTGGAAGTGCTTTCATGAAAGCACTTGACGGAATGGGGGCGAATCCCGTTGCCTGAAACGGCGGCCCGGCGAAGGGAGGCCGCCCTCGCACAGGGAGAGACATGAACCGTTCGTACGTGGTGACGGGCGCGGGCCGGGGAATCGGCCGGGCGGTGGCCGAGCGGCTCGCCGCCGCCGGAGATCCGGTCGTGGTGATCGAGCAGGACTCCGCGGCCCTGGCGTGGACCACGGCCCATCCGCTCGGCGACCGGCTGATCGGCCTTGCGGGCGACGCCGCCGACGAGCGCGTCACGGAACGGGCCGCCGACAGCGCGGAGGCCGCGGCGCCGCTGGCGGGCTGGGTCAACAACGCCGCCGTCTTCCGGGACGCCTCGGTGCACTCGGCCACCACCCGGCGGATCCTGGACCTGATCGCGGCGAACCTGGAGACCGCCGTGACCGGCTGCGCCACCGCGGTCCGCCGCTTCCTCGCCGCCGCCACGCCCGGCGCGATCGTCAACGTCTCCTCCCACCAGGCACGCTAGGCGGTCCCGGGCTCGCTGCCGTACGTGACCGCCAAGGCGGCCATCGAGGGGATGACCCGCGCTCTGGCGGTCGAGTACGGCCCGCGCGGCATCCGCGTGAACGCGGTGGCGCCCGGCTCGGTGCGCACCGAGCGCTACACCGGCTTCCTGGCGTCCCAGCAGCCGGAGGCCGCCGCCCGCGTCGAGGAGCAGATGGCCGCCGTGCATCCCCTGGGCCGCGTCGCCGAGGCGGACGAGATCGCCACCGCCGTCGCCTACCTGCTGTCACCGGAGGCCGGGTTCATCACCGGTGCCACCGTCCCGGTCGACGGCGGCCGGACCGTCCTGGCCCACGATCCGGAGACGAGAAGCCTCTGACGACCGATACGGCGGTCAGGGCGTGCGGAGCAGAGCCGGACGGCGGGCCCAGGCGGCCCGGCGCCAGAGCCACTCGAGCGGATCCCGACGACACCGCCGCGACCACAGGACGGACCACAGCCACCTGATCCCACCCGCGCCGGCATGGGCCGAAAGCACGATCCGCACCGCGCCCGGCCGTACTTTCGGCCGGTTCCCGGCCTACCCGGAGGAGGTCGCTCCGCCCCGCTCCCCCGCCTCGCCCCGCCACACGGGAGGATCCGTGCCCCACGGGGTCGGCGGGCCGCTCCACGTCCGGGGCGCGCCCTCGTAGCGGATCGGTGGCAGGGCATGGCGGAGCGGCCCGTACGGCGAGGCGGTCTCCGCCAGCCAGGGCTCCGGGTCGTAGCCGCCGCCCTCGGCCGACGCGGGGCGGACACCGTGCAGCAACCAGGAGGCGGTGCCCGCGAGGGAGAGCCGCAGCCGGCGGCCGCGGCCGGTGAGCTGCCGGTCGCTCAGCGCCCGCAGGACCGCGGCGGCCAGCAGATATCCGGTCCCGTGATCCAGCGCCTGCGCGGGCAGCGCGCCGGGCCGGCCGTCGGCCCCCGCCTCGATCACGGCGATGCCGCTCGCCGCCTGGACCAGGCTGTCGAAACCGCGCCGCGCCGCCCACGGCCCCGACCAGCCCCAGGCGCACAACCGGGCGACGATCAGGCCGGGACGCCGGGCGAGGAGCGCGTCGAGACCCAGGGCCTCCAGCGCGCCGGGCCGGTAACCGAGGACCACGACGTCGGCCGAGTCGAGAAGATCGGCGAAGACGCGGCGGTCCCCGCCGTCGGACAGGTCCAGCCGCGTCGAGCGCTTGCCCATCCCGGTGTCGGCATGGGCGTCCGCGCCCTCCGGCAGCCGGGGGCAGTCGACGCGGAGCACGTCGGCGCCCAGGAGGGCGAGGGTGCGCGTCGCGACGGGACCGGCGATGACCCGGGTCAGGTCCAGGACCCGCACCCCGGCGGCCGGCGACGGCGCCGGCGCCAGGGCTCGCGGGCAGCCCTCCCCGGCGGGCCGGGTCTCGACCAGGGGACGCGCCGCCCCGTCGGGAGGCGCCACGGCCACGGCCAGGCCACCGGCCTCGTAGACGGTCTCCTGGATCCACCGGGCCGGGCGCAGCGCCAGTTCGTCCGCGAGCACCCCCGCCAGCGCCCGGTCGTCTCCCGTGTCACCGATGCCCAGGGCGTCCAGCAACCGGGAGCGATGGTGCGGGTAGTTGGCGTGGGTGCGCACCCAGCCGTCGGCCGCGCGCCAGAAACCGGAGAGCGGCGCGAAGGCCACCGGGGCCCGGCCGTCGATCCGCAGGTGGCGTTCGCTGACGAACGCCGTGGCCACCGCCGCCTCCCGCACCCGTACGGCCGGCACCGGCACCGCGTTGCGCCGGGCCAGCAGCTCCGCGGCCGCCAGCGAGCACACGCCCACGCTCGCGCGGGCCAGCTCCCGCACCGGCAGCCGGGCCGGCAGGACGTCGCCCGCCCCCTCGTACGAAACCCCCTCGGCCAGCCCCGCCGGCCCTTCCAGAGCGGCCCAGGCGTGGACGGTCGCCGCGTCGTCTCCGTACGTCACCCGGCCAAGTCTGTCCCATCCCCGGCGACTGGTCCACGGTGGGCCCGGCGCGCGCCTCACCGGGCGCATCGACGTCGTGGGTCCCGGCCTCCTCCCCTTCGGGTGAGGCCGGGACCTCCTCGTGCCGGCGGTTTCCGGACCGGCCAGGCGGCCTTGCGACGTGGATCAGGACATCAGGCGATGAACTGCTCGTAGCCGAGTTTCGCCACCATGGCGCACACCACGCACAGCAGCACGATCCGCACGAACCCCGAGCCGCGGCGCAGCGCCATCCGGGCCCCGAGCTGGGCTCCGGCGATGTTGCAGACGGCCATTCCCAGCCCCAGCAGCCACAGCACATGCCCCTGAGAGGCGAAGACGATCAGCGCCCCGACGTTGGTGCAGGAGTTGATGATCTTCGAATGCGCCGAGCCGTGCACGAAGTCCATGCCGAGGACCGTGGTGAAGGCGATGATCAGGAAGGTGCCGGTGCCGGGCCCGAGGATGCCGTCGTAGAAGGCGACCGCCACGCCGGTGACGGCGACCGCGGCCAGCGTCCTGGCACGGGTGCCCAGGTGAGGGCGGGGGTGGGAGCCGAACGCCGGGCGGAGGGTGACGAACAGCGCCACACACAGCAGGGCCGCCATGACCAGCGGGGTGAGCGCGTCCTTGGAGATCGCCGACGCCGACGCCGCGCCGAGACCGGCGAACACGACCGCGGCCAGACCGGCGGGCACCGCCACCCTGCGGTCGATCTTCGTGGTGCGGGCATAGGTGACCGCGGCGGAGGAGGTGCCGAAGACGGCTGCGAGCTTGTTCGTGGCAAGCGCCTGGACCGGCGAGACCCCGGCGACGATCAGCGCGGGTAGCTGCAGCAGCCCTCCCCCGCCGACGACGGCGTCGATCCATCCCGCACCGGCCGCGGCCACCAGCAACAGGACGATCTCCGCCGCGCTCATCCCGAAATCCCCCGGACCATCGCAATCCGCCGTCAGCTCGGCAGAGCGTACCGAACCGCCTCCGGGTGTCCCCCGCCCGGGGGAGGGGCTCCCCTCCCGGCGGGAGGGCGTCCACTCCGGGGAGTTGGGAGGATCGGGAGCGTGAGACGCATCCTGGCGCCGCTCGCCGACCGGACCACCTACCTCCGCTGGACGTGCCTGATCCTGGGCGGCGCGCTGGCCATGCCGTACATGATGGTCGGGACGATCCTCGCGGCCCTGACGGGGGCGCTGGAGGCGCGGGCGTACCCGCTGGTGAGCATAGACCCGCTGGTCTTCGCGGCCGTGCTCCCCCTGATCGGGACGACCGGGCTGTTCCTGCCGGTGCGCGCGCTGGAGCTGACGGCCGCGCGGGGCCTGCTGGGCGCCCGCGTCGATCCGGCCCCGCACCGGCCGGGGCGTACCTGGGCCGAGAGGCGGCGCACCGCGGCCTGGTTCACCCTGCACCTGGGGGCCGGCGCGGTGATGGCGGGGGCGACGCTCGCCCTGGTGCCGTTCGCCGTCTGGCTGATCCTGCTGCCGGTGTTCGGCGACCCGCTGGGGTTCCTGGGCGGCCACCTGGCGCCCGGGTGGGACTCCGTCTGGGGGCCGGCCGCCGGGGTGGCGACACTGGTGCTGCTGGTCCACGCGGTGTCGGGAACCGGGGCGCTGCTGGCCCGGCTCGCCCCCGTGCTGCTGGGCCCCTCCCCCGCCGACCGGCTGGCCGCGACGGAGGAGCGCGCCCGGCGGCTGGCCGTCCGCAACCGGCTCGCCCGCGAGCTGCACGACTCGGTCGGGCACGCGCTCAGCGTGGTGACCGTGCAGGCCGGCGCGGCCGGGCTGCTGCTGGAACGCGACCCGGAGGCGGCGCGGGCCGCGCTGGACGCCATCGAGGAGTCGGCCCGGGCGGCACTGGAGGACCTCGACCACGTGCTGGGGGTGCTGCGCGAGGAGGCGGGCGGCGACCGCGTCCCCGCGCGGACCCTCGCCGACCTGCCCGAACTGCTCCGCTCCACCGGAGCCGCCGCCGAGATCGACGGCGACCTCGCGGCGCTGCCCGCCCTGGTGTCCCGCGAGGCGTACCGGATGGCCCAGGAGGCGCTGACCAACGCGATCCGGCACGGCGCGGGGGCGGTACGGCTGGCGGTCGCCGTACGGGACGACCGCCTGGAGCTGAGCGTGCGCAACCGGCTCCGCGCCCCGGCGTCACACGCGGGCGCGCACGGCCACGGTCACGGCGGCGGGCGCGGTCACGGTGATGAGCGCGGCGGGGGTGGGCGGGGGCTGGCCGGGATGCGGGAGCGGGCGGCCCTGCTGGGCGGCGCCGTGGAGGCCGGCGCCACCGGGGAGGAGTGGCGGGTGACCGCACGGCTGCCGCTGCGCGGCGAGCATCCCTAGCGCACAGCGCCGGGTGGCGGAGGGCCCCGTACGGCGGAGCGGGCCGTACAGCGGGCGTCCCCCGTACGGCGGCGCGGCCCCGGGCAGAGGCGCGGGCCTTCAGAGCCTGCGGGCGATGACCGTCAGCCGGATGTGGTCCGCACAGCGATCTCTCCGGCGGGGTCCTGGCCGGCAGGGTCGCCTTGCGGGCGCGCGTTGCGCAGTGCGGCCTCGACCCGGCGGTTGCCGGTCATGGTCGCGGTGACGGCGGTCATGGCGAGCAGGAGGCCGGCGGCGGCGTAGAGGGGGGTGCGCAGGTCGTAGGCGGTGGCCAGCCAGCCGCCGAGGAAGGCGCCGAAGGGGGCGGCGCACATGGCGAGCATGCGGGAGGTGGAGGCGACACGGCCCATCAGGTGGGCCGGGACGATGGCCTGCCGGAGGGAGGGGCCGAGCACCATCGTGGCCCCCATTCCCGCCCCGCAGACGGCGAGCGCGAGCCCGGCCACGTACGGGTTCGGGGCGGAGGCGAGCCCCAGGATGGCGAGGCCCTCGATCACTGCGGTGCAGGTCAGCGCGGTTCCGATGCCCAGGCGCCGGCCGAGGAAGGAGGCGATGCCCGCCCCGAGCAGGCCGCCGGCGGCCTCGGCGGTGAGGAGCAGACCGAAGCCGGAGGCGCCGACGCCGAGACGTTCGCGGGCGAACAGGGCCAGGATGGTCTCCACGGCGAGGAAGGCGACGTTCCCGACCGCCGGGCGAAGCGCGAGCCCGAGCAGCAGCCGGTCCTGGAAGACGTGGGAGGCCCCGGCCCGCGCCTGCCGGAGCAGCGACTCCTGGGCGCTCGCGGCCGGGCGCGGCACGGCGGGCAGCGACCGGACGAGCAGTGCGGACATCGCGAACGACACCGCGTCGGCGAGCAGCGGGACCGGACGTCCGAGCGCGAGCAGCGCACTGCCCGCGGGCGGCCCGGCGAAGCCGGACGCCGTGGTCTGGGCGCCGCGCAGGCGAGCGTTGGCGCGCTGCAGGAGCGCGGGATCGCGGCCGAGCAGGTCCGGCAGGTACGCCGTGGCGGCCGTGTCGAAGAACAGCCCGCCGAGGGCGAGCAGGAACGCGACGGCCACCAGCAGCGGGATGCTCAGCACGTCGAGCGCCGCCGCCGCAGCGGGTACGGCGAGCAGCGCCGCGCGCGCCGTGTCCGTGACCCACATCGTGCGGCGGCGGTCCCAGCGGTCCACCAGCGCACCGCCGAGCACTCCGAACAGCAGCCAGGGCAGTGTCCCGGCGGCCGTGACGACGGCCAGCGCCATCGGATCCCGCGTCAACGTCAATGTCAGCAGCGGCAGCGCGGCATGCGTCACACCGTCACCGAGCGAGGACACCGTCTGCGCGGTCCACAGCCGCCCGAACCCGGCGGGCGGCTTCGCCACATCATTCGTCAGATTCGAGGTCATTCGGCGTACCCCTCGACCTGCCGGCGCGGAGCCGGCCGGAACAGCGCGAAGACCAGCGACACGTCCGGAAGCGACGGATCGGACAGCGTCCGGTACTCGTCCGCCAGCGCCTGCAGGCGCGCCCCGAGCTCCGCGAACTGCTCTTCGGTGAGTCGCAGATGCGCCATCCGTACGTGCCGCTCACCGTCCGCCGGCGACTCCTCCAGGTCCGCCACCGCGTTCCGCAGCAGCACGTCGGGGTGCCCCGGCCCTGGATCCGGCAGCTCGATCGACCGCGCGGCCATCGCGTAGTACCGCTCGGTGACCCCTCTCACTTTCCGCGTCCGCACCACCTTCACCAGGCCGGCCCGCTCCAGCAGCCGTACGTGATAGCTGGAACTCCCTTTCGCGAGGCCCACCCGCTGGGCGATCTGCGTGATCGTCGCCGGTTCGAAGCGGAGCGCGGCCATGATCCGGTGACGCGTGAGATTGGAGACGGCGCGTAGCTGCTCGTCAGTGGTGACGTGAAACGTCTCGGGGAGATCATCGGCAGGCATGCAGGCAATGGTCAACGATTCTTGACCATTGCGCAAGGGGGTCAGGCCCGGCAATTTCGCGCCGAGCCAACGGATCTTCCCCGGACCGCACCGACGCCGCTCAACCCCCCTTACCGCGGGGCGGGGCGACACGCCATGATCGAGGCGATGCCGTTTGGGACGGGCGGGCGGAGGAACCCCTTCCCCAACGACGCACACTGACGGCTTGCGAGACGGGCGGGACGATGACGGAACGGCTGGTGGTGATCGGCGGCGACGCCGCGGGGATGAGCGCGGCCTCCCAGGCGCGGAACCGGCGCGGCCCGGACGACCTGCGGATCGTGGCCCTGGAGAAGGGCTTCCACGCCTCCTACTCGGCCTGCGGAATCCCCTACCTGGTGGGCGGCGAGGTGAGCGGCGTCGAGGAGCTCGTCGTCCGGCGGCCCGAGGTGTTCCGCGACGAGCAGGCCATCGACCTGCGCCTGCGCAGCGAGGTCACCGAGATCGATCTGGACCGCCGGACGGTGACCGTGCGCGACCACGGGGAGGGCCGCGACTACCGGGAGCCGTTCGACCAGCTCGTCGTCGCCACCGGAGCCCTGCCGAACCGTCCCGGCCTGCCCGGCGCCGACGCCGACGGCGTGTACGGCGTGCAGACCCTGGACGACGGCGCCGCGCTGCTGCGGGCCGTGGAGACCGAGGGGGCGGAGCGCCCGCGCGCCGCCACGGTGGTCGGCGGCGGCTACATCGGCCTGGAGATGGCCGAGGCCCTGGTGCGGCGGGGCCTTTCGGTGACGCTCGTCGAGGCCGGTGAGCAGCCGATGGGCACGCTCGACCCCGACATGGGCGCCCTTGTCGCCGACGCCCTGCGCCGGCTGGGGGTCGAGGTGCTCCTCGGCGAACGTGTGACGGGTTTCCCCACCTCCGGCGGCCGGGTGGACGCGGTGTGCGTCGGGGGCCGGAGCGTACGGGCCGACCTGGTCGTACTGGGCCTCGGGGCCCGCCCGAACACCGCGCTGGCCGAGGCCGCGGGCATCCCGGTGGGCGAGACCTCCGGGATCCGGACCGACCGGCGGATGCGCACGCCGGTCGAGGGCGTTTGGGCGGCCGGCGACTGCGTCGAGACCTTCCACCTCGTCTCCCGCAGGCCGGTGGCGATCGCGCTGGGCACCCACGCCAACAAGCAGGGCCGCGCGGCGGGCATCAACATCGGAGGCGGGTACGCGAGCTTCCCCGGAGTGTTGGGGACCGCCGTGTCCAAGATCTGCGAGTACGAGGTGGCCCGCACCGGCCTGACCGAGACAGAGGCCGCCGCGGCGGGGTTCGAGTTCGTCACCGAGACCGTGGCCTCCACCACGCGCGCCCACTACTACCCCGGCGCACGGGAGATGCGGACCAAGATGATCGCCGACCGCCGGACCGGCCGCCTGCTGGGCGCCCAGATCGTCGGGCAGGAGGGGGCGGCCAAGCGGATCGACACCCTGGCACTGGCCGTCTGGCACGGGATGACCGTGGAGGAGATGACCGGCCTGGACCTGGCCTACGCTCCCCCGTTCTCCCCGGTGTGGGACCCCGTGCTGATCGCCGCGCGCAAGACGGCCGAGCGCCTCGAACGCCTCCACTGAGTTCATGGCGACGCTGCGCGTCGCGGCTCGGGGGCTGGTGACCGGTGACTTCCCTCCTCACTCCGCCGCTCCGCGGCTGCGCT
>NZ_JBEZNH010000074.1:0-34181 GCF_040653115.1 Streptosporangium sp. NPDC048047 | reverse complement strand
GTCACATCGGCAACAGGACCTTGCGGCTTGACATTCCACATCCAGGGATGTCTGAGCCCCCCGTGTACGACCGGTCGAGCACGGCGAGCGCGTCCCTCGAAGACGACAGGCGATCGTCTCCGGCCCCGCTCGTCTCCGTGCCCACGCCACACGGTTTCCACACCGGGCGTACATCGACACTACGGAGGCCCGGGCGCCGCAGGCGTGCACCGTGACGACACCGGACGGCATTCCGGCGACATCATGAACCCACCGGCACCGCGCGTCCCCGTTCACCTGGAGCATGGCCGATCACATCCGGGTCATACCCCGGCCCTCCGCATCAAGCGGACAGCACCCGCGAACCGCTTCTTTCCTCCGCTTCTACCGCCAGCACGCACCTCGCGAGGGCGGCGGCCATGTACCGGCGCCAGAGCGGGACGAACGGGCCGGCGAGGATCCAGCGACGTCCCGGGAGCGGCTTGAACTCATAGGTCCATCGGATGAGCGTGCCGTCACCGTCCGGGTTGAAGTTCCACTCGCCGCGGACGCCGGCCGCGAGGCGGGACAGGACGTTCGTGAACCCCGTCAGCTGGTAGGCGAAACTCGAACCCTCCGTGTACTCGGTCAGCTGTTCGTCGACCTGCGAACCGTCGTCGAACTGCGGATTCCTGGTCGGACCGGCGTGGTCCCATGCCTCGGTCCGGTTCGCGACGCTCCTGACGCCGGGAAACGGTCCCGTCCGGTGGAACACGCTCGGAAGATCGATGGGAGCGATCACCCGGAAGGCGTCGCCGGGCGCTGCCGAGACCCGCTGCTGGACCGTGATCGAAACGGTGTCGTCGGCGGAGCTGATGAGAAGCGGTATCTCCATGCCGCCATCCTGCGGCAGCCGGGATCCCGTAACCAGGGACCGGTGATCCCACCCTCGGTCACGCGCGGGCGACGGCGTCACCGCCCGGCAGGCATCACTCCCGGCAGGCGTCACCGCCCGGCAGGTGCCCGTTCACGACGCGGCGTCCCCGGTGAACGCGCGGTCGCGGCCGGTACCGGTGGGTCAGCCGGCCCACCGGTACCGGTGGGTCAGCCGGCCCGGTTGCGGCCGGCGCGGGGTCTGGCCGATCGTGGCGGGATGGCGCGCATGTGGTCGCGGACGCGGCCGAGGATGTCGCCGAGCCTGGCGAGGTCGCCGCCGGTCATCGGGTCGAACAGCAGACGCCGGACGCTGTCCACGTGGCCGGGCAGCACCTGGGCGACCAGGTCGCGCCCGGCGTCGGTGACGGTCACGATGACGCTGCGCTCGTCGTCGGGGCACGGCGAGCGGGTGATGAGGCCGCGCTTGTCGAGCAGACCGGCCTGGTAGGTGAGTCCGCTGCGGCTGTAGACGACGCCGTCGGCCAGATCGGTCATCCGGAGCCTGCCCTCCGGCGCGTCGGTCAGGCGGGCGAGGATCTGGAACTGCACGTAGCTCAGGTCGCCGTCGGCGCGCAGATGCTCGTCGACGGCATGCTGAAGAAGGCTGCTGACCTCCATCAGGGCGAAGTACGCGCCGAGCTGCTCGATGTTCAGGCCGGATGCCGGGTCGCTCACACCGTCAAGCCTACTTAGTTTGAATTCGAAACGTACCCCGTCGGCAGGTACTCCGGGTTCGGAGGACGGAAGAGGGAAGGCAGGAGGAGCACTCATGGGCAGGGAACGCGCCGAGGCCGGGCCGCATGCCATGACCGCGGGTTCCGGAGCGGGGAAGAGCGCCGCGGCGGGGCTGAGACGGCGTCAGGCGCCACGGCGGTCCGGCGGCTCGTCCCGGCCGGTCCGCCGGGCCGTCCGCCATGGCTTCCGAGCGCCGCGAGCGCCGTGGGTTCGGGGCTTTCCATTGTTCTCCGATTCGTCGCCTCCGGGCCGATGAGTGCGGACGGGGTCGCCGGTATGTACCGGTGAGCTCACAAGAGCTCGCGAGGCGCCGGCACGGCCGATGGGCCGCGACCGGGACATGACAAGGACGGACATGACCGCAGAGAACCACTCCGGCACGATCACCGAGGACCGCTCCGCGACCACCCGGGAGGAGGACCGCGAGGCCGTGCTCGGCCTGCTCCACGCGGTCTACGCCGCCTGGGCCGACAACGACGCCGACGCCTTCGTCACGCCGTACGCCGAGGACGCCACCTCGATCCTGCCGGGTTCGTACCGGCGGGACAGGGAGGAGATCCGGGCCCGGATGGCGGCGGGCTTCGCCGGCCCGCTCAAGGGATCGCGGGTCGTCGACGAGGTGCAGAGCGTACGGTTCCCCGGCGCGGACGCGGCCGTGGTGGTCAGCCGGAGCGCCGTCCTGATGGCCGGGGAGAGCGAAGTGCCCGACGGACGCCGGGTGATGGCCACCTGGATGTGCTCCCGGCGGGACGGCGGGTGGGTCATCGACGCCTACCACAACTGCCCCGCCTGACCCTCCGGCACAGGTACGGGGGCCACCGCGGCCGGCCACCGGCGCGGGTACGGAACCGCCCCGCCGGCTGTGGGTACGAGGAGCCCCGGCCGCGGGTGCGGGTACGGCCCGCGTGACGGGCCCCGCTGAAAGATTCACCGGGCGGGAGGGCCGGAAGGCTCGCCCGCCGGGAGAAACCCCTGGTCCCCGGACCGGGTGAGGGGCGGCGGGGCGCGAGGGCGGGAGGCGGGCGTTGACGGGCGGGCGGTGCGGTACGAAACATCGTCGTCGTCCCGCTTCGCCGAATCCGAAGGTGCGATGCCATGGCGCTCCCCGCTTCGTTCGCCGCCCGGTTCCGGGCCGTCGCCGTCTCGGCGGCGCTGGTGCTGGGAGGTCTCGCCGCGATGGCGGCCGTCCCGGCGGCGGCCCTGCCGGACACCGGCTGCCGGGTGGACTACACCCTGAACCAGTGGCAGGGCGGGTTCACCGCCCAGGTGAAGGTGACCAACCTGGGGCCGGCGGTCAACGGCTGGCGACTGCGGTGGACCTTCGGCGGCGACCAGCGGGTGACGAGCGCCTGGAGCGCGCAGGTCGGGCAGAGCGGCACGACGGTGACCGCGACGAACGTCTCGTGGAACGCCTCCCTGCCCACCGGCGGGACCGCGGACTTCGGCCTGCAGGGCACCTGGACGGCGGCCAATCCGGTGCCCGCCGACTTCACCCTCAACGACGTGGCCTGCAACGGCGCCGGTTCCCCGAGTCCGAGCGTCACCCCGACGGCCACCCCCACCGCGACACCGACCGTCACACCCACGACGACCCCCACCGTGACCCCGACTGTGACCCCGACTGTGACACCCACCGCGACGCCCACGGTGACGCCCACGGTGACGCCGACCGGCGAGCCGGGGTGCGCGGGGGCGGCGGTCTGTTCGGGGTTCGAGGACCAGACGGGTGTCCCTGCCGGTGACTGGCAGGTCGTGACGCCCAACTGCTCGGGCTCCGGCACCGCGGTGGTCGACACCTCGGTCGCGCACAGCGGAAGCAGGTCACTGCGGATCAACGGCGGCGGCGGGTACTGCAACCACGTCTTCGCCGGGACGACCCGGGACGTCTCCGCCGTCGGCCCCGTGGTCTACGCGCGGATGTGGGTCCGGCACACGACGGCCCTGCCCACCGGCCACATCAGCATGATCACCATGGCGGACTCCCGGGACGGCGGCCGGGACCTGCGCGTCGGCGGCCAGAACGGCGCGCTGCAGTGGAACCGCGAGTCCGACGACGCCACGCTTCCCGAGCAGAGCCCCACGGGGGTCTCGCTCAGCACCCCGCTGCCGGTCGGCCGCTGGGTCTGCCTGCGGTACGAGATCGACACCACCCGGCAGTCGATCCGCACCCTGCTGGACGACCGGGAGGTCGCCGGGCTGCGCGTGGACGGGGTTCCCACGCAGGACGTCGACTCCCAGTGGCTTCGCCGTACGACCGCGCCGCGTCCGACCACGCTGCGGCTGGGCTGGGAGAGCTACAGCGGCGACCAGGACACGATCTGGTACGACGACGTGGCCCTGAGCTCCTCCCCGCTCTCCTGCTGAACGGCCTCGCGTTCCCCCCGGCCCCGCGCAGCCGCGGGGCCGGCTCGCCCGCCGGACCGCCGGACCGCCGGACCACCGGACCACCGGACCACCGGACCGTCCTCCCGCCGGACCGCCGGACCGCCGGACCGCCGAATCGCTGAGCCGGCTCGCCCGCCGGACCGCCGCCCTCCCAGGTCGCTCCCCCGTCCGGGAGGTGGGCCCGGTTCAGGGGCGGGCGGAGACGGTGCCCGGGGCGGGGAGGGCGGCGAGCACGGCCTCCAGGCAGCGCTCCACCACCGGGCGCGGGTCGAACGCGTAGGCGCCGTCGCCGAAGAGCTCGAAGGTCATGGCGCCCCGGTACCCCCGGCGGTCCAGGGCGGCGAGGTACTCGGCCAGCGGCAGTTCGCCGTCGCCCCACGCCAGGTGCCCCGCGGGCCGGCCGTCGATCAGGTGGACGTGGCGGACGCGGTCGCCGAGCGCGTCGAAGTAGTCGTCCACGGTCTCGCCCGCGACGGCCATGCCCACCGTGTCGAGCACCGCGCCGAGGTTCGCCGCGTCCACCTCGCCGATCATCCTGGCGAGCGCCCGGGAGTCGTTGAGGAGGTTCGACTCCACACGCTGCAGTGGTTCGAGCACGCAGGTCACGCCGAGGGCGGCGGCGTAGGAGGCGATCTCGCCGATCGCGTCTACCGAACGGCGCCAGGCCGCCTCCACCGGCTCGTTCTCGAAGCCGCGGCCCGGGGTCAGCAGGAGCAGCTCGGCTCCGAGCTCGGCGCACAGCTCGGCCGCGCGGCGGAACACGCCGATGCTCGCGGCGCGCAGCCAGGTGACGGGCGAGGCCAGGTTGACCGGGTACATCACCTGCTCGGGGGTCAGGCAGCGGACCGTGAGACCGCGCGACTCCAGGCGGCGGCGTACGGCGCGAGCCTCGGCGTCGCTCACCTGCGGCACGTGGAACTGCGGCGCGATGCCCCACAGTTCGACGTGTTCCCGGCCGAGGGCCGCCGCGTCGTCGAGGAACCGCTCGAACGGCTGGTGCTGGTAGGCGAAGTTGGCGGCGGTGATCTGGTCGAGGGAGAGGGTCATCGGGGCTCCTGTCGTGTGGGGCGCGACGCGGACCGGGTGCGTTCGCCATCGTCCTCCGGTCGCGCGTCGCCGTCCTGGGTCCGCCGTCCTGGGTCCGCGGTCCCAGGTCCGAGGTCCCGGGACCGCGGCACGGGGTCCGGCGGTGCGGACGCCGTACCCCCGTCCCGCGCCCGCCTCGGATGCGGGGTACGGCGGGGCCGTTCACTTGCCGATGCCGTCGGCCATGCCCTTGACGATGTAGCGCTGGCCGAAGAAGAACAGCAGCATGACCGGGACCGCCGCGATGGTCATGGCGGCGAAGACGACGGGGAACTCGGTGCCGTGCTTGCTCATCAGGCTCATCAGCCCGACCGGGAGGGTCTGCACGCCGCTGCCGCTGGTGAAGATCATCGCGAAGAGGTACTCGTTCCAGGCGAAGAGGATGTGCAGCAGGACCGTCGAGGTGATGATCGGCTTGCACATCGGCAGGATGACGTGCCAGAACGCCTTCCACCGGCCGCAGCCGTCCATCTCGGCCGCCTCGTCGACCTCGCGGGGGAGGTCGAGCATGTAGGCGCGGATGAGGAAGGTGGTGAAGGGCACCCGGAAGGCGGTGTAGAGGATGAGCAGCGCCCAGAAGCTGTTGTACAGGCCCATCGACTGGAACATCTTCACCAGCGGGACGAGCGCCACGCTGGGGGAGAGCATGAGGCCGCCGAGGATCGTCCCGGTGACGAACCCGTTGAACGGGAGCTTCACCCGGGTGAGGCCGTAGGCGGCCCAGGCGCTGATGAACACGGTGGCGATCGTCGAGGTCACCGTGACGAGCACGCTGGTGGTGAGGTAGTCGCTCACCCCCCGGTTCCACGCCTTGCGGTAGTTCTCGAAGCTCCAGTCGACGGGGAGGGCGAAGGGGTTCCCGAAGAGCTGGGCGTTGGTCTTGAACCCGTTGAGCAGCATCCACAGCAGCGGGTAGACCACGACCACGGCGAGGCCGAGCAGGAACACCCACAGGAAGACGCGTGCGATCACGCCGAGGAAGCCGGTGCGGCTCACCATTCCACCCTTCTCCGGTTGGCGACCCACAGCTGCGCCACGGCGATGGCGAGCGTGATCACGAAGATCACCGTCGCGATGGCGGCGGCGTAGCCGAAGTCGTTGCGGACGAAGCCGCTCCGGTAGAGCCAGGTCCCGAGCACCTGGCTGGAGTTGTCGGGGCCGCCGCCGGTCATCACCATGACCTCGTTGAACACCTGGAACGCGCCGGAGATGGTGACCATCATCATCAGGCCGGTCATCTCGCGCACCAGGGGGACCGTCACGTGGAAGAAGCGGCGGAGGGGACCGGTGCCGTCGAGGGCGGCGGCGTGGTAGATCTCCGAGGGGATGCGCTGGATGGCGACGGCGAACAGCAGGGTGGAGTATCCGAAGCCCTGCCACTGGCTCATCGCGATGATCGCGGGCATCGCGGTGCTCTCCTGGCCGAGCCAGGAGCGGGTGAGGTCGCCGAGTCCCACCGCCTCCAGCAGGTGGTTGAGCGGGCCGAGGTTGGGCTCGTAGATGAAGTAGAACAGCAGGCCCGCCACGGTCAGCGAGATGGCGCAGGGGATGAAGTAGATCGACCGCAGGATCCGCTGCCACCTCTGGCTGCGGACGCCCTCGATGAGCGCGGCGAGCACGAGCGCGCCGCACACCTGGAAGGCGATCGAGGCCACCGCGTACATCACGTTGTTGCCGAGCGACCTCCAGAAGACCGGGTCGTCGACGAGCTTGCGGTAGTTCTCCAGGCCGACGAACTCCTGGCTTCCGCTGTAGATGTCCCATTTGAGGGTGCTGAACCCGAGGTTCTCCGCCAGCGGGAAGTAGACGAACACCCCGACCAGCGCGAGCGCGGGGAGGACCCACGCGAGCCCGAGCGCTCGTTTGACGATGGTGGGCACCGGCATGCTCTCCTTACGCCGAGCGGGTCGTGTGCGGGCGCGTCGTGGACGGGCGGGTCACTTGGCCGACGCCGATGCCTTGCGCACGCTTTCGAGCACCTGCTCGGGGGTCTTGCCGCCGGTGATGAGCGCCTCGCCGCCGGCCAGCCACGCGTCGGCGACGTCGGGCACGGTCACGGTGTCGAGCCAGGCGGCGAGCCTCGGGGCCTTGTTGACCGCCTCGATGCCCTCGTACACGGCCTTGCTGGAGGTGTCGGTGGTGACGGCGCCGATGACCGTGCTGGGCTGGCCGTACGGCGGGGCGGAGAGCGTTTTGGCGTTCTCCTGGCTCGTGGCGAACTTCATGAAGTCGACGGCGAGCGGCACGCGCGGTGAGGCGGCGTTGATGAGGTATCCCTCGGGCGCGCCCTCCAGCGTCGCCGGGTCGCCCGCGGCGCCCTGGGGGACGGGCAGCGGGAAGATGCCGAAGTCGGCGGGGTCGAGCCTGTGGTCGGCGGTGGCGTTGTCGAACTCCAGGATCTCCTGGTAGTACATCGCGGCCTTGGTGTCGGCGAACGCCTCCTGCGCGGAGGTGTAGAGGACGCCGTTGGTGCCGGTCCCGGTGTCGGTGCACTGGGTGACGAGTGACTTGAACTGCTTGAGCGCGGTGACGTAGCCGGGGTCGTCGAGCTTGGCCGTCTCGGGCTTGAGGTCGGCCTGGAGGGTGGCGGGCGGCACGTTGTAGGCGAAGAGCTGCTGCAGGTAGTGCAGGGCGGGCCAGCCGTCCTTGTTGCCGAAGGCGATGGGCTCGTATCCGGCCTCGCGCAGCGGGGCGCAGCTCTTCAGCAGCTCGTCGAAGGTGGTGGGCACCTTGACGCCGGCCTTGTCGAAGGCGGTCTTGTTGTACCCCATGAACTTGCCGTTGTTGTAGAGCGGGACGCCGTAGTACCTGCCGTCGTAGGCGAAGGCCGACAGCGACCCCTCGCCGAAGGTCTTGCCCCAGGGGGTGGTGGGACCGATCACGTCGGTGAGGTCGGCGGCGCGCCCGCCGCGGATGAAGTTCTCCGCCCAGTTGCCGGTCCAGGTGAAGTAGATGTCCGGCAGGGCGTTGGAGGCCGTCAGGGTCTTGGTCTTGTCCTTGATGCTCTGGTCGGTCTCCTGGATGAGCTCGACCTTCACCCCGGGGTGCGCCTTCTCGTAGTCGGCGGCGACCTTCTCGAAGTACGGCTCCACCGGCTCGCCGGCGAACTTGGTGAGGATGCTCAGCGTGCCGGAGTAGTCCGGCTTCGCGGCGGCGTCGGCCGCGGGGGGCCTGGCCGGGGTGCCGCCGCCGGTGCAGCCGGTGAGCGTGAGCACCGAGGTCCCGGCGATAGCCGCGAACGTCGTCAGTACGCGAGAGCGCATGGGCTTCCTTTCTCTCGTGAGATCCCGTGAGAGGAGAGGGACCGCCGGTGCCGTAGCACCTCGGATCCGCGCCGTGGGGGTGTGGTGCGACCTGGCCCGCCCGGTTGTCGGCTGACTGTACAGAGATTCTGATACCGGTACCAGACCTAAACCAAGATCTTATTTTTCGAGAGTGCCCACCGAGACATAGCCGTGACATTTGCGCGACCTGACCAGGTAAATCAACCGATCAAAGGCATGGTGTTGACGGCTCGCACTTCACTGTGCCAGCGTGACCCCTGCGTGATACCGGTATCAGGTCGCAGGGCGACGCCGGTCGTGGCATTCCCGAAAGGACGCGTAGATGCTCCGCTTCAACGAGCCCGAGTTCCTCTCCCAGACGGCGAGCGCGGTGGCGCTCCGCCCGCAGATCGAGGAGCTCGTCGACCGTCTGGTGGACGAGGGGTTCGACAACCTCCTCCTCGTCGGCGCCGGAGGCACGTACGCCCAGATGTGGCCGTACGAGCACCTGGCCAGGCGCTCCTCCACCCTCGACGTGCGCGCCGCGATCGCGGCCGAGCTGGTCGTCTCGGGTGACGCGCGGCTCGGCGAGCGCTCGGTCGTGGTCTTCACCTCGGTCTCGGGCACCACCGAGGACAGCGTCCGCGCCATCGAGTACTGCAAGGCCAGGGGCGCCTACACGATCGGCTTCACCGGCTACCCCGACTCGCCCATCGCCGAGCTGGTGGACGCCGCCCTCGTCTCGGAGCCGAAGACCTGGCCCTTCGACGTCCAGATGCTGTTCTTCATGGGCCGGCTGCTCTCCCGCCGCGGCGAGTTCGACGGCTACGACAGGCTCGCCGGCGAGCTGGCCGGCATCCCGCGGATCCTCGTGGACGTGGCCAGGCAGGCCGAGCCGGTCGCCGCCGCCTTCGCCGAGGCCCACCGCGACGACGACTACCACTTCCTCATCGGCGGCGGGAACCTGTGGGGCTTCACCTACCTGTACTCCATGTGCATCCTGGAGGAGATGCAGTGGCTGCGCACCACCAGGGTGCACAGCGCCGAGTTCTTCCACGGCTCGCTCGAACTGCTGGAGGAGGACACGAGCGTCGTCATCTTCCAGGGTGAGGACGAGACCCGCGCCCTCACCGACCGGGCCGAGGCGTTCGCCAGGCGCGTCTCCAAGGACGTCACCGTCTTCGACACGCGCGACTACCCCCTCGACGGGATCAGCCCGGAGTTCCGCGGCCTGCTCGCGCCGCTCGTGCTCGACACCGTGCTGAGCCGGGTCAGCAAGCACCTGGAGCGGGTCCGCGACCACTCGCTCGACCTGCGCCGCTACTACCGCGTCATGGACTACTGAGCCCTCCGCCGCCGCACCGGTGGCCGCCCGGGCGCGCGGACGCCCGGGCCGGCGCCGTGCCCGCCGTACGCATGCCCTCCCCAGGTCCCGCGCCGCGGGGCGCGGAACCCGCGCACAGGAGAACCCATGAGAGTCCTCGGTTTCGGCGACAACATCGTCGACCGGTTCGTCGACCGCGGCGTCGACTATCCGGGCGGCAACAGCGTGAACGTCGCCGTCTACGCCCGCCGGCTCGGCCTCGACGCCGCCTACCTGGGGGTCTTCGGCGACGACGACCTCGGCCTGTTCCTGCGGGAGGCGATCGCCGCCCAGGGGATCGCCGTCGACCGGTGCGTGGTACGGACCGGCGAGAGCGGCGTCTCCACCCTGCGCGTCGACGACGGCGACCGCGTCTTCCTCGGCTGGAACGGCGGCGGGGTGACGGTGCGGGAGCCGCTCGTGCTCGACGAGGAGCTGCTCGGCTACGTGTCGGGCTTCGGCCTGGTGCACTCCAGCGTCTACTCCGGCAGCGAGGACGAGCTGCCGAAGCTCGCCGGGCTCGGCCCGCTGGTGAGCTTCGACCTGTCCAGCGAGGAGGAGTTCCGCTCCCCCGCCTACCTCGACCGCGTCTGCCCGCACGCCGACCTCGTCCTGCTGTCGTGCTCGCACCTGGACGAGGCCGCCACGCGCGACCTCCTCGCCGACGCCGTACGGCGGGGCGCGCGGCTGGCGCTCGGCACCCGCGGCGTGGACGGGGCGATCGCCCACGACGGCGACGTCACCGTCGCCGCCCCGGCGCACCCGGTGACCGCCCCCGGGCGGATCGTCGACACGATGGGCTGCGGCGACGCCTTCCTCGCCGGGTTCGCCGTCTCGCTGCTGCGCGGCGGCTGGTCGGCCGGGGTCCGGCCGAGGCATGACATGATCGAGCGGGCGCTGCGCGACGGCGCGGAGGCGGCCTGCGAGCAGTGCCTCGTCGAGGGCGCGTTCGGCCGCGGCCGTCCCGCCGCGTCGCCGCGCTGAGCGGGACGGGCGGCGGAACAGGATCTAGCATGTGGCGAGCCTCCGAACGCGAGATCCGAACGCGAGAAACGAGGGACGCGATCCATGCCAGGTGAGCGGAGCCAGGCGGGGCGGCCGACGATCTCCGAGGTGGCCGCCGAGGCCGGTGTCGGCCGGGCGACCGCCGCCCGCACGCTCGGCGGGTACGGATACGTCAGCCCCGAGCTGCGCGAGCGGGTGCTCGCGGCGGCCGAGAAGCTCGGCTACCGCGCGAACGCGCTGGCGCGCAGCATGTCGACGGGCGTGAGCCACACGCTGGGCGTGATCGTCGCCGACATCGGCAACCCCTTCTTCGCGGGGGTGATGCGCGGCGTCTCCGACGCCTCCCGCGCCCGCGGCTTCGACACGCTCGTGCTGAGCACGTACGAGAACCTGGAGGCGGAGGTCGCGGCGGCGAACGTGCTCATCGACAAGCGCGTCGACGGCGTCATCCTCGCCTCGGCCGCGGTCGGCCGAGGCGACGTGGCGCACATCAGGGCCGCGCTGGACCGGGGCATCCCCGTCGTGCTCGTCGACCGGGCGGTGGCGTCGGTCGACCTCGACGCGGTCGTCATCGACAACCGGGACGCGGCGCGCCAGGCGGTCGAGACGCTCGTCACGGCCGGGCACCGCCGCATCGGGTTCGTGTGGGGCCCGCCGGTGGCGGAGCCGCCCGCGACCCGGCGGGCGCTGCTGGCGGCGGCGTCCCGCAACCTGTGGACCGACGGGGAACGGCTGCGCGGCTACCTCGACGCGCTCGACGACGCGCGCATCCCCTTCGATCCCGAGCTGGTGATGGTGGGGCGCAAGACCGAGGAGCGGGTGACCCAGGAGGTCGCCCGTATGCTCGCCCTCCCCGACCGCGTCACCGCGCTGTTCTGCACCGAGACCGAGGCGGTGACGGGGGCGCTGCGCGCCCTGCGGACGTCGGGGCTGTCCTGCCCGCGCGACGTCTCGCTGATCGGCTTCGACGACAGCGCCTGGGCGGCGGTCATGGAGCCGCCCCTGACGATGATCGAGCAGCCGGTGCACGAACTCGGCGCGATGGCCGCCCGGACGCTGCTCGACATCGTCGAGGGGGCCGAGCCCCGGCGCGAGATGCACACCCTCCGCTCGCGCCTCGTCACCCGCTCCTCGGTCGCCCCGCCGCCGTCTCCGTCCCGGTCCCCTGCCCCGTCCCTGCCCCCGGGCGCGCCCCTGTCCCCGGGCGCGTGACGGGGCGGGGCCGCGCCGCGGCGATCCGGTCCGCGCCGGCGATGATCCGCCTGGCCCGCGCGGCGACGTTCCTCGCGTCGGTGACCACGGAGTCGGCCACGGGACCGAACCGCGCCGCGAAGGAGGCGGCCCGGTCGGCCCGGACGGCGATCCGCCTGGCCTCGGCGGCGACCCTCTCGGCGTCGCGGCCGTTCTGCAGCGGCATGCGGCTGAGCTCGGTGGCCTGCGACTCAAGCCTCTCCGCGTCGGAGGAGATCCGGTCGGCGGCGGAACCGGACCGGGCGCCCCTGCCGAAGATGAGCCTCAGGAGGTCGCGGGCGTCCCGCGCCAGCCTGCCCGCGTCGTCGAGAAGCTTGATCGTGTCGCGGCCGACCTGGACGATGTCGCCGAAGACCCGCTCGACGGGCGCCGGGCTGGGCGGGTAGGGCTGACGCCCGGGTGCCGGCGCCTCCACCCGAGGGCGTCCCGGTGCCGGCGCCGCCACCCGGCGATCCGTGGTGAGCGTCGCCGTGTCGTCCGCGGTCACCGCCACCGGGCGGTCCGCGGCGGCGGCCACGGCGGGTCCCCCGGCCGATGGTCCGGCGACCACCAGTCCGGCGGTCATCCCGGCGCCGGCGAGTACCGCGCGGGCGCGGGCAACAGCGTTTCCTCCGGCCACTCCGACCTCCGTACGATCGATGGCGCGAGCCGTGTGATGGGATCTCCGAGGCGCGGGACGGGGCGCCTCCCGGACATCATGACGACGACGGCGCATACCACCGGCTCCCGGCGCGCACGGCTTACTCAATGATCGTTTCCTGCTTCCCGGCGCATGACGGAGGACACGGCGCCGTGCGGGGTGCCGCCCGGAACACGCCCGCGGCGGACGGCACGCACCCGCTCGACGACGAGTTGCGCCCCCAGAGCCCCGGCTGCGGCGATGGCGAACGCGATGCCGCCCAGCTGCTCGGCCGTCACCGCGACCAGGAAGCAGAACACGGCGAACCCCACCAGCCCGTGGAGCACGCCCCGCACGGTCGCGATCGTCGCCGCCGGGCCGCCCTGGGCCAGCGCGAACGCGGCCACCACGCTGGTGGCGATGGGAAACGGCGCCAGGACGCCGGTGAGACCGGGGCCGAGCCGCGCGGCGGCAGAGGTGAGGATGAGCACGAGCACGGCGGTCGCCACGGCACGGGCGGGCAGGTCCCACCATGGCGGGGACACTTCCGTGACGCCGCCGGCCGGGCCCTCCGCCTTGGGCAGCGTCACGACGGTGACGCCGATGGCCGCCAGCGCCAGACACAGTCCGGCGGCGGGGTGGAGGGTGAACGCGGACAGAGGCAGGTCGGCCACCAGGCACGCCGACCAGCCGACCAGCAGCGCGGCCGGCCAGGAGCGGGTACGCGACAGCACCGCGAAGACGGCGGCGAACAGCGCGAGCGAGACCAGCCCGAGCAGGGACGCCGACGCGGCGGCGGTCAGAAACCGCGCTCCGTGCTCAAGGTAGGTGATGAGCAGGATCGGCCCGGCCACGATGGGGAACGTCACCAGTGTGCCCGTCACCCGCGGCCCCCAGCGACGCCCTGCCAGGGAGGATCCGACGACCAGTGCCGGAGCGAGGACGAGCTTGAGCATCAGCAGTCTCACCGGCACATCCTGTCAGCACCGCCGTCGCCGGATGGGAACCGGTCTCATGCCCTGATCGGTGACGATGACGGTGGCAGGTGACGCTCCGCACGATGTCCGGCCCTGTCCGGAACCGCCGCCCGGTGACGTCCGGGGGGATCGGCGCTCCGCCGGGCCGGCCGCTACCAGGGGACGACCGGGTACCAGCCGTAGCCGAACATCGACGGCAGCCGCAGGTCCCAGTACAGCAGCGTGAACGAGCCCGCGACGAGGAACGCGACGGCGGTCACGGTCACCAGGCGGGCCGGCCTCGCCGCCAGCCACCGCGCGAACCGGCCCCGGGCCGCGAGCATGAGCACGGCGAACAGCACCGCCATCACCGCGATGTTGCCCACCGACTGCAGGATGAACACGGCGGCGCCGTACAGGGGGTTGCGGGTCTGGGCGGCGTAGGTGAACAGCTTGTGGAAGAGCGGGAACGGCCGGCCGATGAGGAAACCGCCGACGAACGCGCCCAGGACGACGAGACGGACGTTCGGGAAGCGGCGCTCCAGGCGGGCCAGCGGGTCGGGCACGAGACGCAGGGCGGCCAGGCCGAGCCAGATGAACGCCACCCCGATGATCCCGAACACCACCGACGCCTGGAGCAGCCGCACGGGCATCCCGTCGCCCACGGTCGCGGTCGAGAGCTGTGGCAGCCGGTCGCCGAGCAGGGCGCCGACCGCTCCGTACACGCCGCTGACCGTGATCATGCCGATGGCGAGCCGGCCGAGCGGGCGCAGCGTCTCCCGGAGCCTGACGCGCCAGGAGTCGCCCTGCCGGACGAGGGGGACGACCGCGCCGAACGCGGCCACGTTGCAGGCGGTGAACGTGCCGGCCAGCCCTGACACGAACGCGAAGACCGCCCCGGCCGCGGCGCCGGTGATCGCGGTGCCCTTGGCGTCGTGGCCGAGCAGCGTGTTGGCGACGTTGTCGCCGATCACGCTGTCCACGAAGTGGAAGGACCACAGGGAGGCGATCACCGCCCCGGCCAGCACGCTGAGCAGGACCAGCCGCGCCCGGCGACGCGGTGCGGGGGCGGCGGGGTCGGGAGTGGAGACCTGGCCGGTGACCCGGCGGCGGCCTTCGGCGGGGCCGGTGAGCGTCATGGCGGATCCTCGGGTGTCGGGAGCACCTTCATGGTCACGGGCCTCGTGCTTCCCTGTCGTCTCCGAACGTGCGGCGATCATGTCGTGACGGCGTGGTGGTACGGCGGCGTGCCGGCGTGGACCGGGGCACGGCGGTCCGGTGATCGGCGGTTATCGGCGGGGATCGACGCCGAGCCGGCCGCCTCGCCGTGGCCGCCGCGGAGTGCCGGTCGAGGACGGGCGGACGTGCGGACGGGTACGGTCGGAACATGGCCGAACACAGCATGCCGCACGACTTCGCCTCCTGGTCGTGCCCCCACGGGCAGGACGCGCGCCAGGGCTGCGCGGCCTGCTACGCGGAGTCGGCGACCCCCGGCGCCGGACCGCCGGTGTGGGAGGTCGTGGCCTGGTTCACCACCGAGCAGCCCCTGCCCATCAGAACGCTGCAGGACGTCCACCACCACGGCCGCCAGTTCTCCATCGACCAGCCGTCCACGCCGCTGGTCTACCTGCTGACCGGCCGCACCTCCGCCCGCGACAGCGTCCAGGCGGTCGCGAGCGTCCTCGGCTTCCTGCTGCACGAGCGGTACACGGTGGACGGGTTCACCGCGACCGAGATCAGGGTGGCGCCGTTGCCGGCCGCCGATCCGGGAACGGGCCGGCGGACCGACACGTGGATCAGCGACCGCGGCCGTTCCCGGTGACCTCCGGATCGGCCCCGGCGCCTCCGGGACCGTTCCCCGGGTCCCCCGGGTCCCCCGGGTCTCCGGGGCCGCCCGGTACGGCCCGCTCCCGCTCCGCCTCCTCGCCGGGCTCCGTTCCGGACCGCTCCCCGATGTGCCGGGCGCCCAGCGAGGCGCTGGCCAGCAGGCCGAGGGCGAGGAATCCCGCCGCGCCGAACGCCGCGTAGCGGGTTCCGGCCGCGAAGGACTCCCGCGCGGCGGCGGCGATATCGGGGGTCCGGGACAGGCCGGCGATGGCACCTCCGGCGCTGCGCTGCACCGCCGAGACGATCCCGTCGCGCTGGGCCGGGGTGACGCCGCCCATCCGGTCGAGCCGCCCGGCGAGGTCCGCGCCGAGCCCGGCGAACAGCAGTGTGCCGAGTACGGCGATGCCCAGCGCGGAGCCGATCTGGCGGACCGTGCTCTGGGTGCCGGAGCCCTGGCCGCTTCGCTCGACCGGGACCTCGGCGAGGACCACGCCGGTGAGCTGGGCGGTGGCCAGGCCGATGCCCATGCCGTAGCAGAACAGGAACGGCACCGGCAGCGCCCATGGGGTGGCGGCGGACACCACGAGGCCGAGCCCGGCGATACCGATGATCTCCAGAACGATGCCGGTCCGCACGACGAAGGCCGGGCCGCGCGACGCGGCCAGGCGGGAGGCGAAGGCGCTGGCCGCGAAGGAGCCGGCGGCGAGCGGGAGCAGGGCGACGCCGGTCTGCAGCGGGGAGTAGCCGAGGACGAACTGCATCCACAGCGGCAGCGCGAACAGCACGCCGAACTCGCCGAGGCTGACGATCAGGGCGGCGACGTTGCCGTTGCGGAAGGAGGGGATGGCGAACAGCGACAGGTCCAGCAGCGCCACCCGGCCGCGCCGGTTGCGGGCCCGCTCCACCAGCACGAAGGCGGTCAGGGTGAGGACGGAGACGGCGAAGGCGACCGGCACCGGCGAGATCGGGAACGGCCAGGTCCACCCGCCGGCGGTGAAAGGCTCGGTGGACCGCCACCAGCCGTAGACCCTGCCCTCGACCAGTCCGAACACCAGCACCCCGAAGCCCAGCGCGGAGAGCACGGCTCCGGTCACGTCGGCTCCGCGTCGGTCGGCCGACTCGCGTGACTCCGGGACGAACGCCAGCACGCCGGCCACCACGGCGACGGTGACGGGGATGTTGATGCCGAACGCCCAGCGCCAGGACAGGTCGGTGGTGAGCCAGCCGCCGACCAGCGGGCCCACCGCGGCCATCCCGCCGATCGTGGCGCCCCAGACGGCGAACGCGGTGGCGCGGTCCTTGCCCCGGAAGCCCGCGTTCAGCAGCGACAGGGTCGTGGGGAAGATCATCGCGCCGCCGACGCCCTGGATGATCCGGGCCCCGACGAGCATCGGCCCACTGGAGGCCGCCGAGGCCAGCAGCGACGTCGCGCCGAACAGGACGGCGCCGATCAGGAGCAGGCGGCGCCGTCCCAGCCGGTCGGCCAGGCGGCCGAAGGTGAGCAGGAGCGCGGCGAACACCAGCGCGTAGGACTCCTGGACCCACTGCGCCCCCGTCGAGCTGAGCCCGAGGTCGCCGATGATCTGCGGGACGGCCACATTGGTGATCGTCGTACTGGAAATGATCATCGCCACGGCCAGGGCGATGAACGAGAGGCCCGCCCATCGCCCCCGTTCCGTGGCGCCTCTTCTTCCGCCTTCGGTCTCCGGCGCCGCCGACGCGTCCACCCGGGTCACCCTCTTCCGGTCACATCACTAAGCACCCTTAGTTTTCACGACAGGTGCCCCCGGTGTCGATCGGATAACGTGGCTCCGGGCTCCGGATTCCAGGTCGAGGGGGAAGATGCGGTGGACGGCCACGAGTCCTGGGCGCTCGGCCGCCTGCTCCTGGTCGCCGCGCGCCTGGTGGAACGCGAGTGGAACGCCCTGCTCGCCGAACGCGGCCTGACCCACGCGGGCTTCCTCGTCCTGCACGTCCTCGACGGCGGTCCCCGTACCCAGCGGGAGCTGGCCGCCGGCACCTACGTCGAGGAGCAGACGATCCGGCCGGTGCTCGACCGGCTCGAACGCGACGGGCACGTCACCCGGAGGCGCGACCCGGCCGACCGCCGCCGCGTGATGGTGTCCCGTACCGAGCGGGGAGGGCGGGCCCACGCCGCGGTCGTGACGGGGGACATGGCCGAGCGGATCATCACCGACCGGGTGGAGGACCCCGAGGCCCTGCGGGCCGAGCTGATCCGGATCATCACCGGCATCCGCGGCGGATGACCCGCTGGGCCGTCACGGAGGCGGCGCCTCCCCGGCTCACCCGCGCGGCCCGCCCCCCGGCCCGCCTGTCCGGCGCACTCCCCCGGCCCGCCTGTCCGGCGCACTCCCCCGGCCCACCTGTCCGGCCCACTCCCCCGGCTCACTTGGACTCGACCCGCCCGACCGGCTCGGGCCCGGCCGCCAGCGCGTCGCACGCCGCCTGCCAGGCGGGGTCCCCGGGGTGGAGCCGGCTGCGGAGGTAGGCCGCGGTGAGCCCGGCGACCGCCGCCACCCGCCCGGGATTCTCGTCCGTGGTCTCGGCGACGTCGTATCCGGAGATCCCGCCGAGCCCATGCTCCGCGCCGAACACGGTGAGCAGCGACTTCGGGCCCGGGGACAGGTGGTAGGGGTCGGTGTGCCATTCCGGGCCCAGGACCGTCAGGTGGGGGGAGTCGTCCCTGTCGCCGGCCACGACGAGCGTGGGCGTCGTCATCTTGGAGAAGTCCGGGTTCAGGAAGACCGGGTAGTTCGCGGCCGCGACGTCGCTGAGGGCGTCGCCGCCCCTGCCGGGCCCGGCGAGCAGCACACCCGCTCCGATCCTGGGCTCGGCGAGGTCCGCCTCCGTCCCGTCCAGCGGGTCGGTGAGCCGCATGCCCAGCAGCAGGCTCGCGGTGTGCGCGCCCATCGAGTGCCCGGCCACGGCGACCCTGCCGCGGTCCAGGCGCCCGGAGAGGTGCGGGACGGCCGCCTCGATCTCGTCGAGCCGGTCGAGGATCCGCTTCATGTCCTCGGCCCGCGACCGCCAGTACAGCGGCGCCTCGGGGTGGCCGGGGTCCAGGCTCAGCGTCCTGGAACTCAGGTGGGTGGGCTGGATCACGACGAAGCCGTTCGCCGCCCAGCGGTCGACGAGGGGGGCGTAGCCGTTCAGCGAGGAGAGGTTGTTCGAGGGGCCCTGGCCGTGCGAGAGGAGGATGATCGGCAGCTCGTCTCCGGTCAGGGGCGCGGAGACGCGCAGCCGCAGGTCCACGGCGCGGTCCGGAGCCGGCAGCGTCACCGGGCCGACCGAGAGGACGGGGGTGGGCGCGCCGGTGGCGGTGGCCGCGCGGGTCGATTCGCTCATGGGGTGGTCTCCCTTTCCGGGATTTCGGTTTTCGGAGTGTCAGCGGCTTCGCCGCCGGGGCCGTACGGCCGGCGGCGGATGAGCCGGACGGACGACGCCGCGCTTCGGCTACGCTCGGACCCGAAGCGGAACGTCGTTCCAGAACAATACGGAACACTGTTCCGTTTAGTCAACTCATGACCGGAGGGAGAACCCGGTGTCCGATGGAGGTCAGGCGCCAGACCGGGCGCCGGCCCGGAGCAAGCGATCCGACGCGCTGCGCAACCAGCGGGCGCTGCTCGCCGCCGCCGCCGAGGTGTTCGTCACCTCCGGCGTCGACGCGCCGATACGTGAGATCGCGGCCAGGGCCGGGGTCGGGATCGGGACGATCTACCGCCACTTCCCGACGCGGGCGGACCTCGTCGTCGCCGTCTACCGCCACCAGGTCGAGGCGTGCGCCGAGGCCGGTCCGGCCCTGCTGGCCGACACCGGCTCTCCCTTCGAGGCGCTCCGCCGGTGGGTGGACCTCTTCGTCGACTTCCTGGTCACGAAACACGGGCTGGCCAACGCGATGCGGTCGGACAGCGGCGGCTTCGAGGCGCTGCACGCGTACTTCCTGGACCGCCTGGTGCCCGTCTGCGCGCAGCTGCTCGACGCCGCGGCCGACGCCGGCGAGATCGGCCCCGGCACCCGGGCCTACGAACTGATGCGCGGCATCGGCAACCTCTGCGCCGGACACGACGGCGACCCGCGCTACGACCCCCGCCGACTGGTCGAACCGCTCCTGCGGGGACTGCGGGAGCCGCGGCCGTCCTGACACCGGCGACCGGCCCGTGTACGGCGGTCGGCGTCCTGACACCGGGGGCCGGCCCCCGTCCGGTGACCGGCCCGCGTCCGGCGACCGGCCCGCGTCCGGTGACCGGCCCGTGTGCGGAGACCGGCCCGTGTCCTCCGCCGGGCCGTTTCCTTACGAGGTGCGAACGTCATCGCGGAGCCCCTCCTCCGACCCGCCGTGGCGCGGTTACCGTCCCCGCATGAGAACACTGGTCACCGGCTCCGCCGGGTTCATCGGAAGCCACGTCGTCGAGGCGCTGCGGGCGGCCGGGCACGAGGTCCGGGGCTTCGACCTGCGAGACGGCGGGCGCGACGTCAGGGACGCCGACGCGGTCGGGGAGGCGCTGGACGGGATCGACGCCGTGGTGCACCAGGCCGCGAAGGTGGGCCTCGGCGTGGACGTGTCCGACCTCCCGGACTACGCCTCGGTCAACGCCCTCGGCACCGCCGTACTGCTGGCCGCCATGGCGCGGCACGGCGTGCGGCGGCTGGTGCTCGCCTCGTCGATGGTGGTGTACGGCGAGGGCGCCTACGACTGCGCGTCACACGGCCGGGTCCGGCCCGGCCCCCGCAGGGAGGAGGACCTCGCCCAAGGACGCTTCGAACCGCGGTGCCCGCGCTGCGACCTGCCGCTGGACCCGGCCGAGATCGGGGAGGACGGCCCGGTGGATCCGCGCAACGCCTACGCCACCACCAAGCTCGCCCAGGAGCACCTGGCCGCGAACTGGGCCCGCGAGACGGGCGGCACCGCCGCCGCGCTGCGCTACCACAACGTCTACGGCCCCGGGATGCCGAAGGACACCCCCTACTCCGGGGTCGCGGCGATCTTCCGTTCGGCGCTGGAGGCGGGCCGTGCTCCGCGCGTGTTCGAGGACGGCGGTCAACGCCGGGACTTCGTCCACGTGCGGGACGTGGCCGCGGCCAACCTCGCAGCGCTCGCGGCGCTCGGCGGGGGCGTCCCGGGCACGCTGACCGCCTACAACATCGCCAGCGGGGAGCCGCACACGGTGGGCGAGATGGCCCTGGCCCTCGCCGGGGAGGGGGACGGGCCCGCGCCCGTGGTCACCGGTGAGTACCGCCTGGGCGACGTGCGGCACATCGTCGCCAGTCCGCTGCGGGCCGAGGCGGAGCTGGGCTTCCGCGCCTCGATCCGGTTCGCGGACGGCATGCGCGAGTTCCGCACCGCCCCACTGGGCGACCCGGCGTCACTCCTCTCCGCACGGTGAGGGGCCCCGGCCGCCACCGCTCTCCGCACGATGACGGGTGACCCGGCGTCGCCTCTCTCCGCAGAGTGAGGGGCCTCGACGGTAACCGCCCCCGCGCGATGACGGGTGACCCGGCGGCCACCGCTCTCCGCACGGCGACGGGCGCTCCGGACGCGCCGCTCTCACCACGGCGACAGGACGAGTCCCTGCAGCAGGAGCCCGGCGGCGGCCTGGGCGGCGAGCCACCGGCGTCCGGGGACGACGGCGGCGGCCAGGGAGATCCAGATCGCGTAGGGGACCCAGATGCGCTCGACCTCTCCCCTGGTCACCCCGCTGACGTCGAGGGCGAGCACGGCCACCGCCGCCGCCGCGACCGGCACGCCGATCCGGTCACGCGACCACCGTGCGGGACCCGTCATGGAGATGAGACCGCGCGGGAACCACCCCCCGCCGGTCACCGGAGTCGCGCCGGTCACCGGAGTCGTGACGGTGGCCGCCCGGCCCGCCAGGACGGCCAGCCCGGCGGCGGTCGCCGGTCCGGTCAGCAGGGCGAGCACCGCGAGGTTCGCGACGAGGAAGTACAGGTAGGGGCGGGCGGCTCCGGGATCGGCGGCCCACTCCGCGTGGGTGGCCGCCACACCGGCGGGCCACAGGAAACCCCCGGCGGCGAAGGCGGCCGTCACCGCCGCCGCTCCCGCCAGGCAGGCGACCGCGACCACGCGGGTGATCCGTACGGCGACGGCGGCGGCCACCGGGACCAGCAGGTACGGCACGAGCCCGTAACTGAGGTACGGCAGGGCCCCGAGCAGCACGCCCGCCGCCCCGCCGCACAACGCTCCCGTGACGGCCCGCGTCCCGCCGCGCGACGCCCCCGCCGCCCCCGACGTCCTCCGGACCTCATCGGGGGACGTCCCCGCGGTCTCCCGGTTCCCGTCGCGCCACGTCCCCGCGGCCTCGGTCCCCGCGGTCACGGTCTCGCCGCGCCGCGTCCCCGCGGTTCCCCGGGCCCCGCCGTACACCAGCAGCGCCACGCCCCAGGCGCCCACCCCGGCGAAGAAGGCGTCCATGGTCGTGGCGATCCAGACGGCGGCCGGGGTCAGCGCGAGGTACGGCAGGGCACGGCGGGCCGTCTCCTCCCCGGCGAGCCGCCGGACGGCCAGCGCGACGGCCACGGTCGCCGAACAGCCGGTCGCGACGGCCAGCAGCGCCGCCGGGAGCGGGCCCGGCAGTCCTGCCCGGGCCAGCGTCCACAGCACCAGCACGGGCAGCGGCGGGTGCCCCCGCACATGGGTGGGATAGGCGGGCAGCCGCTCGGTGAAGGACGCCAGCCAGCCGAGCGGGTCGTCGCCCACGACGGGCAGCACGGCGAGATACTCCTGCCGGTGGGTGAACGGCCAGGCGAGCCCCTCCCCGGAGGACGCCAGCAGCACCGCCCAGGCGAGGGCCGCGCCGTACGCGACGAGGAGGGCCGCGCCGAAACGCAGCCGCGTGGCGAGGACCGGGAGCACGGCGACCGCGAGGACGGCGAAGGCCAGCGGCGGCAGCAGCGCGGCCGACGGTACGCGGAAGTGCCCGTGCAGCGGCGGCAGGTGGTCGATGCGCAGCACTCCGGCGGCGTGCAGCACGGCCCCCGCCGCGAACGCCGCGACGATGAGAACCGCCCATACGGCGAGAGCTTTACCGACGGAACCGGAACCGGAACCGGAATCAGAACCCGAACCCGGCCCGCCCGCCGAGCCGCTCCCCGGACGGACGCCCGGACCGGGAACCGGCGCACCGGAAGAACCTCCGCCCGGACGGTCTTCGAGGCCGGATCCCGAGACGCCTCCCGAGGCGGTTCCCGGCTGGGACGGGCCACGTCCCGAGGCGGTTCCCGCGCGTGAGGGGTCGCGTTCGCCACGCGCGTTCCCGCGCCGCCCCGGAAAGTCGATGATCATTTTTTCAGCGTAGGCGCGGACCGGTCCTCCGCCCGGGACACGTCATCACACCGTAAGAGTTGGCGGCCTCCGGCGGACCTAACGTCGCAGGCATGAAGATCGATGTGGTGCTCCCCTGCCTGAACGAGGCGGCGGCCCTGCCCTGGGTGCTGGAGCGCATGCCGTACGGCTACCGCCCGATCGTGGTGGACAACGGCTCCACCGACGGGTCGGCGCGGATCGCCGCCGAGCTGGGCGCGCTCGTGGTCACCGAGCCTCGGCGTGGTTTCGGGGCGGCGTGCCACGCCGGGTTGCTGGCCGCCACGGCCAAGGTGGTGTGCTTCATGGACGCCGACGCCTCGCTGGATCCCCGCCAGCTGCCGAGGGTGGCCGGGCCCGTCGTCTCGGGCGACGCCGAACTGGTGCTCGGCAGGCGGGTTCCGGGTCCGGGAGCCGCCTGGCCGCTGCA
Organism: Streptosporangium sp. NPDC048047; assembly: GCF_040653115.1. Taxonomy (NCBI): domain Bacteria; kingdom Bacillati; phylum Actinomycetota; class Actinomycetes; order Streptosporangiales; family Streptosporangiaceae; genus Streptosporangium; species Streptosporangium sp. NPDC048047. The sequence goes on along the minus strand of NZ_JBEZNH010000074.1, from coordinate 11,028 downwards.
CGCGCGGCTGGGCAACGCCTTCCTGGGGTGGCGGCTGGCCCGCCGTACCGGCGTCCGGCTGCGCGACATCGGCCCGATGCGGGCCTGCCGGCGTGCCGACCTGCTGGGGCTCGGGCTGACCGACCGCCGTTTCGGTTACCCGCTGGAGATGGTCCTGCGGGCGGCGGACCAGGGCTGGCGGATCAGCGAGACGGGGGTGGACTACCTGCCCCGCACCGGGCGGTCCAAGGTGACCGGCACGGTGCGCGGTACGGCGCGTGCGGTCGCCGACATGCGGAAGGTCCTGCGCGGCGACGCGCACGACGCCCGGGACGACGGGCCGGTGAGGGTCGTGGCCCTGGTACGGAAGCAGGGCGCGTCCCCGGCCCCGGCGTCCCCGGTCCCGGGGAAGGACACGCTCCCGGCCGGGAAGCATGGCACGTCCCCGGACCGGGAGGCGACCGGGTCCCCGCCCCGGGAAAGGGTCGCGCCCCCGGCTTCGGAAGAGACCGCGCGGAAGGTGGCGAGCGGGGCGGGGGAAGGGGCGTGAACCCCGGACGGAACGACGCACGGCGGGACCCGGACCCTGGGCGGAACGACGCACGGCAGGACGCGGACCCCGGGCGGAACGGCGTGCGCCGGGACGCGAGTCCTCGGTGGAACGGCGTGCCGGACGATGCGATCCCCAGCGGGGGCGGAGGTCAGATCGTCGTCATCGCCAAGGAACCGCTGCCCGGCCGGGTGAAGACCAGGCTCACCCCGCCGTTCACCCCGGCGGAGGCCGCCGCCCTGGCCTCCGCCGCCCTCGCGGACACCCTGGACGCGGTGGCCCGCGTCCCGGTGCGCCACCGGGTGCTCGCGCTGCGGGGCCGTACCGGGCCGTGGCTGCCGCCGGGGTTCACCGTGCTGCCGCAGCGGGGCGACGGGCTGGACGAACGGCTGGCGGCCGCCTTCGACGACGCCCACCGCGCTCACCCGGAGCCCGTCGTCCTCATCGGCATGGACACCCCGCAGGTCACCCCGTCGCTCCTGATGTCGGCGATGGACGAGCTGGTCAGGTGTGACGCGGTGTTCGGCCCGGCGGCCGACGGCGGGTTCTGGCTGCTCGGCCTGCGCAGGCCCGACCCCGCGCTGCTGCTCGGCGTCCCGATGTCCCTGCCCGTCACCGGAGCCGAGCAGTTGCGGCGGCTGCGGGCGGCGGGGCTTTCGGTGGGTCTGCTGCCCTCGTTGCGGGACGTGGACACCGCGGAGGACGCGGCGGCCGTGGCGGCGGAGGCCCCGTCGTCCCGCTTCGCCGCCGCCCTGGCCGGAATCCGTGTGGGAGTGACCCGATGACCCGCCGCCCCGGCCGTGTTCCGCACGGCAACGACCCGATGACCCGCGGCCCTGGCCCGGTTCCGCACGGGAACGGCCCGGCGATCGGAGGGTCACGGTGATCGGAGGGCTCTACGAACGGTCGCTGGCCGGGGCCGAGGTGGAGGTGGAGTACGCCGACGGCCGTACCGCGCCGCTCGACGCCACCCGCTGGCTCGCCCCCATCGACGGCGACGAGGCGATGCTGTCCCGCTGCCACGGCCCGACCCTGGACGTCGGTTCCGGGCCGGGGCGGCTCACCGTCGCGCTCGCCCGGCGCGGGATCGCGGCCCTGGGCGTCGATGTCACCCCCTACGCCGTCCACCTCACCCGGCGCGCGGGCGGCCGGGCGATCTGCCGGAACGTCTTCGAGCCGCTGCCCGGAGCGGGCCGCTGGGCGACCGCGTTGCTGGCCGACGGCAACATCGGCATCGGCGGCGACCCGGACGCCCTGCTCCGCAGGGTCCGCGAACTGATCAGGCCGGGCGGCGAGGTGATCGCCGAGGTCCGGCCACCCGGTACGGCGGGCCGGGTCGAGCGGGTACGGCTGCGCGGACGCGAGCTCACCGGCACGTGGTTCGCGTGGGCCACCGTCTCCGTGTCCGACCTGGGCTCCCTGGCCGGGCGCACCGGCTTCACCCGCGTGGAGGCGTGGAAGGAGGCGGGACGGTGGTTCGCGAGCCTCCGCTGACACGACGCCCGCCGTTCTCTCCGGGGCTACGCCGGGTCGCCGGTCACCTGGGCGATCAGGACGCACGTGTCGTCGGCCTCGTTGCTGGGCACCATGGCGTCCATGACGGCCGTGAGCCGGTCGCGGGGAACCCGCGGCGTGGCCGGGGGCGGCGTCGCGCCGAGGGCCGGGACCACGGGCGGGAGGAGCGCGGCGACCGCGGACGGAAGCGCCGGCGGGAGCGGTGACGAGGCCGCCGGAGCCGGGCCGATCGCGCCGGCCACCGCGCGGCTCAGCATGTCCAGGCCCTCGTACAGGTCGCCTCCACGCTTCTCGATGAGCCCGTCGGTGAACATCACCAGCAGGTCGTCGGGGTGCAGCCGTACGGAGCCGCAGGTGTAGGCGGCGTCCTCCGAGACTCCGAGCAGGACGCCCGGGTGCAGCAGGCGTTCTACCCGAGTGCCCCGGGCGAGGAGCATCGGGGGGTGGCCGGCGTGGGTCCAGCGCAGGGTCCGGTCGGCCGGGCGGTAGCGGGCCACGAGCGCGGTCGCGAGCACGTCGGGGCGCAGCCTGCACAGCATGCGGTTCAGCACGCCGAGGATCTCCGACGGGTCGTGGCCGGCGAAGGCCAGGCCGGTGATCGCGTGGCGCAGTTTCGCCATGGCCGAAGCCGCGGGCAGCCCGTGACCGGCCACGTCTCCCACGGCGAGCAGCACCTCGCCGTCGTCCAGGGGGATCGCCTGGTACCAGTCGCCGCCCAGGTACGCCTCGGCGACGGCGGGCTGGTAGCCGGCGGCCACCCGCATTCCGGGCAGGACCCGGGGCTCGTCGGAGGCGGGCATGATGAGTTCGTGGAGACTGGCGGTGAGCTGGTTCTCCTTCGCCCGCCAGGCGCCGCCGTCCCCGCCTCCGGACGGCCCGGCGGCGGGTTCTCCCGCCTGGGCGGCTCCGGCGGCTCCGGCGGGCTCAGGAGCCGACGCGGCGTCGGCGACCGGCCGGGCCTTGGAGACCGGCTCGCTTCCGACGGTCGGCCCGGCTCTGGAGACCGGCTCGCTCCCGGCGGCCGTTGCGGCCTCGGAGACCGGATCGGCCGGTCCGGCCCCGGAGACCGGATCGGCCGTCGCGGCCTCGGGAACCGGATCGGCCGTCGCGGCCCTGGAGACCGGATCGGCCGTCGCGGCCGGTCCGGCCCCGGGGGCCGTTTCGATGACGTCCGGCCCGCCGGGGAGCAGCAGGCGGCGTTCGTTGACGGATTTCAGGGTGGCGTCCTTCCATACGGCCAGGCGTCGGCCCGGAGCGATCCGGGCGGCGGCGAGGCCCGCACAGGGATGTCAGACGGTGAAGTACGCGCGGACGGTGGTGCCTTCCGCGCCGGTGTGGATGCGAACGAGGTCGCTGAGCAGGTTGGTCATGAGCAGCCCGCGGGAGCCCTGCTGCCTGGCGGCGGCGGGTCTGCGGCCCGCGAGGAGGTCGGCGATGTGACCGGCGTCGCTGACCTCGATGACCGCCCGGCCGTCCTCGGACCAGAGGCGCAGGGTCCCCGATCCTCCGCCGTGGTCGAGGCTGTTGGAGGCGAGCTCGCTGGCGATCAGTCTGAGGTCCTGGAGGCGCGTCCCGAAGAGCCCCATGCGGGAGGCGTGCTCGACGGCGAAGGCCCGCACCCCGGACAGGCCGGTCTCGTCGAAGGTGAGTTCGGCGGCGTTCCCGGGGGCGGGCAGCGGCCGGTTGTACTCCTGGACGGCGTACTCGGGCGCGTACTCCTCGCTGATGCGCAGCCCGGAGGCGTCCATGATGGCGGGATGGGTCATCCCGGCGTCGCGGATGACCTCGGGATCGAGCCCGTCGAGGTCGTACGGGCACAGGATGGTCGCGTCCCGGCCCGCGAAGGCGAGGTTGATCAGCGCCTCGTGCTGGACGCACGCGGGATACTCCGCGGCGGACCGCCCCGCCCAGATCGGTTCGCCGATGATGCGCACGCGGCGGCCGGGGTGAAGGTCGGCGAAGGCGGTCAGGACGGCGGGGATGATGCGCCCGGGGTTGCGGCCGGCCTCGTTCATGTCGATGAGACGCACCTGGGAGGCCGACTCGCCCAGCTCGTCGCGGATCAGCCGGAGGTTCCGCTTCGGCACGGCCACCGCGACGGGCTCGCCCGCCTCCAGGCCACCGAGCACGAACGGCACGGTCCCCTGGAGATACTGCCCGCTGCCCCGGTAGAACAACGCCGGGTGGACGAACGGGTCCGCCTCGGTCGTCGCGGTGGTGGTGCTCATGGGGTCTCCACTTGGATCGGGGAGGGGTCCGGCCCGATCAGGGTGAGTACGGATCGCAGGCAGTAGGGGGAGTGATGCAGGTACACCTTCTTCCCCGAAGGAAGGCTGCGGGCGGCCTCCGTCAGCAGCCAGACTCCCCGGACGTCGATGAACGTCAGTTCGGAGAGGTCGAGGTGCATGTCGTCGCCGCCGAGGGTCAGGCCGCCCAGGGCGTCCGCCCAGGGTTCCCTGGTCGTCCGGTCGATCTCACCGCTCACCTTCAGGCGGATCGGGGCGGTGAGCACGCTGATCCGCAACCCGTGGAAGAGCTGCTCACGTGCGTCGTGCGGAGGAAGGGCGGCTCCACCGGATGGGGGTTGTCCATGCGGTCTCGCACCCGGCCAGATCGACATGATGACCACCCTGAGGTTGATGATGGGCATCTCCAACGTACCCGCTATCCGGTATGAGGTCGAAGGGCTGGAACGCGGAGTGTCACCGAAATGGATCGATCCCGCTTCGTCCCTCTTCGCCACCGGCGGCCTCTCCAGCATGGGCGAACAAATGATCCTTTTCAGCGGTATCGGGGAGGAGCTGCAGGCCATACCGATGACTACCCAGCCCTCTGCCCGCTATGCGAACGATTTCCCCTGTGCGAAAAGATGGGACGCATGCGAATTCTGATCATCGGCGGAACCCGGTTCGTCGGCCGGCACATCACCGAGGCCGCGATCTCGGCCGGGCACGAGGTCTCCCTTCTGCATCGCGGCAGGACCGGAGCGGACCTCTTCCCCGAGGCCGAGCACCTCGTCGCCGACCGCGACGGTGACCTGTCGCTCCTGCGGGACCGCGGGTGGGACGTCACGATCGACGTCACCGCGTACGCGCCGTCGCAGGTCGAATCCCTCGCGTCGGTCCTGACCACCGGCCAGTACGTCTTCGTCTCGACCTGCGCGGTCTACGCCGCGCCGAAGGCGCCCGGATACGCCGAGGACGCGCCGCTGGCCGAGACCGACGGCCTGACCTCGGAGGAGGTGACCCCCGCGTCGTACGGCCCGCTGAAGGTGCTGTGCGAGCGGGCCGCGATCGAGCTGTTCGGCCCGGCCACGCTGATCGTCCGCCCGACGTACGTCATCGGCCCCCATGACCACACCGGCCGGTTCACCTACTGGGTGAACCGGATCGCCCGCGGCGGCGAGGTCCTGGCCCCGGGCGACCCCTCCGACCCGATCCAGGTGATCGACGGGCGCGACATGGCCGCCTGGATCATCTCGATGGCCGAGCGGGCCGCCGCCGCACGGGCCGCCGCCGGAGCCGCCACCGGGACCGCTCCCAGGACCGCCGCCGGGGAGGAGGGGCAGGCCGCCGGAACGGACCCGCTGGACGGCACGGGCGTCTTCCACGCGGTCAGCCCGGCTCCGCCGTTCACCTTCGGCGACATGCTCCAGGCGATCGCGGACGAGGTCGCCCCGCCCGGTACCACGCTGACCTGGGTAGGGGAGGATTTCCTGCTGGCCGAGGGCGAGAACGGCCGGTCGCTGCCGCTGTGGTCGGGCGGCGGTGACCGGGGCGCGCTCAACACGGCCGACCCGGCCGCCGCCAACGCCGCCGGGCTGGCGCCCCGCCCCCTGGCCCGGTCGGTGCGCGAGATCCGCGAGTCCGAGGCGGGGTACGCCACGGGCAACGAGATCACCCCCGAGCGGGAGGCGGAGCTGCTGGCCAGGTGGCGTTCGCGTTCCTGACCTCTCACTCGCCCAGGTCGCGGGCGGCGTTGTCCAGGCAGTTCGCCAAGGCGTCGAGCTGCTCTCCGGTGACGGTGTCGCCGGAGAGCGACTCCGGCAGGTCCCGGCGGCGCGCGACGACCAGCGGCCGGTGGTCGTCGTCGATCTGCCCGCTCATGAGGACCAGGCACTCGCCGCGGACGAACACCAGGGCCGTGTCGGGGTCCTCGGCCTCCAGCAGCTGCCGGACGCACTCGCGGTCGACGAGCGCCATGAGCCACCTCCCCTCGCCGGTGACCTGGCCGTACCCGGGCTTCTCCCCCGCCTAACGACCGTTCGGGTCAAGCCGCCGCATCCGGCTCACGACCCCCGGCGTTCGCCGTTCGCCGTAAGAGATCACCGATAGGAGTTCGGAAAATGAGTGAGTGAGTCACTCACTCATTCGCTATGGTGGCCGCGTGATCTCCTCCTCACAGCGCGCCGCGCCCCTCCCTCCCGAGGAACGGCGAGCCTCCCTCATCGAGTCCACCCTCTCCCTGATCCTCGACCACGGCCCCGGGGTGAACACCCGGCAGATCGCCCAGGCGGCCGGCGTGGCCGAGGGCACGATCTTCCGGGTCTTCACCACCAAGGACGAGCTCGTCGACGCCGCCGTGGCCAGCGCCTTCGACCCCGCCCCACTGGTGCGCGATCTCGACGCCATCGACCGCTCCTCCCCGCTGGAGGCCCGGCTCGCCGCGGCGATCCGGGTCCTGCAGCGCCGTGCGGCACGCATCTTCCGGCTGGCCGACGCGCTGGGGGCGGCGGGCCCGGCCGCCGCCCACCACCACCGCCAGGCCTGTACCGAGGAGGGCGTCACCGTCCAGCGGGCGCTCGCCGACCTGATCTCTCCCGACCGCGTCCTGCTGCGCCACGAGCCGTACGAGACGGCGCGGCGGCTGCAGCTGCTGACCGTCGCGTGCAGCCATCCCCTGCTCACCGAGGGCGACCCGCTGCCGCCCGAGGAGATAGCCCACCTGCTCCTGCACGGCGTCCTCGTCCCGGAGCACGCCGCCCGCCCGGCGGGAACGGGCGACGCCGGCGAGACCGCGCGCCACGCCGTCGGCGCCGCGCCGAGTGCGGCCCCGGACTACGCCTCCACCGGGGAGGGCCCGTGCTGATCCGGCTGCTCCGCACCCATCTCCGCCCCTACACCGGTTCCCTGGCCGCCGTCGTGGCGCTGCAACTCCTCGGCACCATCGCCTCGCTCTACCTGCCGAGCCTGAACGCCGACATCATCGACCGGGGCGTCGCCACCGGCGACACCGGCTACATCCTCACCACCGGCGGCTGGATGCTGGCCGTCTCCCTCGTGCAGATCGCCTGCTCCATCGCGGCGGTCTACTACGGCTCCCGCTCGGCGATGGGCTTCGGCCGCGACGTCCGCGCGGCCGTCTTCCACCGGGTGGGTTCGTTCTCCGCCCGGGAGGTCTCCCAGTTCGGCGCGCCGTCGTTGATCACCCGCAGCACCAACGACGTGCAGCAGGTCCAGATGCTCGTGGTGATGTCCTGCACGATGCTGGTCGCCGCGCCGATCATGGGCGTCGGCGGCATCGTCATGGCGCTGCGCCAGGACATCGGCCTGTCGTGGCTCATGCTGGTGTGCGTCCCGGCCCTGCTGGTGTCGATCGGGCTGATCATCTCCCGGATGGTCCCCCAGTTCCGCGCCATGCAGGACCGCATCGACACGGTCAACCAGGTGCTGCGCGAGCAGCTCACCGGCATCCGCGTCGTGCGCGCCTTCGTGCGCGAGCGGGAGGAGACCCGGCGGTTCGCCGGGGCCAACGAGGCGCTGACCGCCACCGCGCTGCGCGTCGGGCGGCTGACCGCGCTCATCTTCCCGACCGTGATGCTGATCCTCAACGCCTCCAGCGTCGCCGTGCTGTGGTTCGGCGCCGCGCGGGTGGACACCGGCGAGATGCAGGTCGGCGAGCTGACCGCGTTCCTGATGTACCTGATGCAGATCCTGACCTCGATGATGATGGCCACATTCATCTCGATGATGATCCCGCGCGCCTCGGTCTGCGCCGAGCGCATCGCCGAGGTGCTGGACACCGAGTCCTCGGTCGTCCCGCCCGCCGACCCGGTACGGCAGGTGCGCGGCCACGGCGAGCTGGAGATGCACGACGTCGGGTTCCGCTACCCAGGCGCCGCGTCCCCGGTGCTGTCCGGCATCTCCTTCCGCGTCGAGGCCGGCCGCACCCTCGCCGTCATCGGCAGCACCGGCTCGGGCAAGACGACCCTGCTGTCGCTGGTCCCCCGGCTCTTCGACGCCACCTCCGGCACGGTGTCGGTCGACGGCGTCGACGTGCGCGACCTCGACCCACAGGTCCTCTGGCGGCGTATCGGCCTGGTGCCGCAGAAGCCGTACCTGTTCACCGGCACCATCGCGAGCAACCTCCGGTACGGCAACCCCGACGCCACCGACGAGGAACTGTGGGACGCCCTGGAGGTCGCCCAGGCGCGCGACTTCGTCGAGGCGATGCCCGAGGGACTCGACGCCCCCGTCGCCCAGGGCGGCACGAACGTCTCCGGCGGGCAGCGGCAGCGCCTCGCCATCGCCAGGGCGCTTGTCCGGCAGCCGGAGATCTACCTGTTCGACGACTCGTTCTCGGCCCTCGATCTGGCCACCGACGCCCGGCTGCGCGCGGCCCTGCGTCCGCGCACCGCGGACGCGGCCGTCGTCATCGTCGCCCAGCGCATCTCCACCGTCGCCGACGCCGACCAGATCGTCGTCCTCGACGACGGCGTGATCGCCGGCATCGGCACCCACGAGGAGCTGCTGGCCTCCTGCCCGACATACGTCGAGATCGTCGAGTCCCAGCGAGCCGTGGAGAGCCCTGCATGAGCAACCGGTCCGTGTCCCCCGCCTCCCCGGCCGCGCCGGCCCCGCCGGGAGCCGCTCCCGCCGCCTCGGCGACCCCGGCGGCCCCCGCCGCGGCCGCCTCTCCCGCGGCCGCCCGTCCCCGCCCCCCGATGGGCGGCGGACCCTTCGGGCGGGGCCCGTTCGGCGGGATGCCCGCCGAGAAGTCGATGGACTTCGGGCCGTCCGCGCGGCGGCTGGTCCGGCGTCTGGCCCCCGAGCGACCCCGGATCATCGCGGTGATCCTGCTCGCCGTGGCCAGTGTGGTGTTCTCCGTCATCGGCCCGAAGATCCTCGGCCGCGCCACCGACCTCATCTTCAGCGGCGTCATCGGCGGCCGGCTGCCCGCCGGGACGACCGTCCAGCAGGCCGCCGAGGCGGCCCGCGCGTCCGGTCACGGCGACTTCGCCGCGCTGCTCGCGAAGATGGACGTCGTCCCCGGCCGCGGCATCGACTTCGCCGCGCTCGGCACGGTCCTGGTCTGGGCGCTGGCCCTCTACCTCGCGGCGTCGGCGTTCGCCTGGCTGCAGGGCCACCTCCTCAACGACGTGGTGCAGCGCACCGTGTTCCGGCTGCGGTCCGACGTCGAGGACAAGCTGAACCGGCTTCCCCTGCGGTTCTTCGACGCTCAGCCGCGCGGCGAGCTGCTCAGCCGCGTCACCAACGACATCGACAACGTCTCGCAGACCCTGCAGCAGACGCTGAGCCAGCTGCTGACGTCCCTGCTGACCGTGGTCGGCGTGCTGGCGATGATGTTCGTGATCTCACCGCTGCTCGCGCTGATCGCGCTGGTGACCATCCCGCTGTCGACGGTCGTCACCGGGCAGGTCGCCAAGCGTTCGCAGAAGCTGTTCGTCGCCCAGTGGGCCCACACCGGCTCGCTGAACGCCCACATCGAGGAGGCGTTCACCGGTCACGAGCTGGTGAAGGTCTTCGGGCGGCAGCCGGAGGTCGAGGAGGTCTTCCGGGAGCGCAACGAGGAGCTGTTCAAGGCGAGCTTCGGCGCCCAGTTCATCTCCGGGATCATCATGCCGGCGATGATGTTCATCGGGAACCTCAACTACGTCGCGATCGCCGTCGTCGGCGGCGTGCGGGTGGCCACCGGCTCAATGAGCCTGGGCGACGTGCAGGCGTTCATCCAGTACTCCCGGCAGTTCACCCAGCCACTGACCCAGGTCGCCTCGATGGCCAACCTCCTGCAGTCGGGGGTGGCGTCGGCCGAGCGGGTCTTCGAGCTGCTCGACGCCGACGAGCAGACCCCCGACCCGGCCGAGCCCGCCCTGCCCGGGGTCCGGCGCGGCCGGGTCGAGTTCGAGCACGTGTCCTTCCGCTACGACCCCGACCGGCCCCTCATCGAGGACCTGTCGCTGGTCGCCGAACCCGGGCAGACCGTCGCGATCGTCGGCCCGACCGGCGCGGGCAAGACCACCCTGGTCAACCTCATCATGCGCTTCTACGAGCTGGACGGCGGGCGCATCACCCTCGACGGCGTCGACGTCACCGCGATGCGCCGTGAGGACCTGCGTTCGCGGATCGGCATGGTCCTGCAGGACACGTGGCTGTTCGGCGGCACCATCCGGGACAACATCGCCTACGGCGACCCCTCGGCCACCGAGGAGCGGATCCTCGCCGCCGCGCGGGCCGCGTTCGTCGACCGGTTCGTGCGCACCCTGCCGGACGGCTACGACACCGTCATCGACGAGGAGGGCGGCAACATCAGCGCCGGTGAGAAGCAGCTGATCACCATCGCCCGCGCCTTCCTCTCCGAACCGTCCCTGCTGATCCTCGACGAGGCGACCAGCTCGGTCGACACCCGCACCGAGCTGCTGGTGCAGCAGGCGATGGCCGCGCTGCGCGCCGACCGGACCAGCTTCGTCATCGCCCACCGGCTGTCCACCATCCGCGACGCGGACCTCATCCTGGTGATGGAGGAGGGCCGCATCGTCGAGCACGGCCCGCACGCCGAGCTGCTCGCCGCGCGGGGCGCCTACCACCGGCTGTACTCCGCCCAGTTCACCGGCGCGGCGATCCCGGACGAGGAGGAGGCCGCCGTGAGCTGATGATGAGGCCGTGAACGTCGTCGCCCCGCCGGGACGGATCCCGGCGGGGCGGGGGCGGTGAGCGTGGGGGTGGGAGGGGGGCCACGGCGGGGAA
>NZ_JBEZNH010000073.1:0-35171 GCF_040653115.1 Streptosporangium sp. NPDC048047 | reverse complement strand
GGGGAGGGACAGAGCCGCACGGGGGGCGGGGGACCCCGGGGGACAGGGCCGGACAGGCGGGAGGAGGGGTCAGACGGGCAGGGGGAGGAGGCGGCCGGCCACCACGAGGGCCACCTCCTCCGACTCCAGGGCCAATCGCTGGTTCAGCCGGCCGAGGACGTCGCGGAACATCCGGCCGCCGGCCGTGGCGGGCACCACGCCCAGGCCGGTCTCGTCGGAGACGGCCACCACCCGGCGGCGGGTCTGCCGCCAGGCGGCGACCAGCTCGTCGCACCGGGCGGAGACCGCCTCCAGGCCGCCCAGCCCGTCCGCGCCGCCCAGCCCGTCCGCGCCGGCCGTACTGTCCGCGCCGTCCGCGCCGGCCGCACCGTCCGGGTTCTCCGGGGCGTCCGGCCAGGCGTCGCACTCGTCGAAGACCGCGGCCACCCAGGTGCCGAGTCCGTCGACGAGCAGGGACGGTCCCGGGGTCCGCAGCAGGCCGGCGAGGTCGATCGTCTCGGCCGTGTCCCAGTGGGCGGGCCTGCGGTCGCGGTGGGCCCGCACGCGGCTGGCCCACTCGGCGTCGCCGTCGCCGGACGGCCCGGTCGCCACGTAGAGGACCTCGGGTTCGGCCGCCAGCCGCAGCTCGGCCTCGGCCGACTTGCCCGACCGCGCCCCGCCCAGCAGCAGGGTCCGCGGCGGCCGCGGGGCACGGGCGGGCGCGGGCCCGGCGAGGTCGAGGACCGTCCCGTCCGGTACGGCCAGCACCCCCCACAGCGCGGCCCGCCGGGCGAGCTCGGCCTCCGTCGGCACCCGGTGGTCCACGTCCACGGCCACCACGCGCGTCCGCTCGTCCGCCACGCCCCGCCGCCGCATGTCCCCGAGCCGTTCCGGCCGGTCCAGCACGTCCATCAGCACCAGGTCGCAGCGGGCTCCGGGCTCGTCGCCCGGGGCCTCCCGGAGACCGGAGACCGGCGCGGAAGGCGCGGAGGACGAGGCGGGGGAGGCCGTCGCGTCGAGGATCCGTCCGCCGCCGGGGGCGACGAGGACGAGCCCGTCGGCGGTGGCCGCGACCCGGTACCCCGGCGGGAGCGGGCCGCCGTCCACGAGCGGGCCGCCGTCCGCGAGCGGCAGCCGTACGGTGTCGGCGGCCGCGGAGACGACGACCTCGGTGGGGCGGCGGTGACCGGGGGAGAGGCGGGCGCACGAGGCGCACCCGCAGCCCGGGACGGGCCATCCTCCGCCGCGCGCCGTACCGGAGATCAGGACTTTCACCGCCCCAGCGTACGGGCGCGGCCCCGCGATCATGCCGGGGGACGACCGGCGAGGTAGGGTTCGCTGAGCGGTCGAAAGGGCGCCTGCGGCATCGGCGGAAGGAGCGCGGGACATGGCGTGGTACTGGCGTTACGAGGACGCGAACGGCGATCCGGTGACCGTGGAGGCCGTGCCGTCCGAGACGTTCACCAGTCAGGCGGACGCGGAGTCGTGGCTCGGCGAGACGTGGCGGGAACTGCTGGAGGCGGGCGTCGAGAGCGTCAGCCTCATGGAGGGCGACCGCGTGGAGTACGCGCGGATGTCACTGCGCCCGGCCTGAGCCGCGGCCGTCACAGCCGCCACGGCCGGTGATCCGGCGGCGTGCCCGGATGACCGTATGGTCAGGGGGCGCCTCCGGGACGACCGCACCCCGCCTTCCACGAGAACGCTCTCTCCATGAGAAGGCCGGGAAGGCGGGGTGCGGCCGCGGCGGTTACGGGCGCTTCGCGGGGCTGACGGTCTTGGCCGGGTCCCGCTCGACGATCGGGTCGAGGATGTCGTCGATCTTCTTCAGCACCTCGGCGTCCAGCTTCACACCGGACGCCTTGACGTTGTCACGCACCTGCTCGGGCTTGGTCGCGCCGATGATGGCGGAGGCCACGTTCGGGTTCTGCAGCACCCACGCCACCGCGAGCTGGGCCATGCTCAGCCCCAGGTCGCCGGCGATCGGCTTCAGCTCCTGGACGCGGGTGAGCACGTCGTCGGTCAGCATCCGGGAGATGAAGTTGCCGCCGCTCGCGTCGGTGGCCCGGGAGCCGGCCGGCGGCGGCTGACCCGGAAGATACTTGCCGGTGAGCACGCCCTGCGCGATCGGCGACCAGACGACCTGGCTGAGGCCCTCCTTCTCGCAGAGGGGGACGACCTCGGACTCGATGACCCGCCACAGCATCGAGTACTGCGGCTGGTTGGAGACCAGGCGGTCGAAGCCCATCTCGTCGGCGATCTTCAGGGCCCGGCCGATCTGCTCGGCGGTCCACTCGCTGACGCCGACGTAGAGGACCTTGCCCTGCCGTACGAGGTCGTCGAAGGTCTTGAGGGTCTCCTCGAGCGGCGTCTCGTTGTCGAAGCGGTGGGCCTGGTACAGGTCCACGTAGTCGGTCTGCAGGCGGCGCAGCGAGCCGTTGATGGACTCGGTGATGTGCTTGCGGGACAGACCACGGTCGTTCGGGCCGGGGCCGGTGGGCCAGAAGACCTTGGTGAAGATCTCCAGGGACTCGCGGCGGACGCCCTTCAGGGCGCGGCCCAGAACCTCCTCCGCCTTGGTGCCGGCGTAGACGTCGGCGGTGTCGAAAGTGGTGATCCCCTCGTCGAGCGCCGCCTGCACACACGCCTTGGCGGCGTCCTCCTCGACCTGGGAGCCATGGGTGATCCAGTTGCCGTAGCTGATCTCGCTGACCATGAGACCGCTGCGGCCGAGATGCCGAAATTCCATACGCCGACACTAGTAGGTGCCATCTGACCGACTGATTCGGGATACTCTGCCCGGCGTGCTGCGCTTGATCACTTCTCGATGGGTACGGCTCGGCCTCGCGGCCGCCGCGGCGGCGGTGATCGTCGTGGTGATCATGCGTCTGCGGGGCCGTCCGGCCGCTCCCGCCGCGGGCCCGCGACCGGTCCCCGTCCCCGCCTCCCCTCCCGCGCCGGAACCCGGGACGAGGTCCGAGGGGCGGTGGCCTCCCGTCCCGGTCCTCGGCGTCCCCACGGCCGACGATCTGAGGCGCTACGGGTCCGGGACCCGTCTGCCCCGTTTCCTGACCGCGGAACGGCCGCCACGCCGCCCTCTCGACGGCCCGGTCCGGCGCCGCCTGACCCGCTGGGGCGCGGTGGCCGCGGCGCTGGTCCTGATGGCGGCCGGAGCGCAGGCCCTGGAGAGCAACGTCTTCTCGGGGGGAGCCGGGTCGAGGGCGGTGTCCGCGGAGGACCGTGTCTCCGACGTCCCCTACACGCCGGACTGTGAGCCCGGCTGGGGAGCCCTGGTGACCTGCGGGGTCTTCGCGGACGAGTCGTACCCGTACCTGTATCCGGAGGAGGGCCCGGACGGCTTCGGGGGCGATCCGGCGGTCCGCGCCGAGACGTCGGGAGACCCGTACCCCGCGGAGACCGGCTCCCCGGCCGATCAGGCCGGACGGGACGATCAGGCCGGGACAGACGGGAACCCCGTCGCCGCCCCCGACGCCGACTGCCACCCCGAGATCACCCGGCCCCGCGTGCGGACCGTGCCGCCCCGGGTCACCCGGGCGGTGAACCGGCAGTGGGCGCGGATCGAGCGGTGGCTGCGGCGTAACGCGCCGAAGACCTACGCGACCCTCGCGGGGCCCGGCCGGGCACGGACCATCGCGGTCGCCGAGGCGCAGATGGGCCTGCGGTTCCCCGATGACCTGCGGGCCTCCCTGCTGCGGCACGACGGCACCGTCACGGCGGCGGGGCGGCCCTGGGCCTTCGGACTGCTGGGCAACGACCTGATGAGCGTGCGGGAGATCCGCGACACCTGGCGCACGCTGTGCGAGGTCGACGGCACCGACGACATCGCGGATCCGCGGTCGGAGTGGTGGGACGGGCGGATGATCCCGTTCGGCGACGACGGCCTCGGCAACCACCTGGTGGCCGACTCGCTGCTGCGCGACATCGGGGAGCACGACCACGAGGGACAGCTGGACTTCGAGCCCGTGGGCGTCCCGGTCCGCTCCTACCACGCGCTGCTGAAGGCCACCGCCGACGCCCTGGAGACGGGCGGGACCGTCGGGTACTGGGAGCCCGCGGTGGCCGACGGCGAGCTCCACTGGGACGTGCCGGACAGCTGAGCGGCGGGCCGCCGAGGCGCCGTGCCGGACCGCTCGGAGCGGGTACGGCGCGGGCCTGCCCCTGGCGTTCGTGCTCACCGGGGGCAACGTCGTCGAACGCTGCTTCAACCGGCTCAAGCATTTCAAGGGCATCGCGACCCGTTACGACAAGCTCGCCGCCCACTACCGATCAGCCGTGACCATCGCCCGCCTGCCGCTCTGGCTCAGGTGATCCACGAAACAGAGCCCAGGAAGGGGCTCCGCGCCCGCCGGTGCCCACGCCGGCCGCGAGATCGGCTTCGGGCCTCGGTGCGGCCGGCGTCGGGCGGCCCAGCAGTCCCCACAGGACGCGCAGCGCGACGGCGGGGGCCAGGAGCCTGGCGGGCGCGTCGATCAGGTTGAGGACGCGCAGGAACGCCGCCCCCACCACGGGGTCGGTGGTCGCGGCGGCGTGCACCCGGTTGACGTAGGCGTTGACGAAGCGGACCGTCGCCGTGCGCCGCCCCTCGACCCCCGGGAACCGCAGGTCGGTCCCCACCGAGATCGACCAGGGGGCGTCGATGATCCTGGCCGCGCCGCGGAAGAACCGCCGCGCCAGGCCGTCGGCCCCGCGGGTGAGCAGGCGGCGCAGCAGCAGCGCCTCAAGCGCGGCGACCGTCATCCCCTGCCCGTAGACGGGGTTGAAGCTGCACAGGGCGTCGGCCATCACGAGGTAGCCGTCGGGGAAGCGCCGCAGCCGCTCGTAGCGCCGCCGCACGCTGGCCGGGTAGCGCATCCGCACCGGCGCGCTCAGCGGCACCGCCGACCGCACGACCTCGGCGATCTGCGGCGCGGTGAGCGTCGCGGCGTACCGCGCCATGCCCTCGTCGTCGGTGGGCGGCTCCTCACCCAGCATGCCGGACAGGACGACGGCGAACGTGCCGTTCTCCTGCGCGGCCACGATCCCCGCGCGCGGCAGCTCCGGGGTGGCGTTGGTGAAGGCGCCCAGCAGATCGCCGAGATGGTGCGGCTCCCGCCGGTAGGTGCGGGTCACATAGGTGATGCCGACGCGCACCTGCTCCTGCGCGGCGGGCGCGTAGCCCAGCTCCTGCAGCCAGACCGGGCTTCGGGAGCCGCGCCCTCCGGCGTCCACGACCAGGTCGGCGTGGATGACCGACTCCGCGGCCGACGCCGCGTCCCCGGCGCGGGGCCGCACTCGCACGCCTGTGACCCGTCCGGAGCCGGGCGCCGCGACGAGGCCGGTCACCTCGCACCCGGCGACCAGGTTCACGCCGGGCAGCGCCGCCACCCGGGCCCGCACCACGTGTTCGAGGAGCGGCCTGCTGATTCCGAACGCCACCAGGGGGGAGGGCACCCGGCGCATCCGGTAGCCGTCGTTGTACCAGTGGACCTGCTCCTGAAGGTCGATCAGGGGGGCGCCCATGGCGGCCAGCTCCTCCGTCAGGCCGGGGAACAGCTCGTCGAACGCCTCCCTGCCGCGGGCCAGCAGGACGTGGAGCTGCCGGCCCTGCGGCACGCCGCGACGGCTCGCCGCCTCCTCGGGCAGCACGTCACGGTCCACCACCGTGACCTCGGCATGGGTCTCGCTGAGCGCGCGGGCGGCCAGCAGCCCGCCGATGCTCGCGCCGATCACAACCGCCCTGTCGGTCCGCTCCATGCTCAGCACGGTAGGCCGCCGGTCGCCGGCCCGTGTATCGCCCGTTGCTCGGTTGGCGAGCCGTCTTCACACCGCACCGCGAGGTCACCGGCGCGGGCTTGCCCAGAGGCGGCGACAGCGGCCCGGTCTGCCGGCGGACCGGACCGCACGCGGGTACGAGGATCGTCCCCCGGCCGTGGTCGCGGCGCGATTCGAGCAGGCTCTGTTCAAGCGATCCCGTGATCAGGCGATCGCGGGTGGAGAAGGCCGCAGCGAAGTCCGCGTCCTCGAACAGGACGCCCAACGCATCCCGTATACGAATCGCCGGGCTCCCTTGCGGGAAAGCCGCCCGGGCCACCGCCAGAGCGGCGGCCGGGATCCGGTCCGCACCGGCCGAACGCAGCGCCACCCACGACTCCATCCCCGAGCGGGAACAACGAAAGCGGCCCCATGATCACGGATGTGATCATGGGGCCGCTGCTTTTCGATCTACTTCGCCGATGGTGTCCCGGATGAGGAGGGCGGGGCCGTGGTCGCCGGCTTCCGGGGATGGACCGTCGCCCCCGGGGCGCTACTTCTTCGGCGGGACGGGCCTGCCGCCGGGCAGGACGGTGGGCGGCGGGAAGCGCAGCTTGCGGATCTGCAGCGCGCGCATGGCGGCGTAGAAGCCGACACCCCGGACGTTCTCGCCGGGGTACTTCTCCGCCGCGAGCTTCTTGACCCGCCAGGCCACCCAGACCGAGGCCAGCACCACGCCGACCATCATGATCGGCCAGCCGATCGTGACGACGGCGATGTTGACGGCGGTGCGGAAGTCCTGGTCCGGGAAGGGGATCCAGGTGATCAGCAGGACCACCACCATGAACGGCAGGAAGTACTGGCTGACGAGGCGGCGGGAGTCGACCCAGTCGCGGGCGAACTTGCGGACCGGGCCCTGGTCGCGGGCGGGGAGGTAACGCTCCTCGCCGCGCAGCATGCCCTCGCGCGCCTTGACGCGCTCCTTGGCCTGGCGCTCGCGGAGCTGGCGGTAGGCCTCTTTGCGGTCCTTGGGGGCGGTCACCGGCTGGCGGCGGCGGCCCTCGGCGTCGCGGCGCTTGGGTGTGGGACGCCCCTTGCCCGCAGGCTTAGGATCGGAGGCGGAGGCGGGGGAGTCGTCCGCGGTGGTCTGGGTACGTCGGAACACATCGCCAGCCTACCGGGACTGCAACTTAGTGACGCCCCCGTACGTTATGCGTAGGGTGAACCTAGGTGGCCTCCGGTTGTTCTCCCGGGGGGCCGGAGATCACCCGGGAGACCCGATAGCGCATTTGAAGAAGGGGACGGCCGACGCGCATGAGCGTGATGAAGAGACTTTCCATGATCTTCAGGTCCAAGGCGAACAACGCCTTGGACAAGATGGAGGATCCGCGCGAGACCCTCGACTACTCCTACCAGCGGCAGTTGGAGTTGTTGCAGAAGGTGCGCCGGGGGGTCGCCGATGTCGCGACCTCGCGCAAGCGGGTGGAACTGCAGATCAACCAGATCGAGGCCCAGTCCCGCAAGCTTGAGGACCAGGGCCGCAAGGCGCTCAGCGTGGGCCGCGAGGACCTGGCGCGCGAGGCGCTGACCCGCCGCGGTGCCCTGCAGACGCAGATCGCCGACCTGCGGGTCCAGCACGACAACCTCCAGGGTGAGGAGGAGAAGCTCACCACGGCCTCCCACCGCCTGCAGGCCAAGGTCGACTCCTTCCGCACCCGCAAGGAGACCATCAAGGCCACCTACACCGCGGCCGAGGCGCAGACGCGGATCAACGAGGCGTTCTCCGGCATCTCCGAGGAGATGGGCGACGTCGGCCTGGCGATCCAGCGGGCCGAGGACAAGACCGCCTCGATGCAGGCCCGCGCGGGCGCCATCGACGAGCTGCTCGCCAGCGGCGCGCTCGACGACTTCAGCGGCCAGCGCGGCGACGACATCCAGGCCGAGCTCGACCGCATGGGCGGCGGCCGCGACGTGGAGCTGGAGCTCGCCCGGATGAAGGCCGAGCTGGGACAGGCCCCGGCGCCGCAGGGCGCGATCGAGCCCGGCCCGGCCCAGCAGGGCCACGCCCCCTCCCACCAGCAGGCTCCCCAGCAGCAGCAGCATCAGCAGGCCCCCCAGCAGCCGCCCGCGCAGCCGCAGCAGCAGCCGTACGGGCAGCCGACCCAGGAGTACGGCCAGCCGGGGGAGGGCCGATGATCGTCCGCATCATGGGCGAGGGGCAGATCCAGATCGCCCCCGAGGACCTCGAGGTCCTCAACGCGCTCGACGGCCGGCTGGAGGCCGCGATCGAGTCCGGTGACGAGGGCGCCTTCCGGGGCTGCCTGCACGACCTGCTCGACAAGATCCGCCACGTGGGCAAGCCGCTGCCGGACGACAGCCTGGAGTCCTCGGAGCTGATTTTGCCTCCGGCCGACGCTTCCATGGACGAAGTGCGGGAGATGCTCGGGGATGAGGGGCTGATTCCCGGTTAGTTTGTCCATATGACGTCAGCACACACCCGATTTGTCCGAGATAGGGGCCTGACCAGGCGCATGGTCCTGACCATGTTCCTGCTCGGGCTGCTGTACGTCGTGTTCGTGGGCGTGCTGATCTCCTTGGGCGTCCGGGCGGTCGTGGTGCTGCTCATCGCGGGCGGCATCCTGCTGGTGCAGTTCTTCGCCTCCGACCGCATCGCCCTGTTCGCCATGCACGGGCGGGTGGTCGAACCACGGGAGGCCCCCGCCCTGCACGCCCTGGTCGACCGCCTGTGCGCGCTGGCCGACATGCCGAAGCCGCGGGTGGCGATCGCCGACTCGGACGTCCCGAACGCGTTCGCCACCGGCCGCAACCAGCGCACCTCGGTGGTCTGCGTGACGACCGGCCTGATGCGCCGGCTGGACGAGCCGGAGCTGGAGGGCGTCCTCGCCCACGAGATGTCCCACGTGGCCCACCGGGACGTCGCCGTCATGACGATCGCCTCCTTCCTCGGGGTGGTCGCCGGGCTGATGACCCGCCTCGCCCTCTACAGCGGCCTGGGCGGGCGCGCCCGCGACGACCGGGGAGGCCCGCCGGTCGGGCTGATCATCCTGCTGGTGTCGGTCGTGGTGTACGCGGTCAGCTTCCTGCTGATCCGCGCGCTGTCGCGCTACCGCGAGCTGGCGGCCGACCGGGCCGGCGCGCTGCTGACCGGCCGCCCCTCGACGCTGGCGAGCGCGCTCACCAAGATCAGCGGGGACATGGCCCGCATCCCGACCCGCGACCTGCGGGAGGCCGAGCCGTTCAACGCGTTCTTCTTCGCCCCCGCGGTGTCGGGGCGCACGGCCATGGCCGCCCTGCTGGCCACCCACCCGCCGCTGGACCGGCGGCTGGAGCAGCTCGGCAGGATCTCCGCCGAACTGGGCAGGGGGGCGTGACGTGGTGAAACGCTGGTGGGACGCGATGCTGGGCCGTACGGAGCCGGCGCAGCCCGACCTGGACGCACTGTTCGCGCTGCCGTCGGCGGCGGTGACGCTGCAGGCGGCGACCGGCCTGGCTCCGACCGGGAACGGGTCGGTCTGCTTCCGCTCGGCCGAGGGCGAGGCGTTCAACCGGCTGCAGGAGGACGTCGTGGACCTGCTCGCCGCCGGGGACGGCCCGCCGGTCGAGGAGACCCAGGACCCCTACGGCTACACCTGGCTGTTCATGCGCCATTCGCCCGACGGGCTCGGCGAGCTGGTCACCGGCCTGCACGCGGTCAACTCCTCCCTGGAGTCGGCCGGGTTCGGCCCGTCCCTGCTGTGCTCGCTGGTCAGCTTCTCCGCTCCGACCGGCCGGGGCCTGGCGCTGGTCTACCTGTACAAGCGGGGCACCTTCTACCCGTTCGCGCCCCTGTCGGGGCAGCACCGCGACAGCGCACTGGAACTCCAGGTGCGCGCCGCCCTGGATGACGAGCTGCCCATCGAGCCCGATCTCGACCGCTGGTTCCCCCTCTGGGGCGCACCGGGCCTTTAGCGGCGCCCGGCCGAACGGGGGTCTCCGGGTGGGGGCCGCGGCGTACGGAGCCTCCGGCGGAGTCATGGCGCGCTGGGTTCCTCGCGGCGTCACGGCGCGCCGGCCGGACGACGGGAACGCGCCGTAATCTGCTCCTCAAGACATGACAGGGCACGCGGCGGGCTCCCCGGCGGGCCCACCGCCCCGTGGTGCCATGACTTCATGATCAAGATATCTCACGCCCTGGCCGTCGCCGCGACGGCGGCCGCGATCGCCACCGCGGGCATGTGCGGCACGGCCCTGGCCGGCACCGACCCCGGCGCCGGAGCCGCGACCGCACCCGGAACGGCGCGGGCGACGGCGGACGACTACCCTCCGAAGGTCACGGTCACGGGGGAGGGCGAACTGCTCGTCACCCCGGACGTCATGCGGCTGAACGCCGGCGTCGAGGTGCGCGCCGACACGCCGGGACAGGCGTTCTCCGAGGCCCGCCAGGCCGCCGCCAAGCTCACCCAGGCGCTGCTCGACGCGGGCGTCGACCCCAAGGATCTGCGGACCACCGAGCTGTCCCTCGCCCCGGTGTACGACGACTACCCGAAGATCGCCGGGTACCGGGCGGCGCAGGGCGTCGAGGTCGTGGTGCGCGACCTCGACAACGCCGACAAGGTGGTGGACACGATCGTCTCCGTCGGGCCCGAGGCCCGGCTGAACGGCGTCTCCTTCGAGCTCTCCGACAACGGCGCCGCGCTGCGGGCCGCCCGGAACCGGGCGTTCGCCGACGCCAAGGCCCGCGCCCAGCAGTACGCGGGACTGGCCGGCGGCACGCTCGGCGACGTCATCACGATCAGGGAGCAGGACGTCACGCCGCCGCGGCCCATCATGTTCGCCGCCGCCGGGGTCGCCGACCGCAGCTCGATCAGCCCGGGGCAGCAGAACGTCTCCGTGCACGTCCAGGTGGTCTACTCGATGGTGCTCTAGCCGCGGCCCCCGCCGCCCGGGAAGCGGCGGCGGGGGCGTCGTGGCGTTCACCGTCCCCGGTGGACCTGGTGGACCTGGTGGACCTGGTGGACCCGGTGGCCTCGGGAAAGCGGTGCGCGGTCGCGCCGATCGCGTGATCCGGGGTCCCCGGCGACCCGGGGAAGCGGCCCCGGGGACCGTCAGGGCAGTGCGAGCATCCGGTCGAGGGCGACCTTCGCCCAGTGCGCGGTGTCGTCGTCGACCGTGATCTGGTTGACGACCTGACCGGCGGCGAGCGACTCCAGAGCCCACACCAGGTGCGGCAGGTCGATCCGGTTCATCGTCGAGCAGTAGCAGACGGTCCGGTCGAGGAACGTGACGTTCTTGTCGGGGAACATCCGGGCGAGCCTCTTCACCAGGTTCAGCTCGGTGCCCACGGCCCAGGAGGACCCCGCGGGCGCCCGCCGCAGCGTCTCGATGATGTGCTCGGTGGAGCCGACGTGGTCGGCCTTGGTGACCACCTCGTGGCGGCACTCGGGGTGGACCAGCACGTTGACGCCGGGGATGCGCTCCCGGACGTCGTCGACGCACTGCGCGCTGAAGCGGCCGTGCACCGAGCAGTGCCCCTTCCACAGGATCATCTTGGCGTTCGCGAGCTGCTCGGCGGTCAGCCCGCCGTTCGGCCGGTGCGGGTTGTAGACGACGCAGTCGTCCAGGGACAGGCCCATCTCCAGCACCGCGGTGTTGCGCCCCAGGTGCTGGTCGGGCAGGAAGAGCACCTTCTCCCCCCGGGAGAAGGCCCAGTCGAGGGCGCGCCGGGCGTTGGAGGAGGTGCAGACGGCGCCGCCGTTGCGCCCGCAGAACGCCTTGATGTCGGCGCTGGAGTTCATGTAGGTGACCGGGACGGTGACGTCGGCGATCCCGGCGTCCTGCAGCGCCTCCCAGCACTCCTCGACCTGGTCGAAGGTGGCCATGTCGGCCATGGAGCAGCCGGCGGCGAGGTCGGGTAGGACGACCTGCTGCGCGTCGGAGGTGAGGATGTCGGCCGACTCGGCCATGAAGTGGACGCCGCAGAAGACGATGTACTCGGCGCCGGGCCGGGCCGCGGCCTCGCGGGCCAGCTTGAACGAGTCGCCGGTCACGTCGGCGAACTGGATGACCTCGTCACGCTGGTAGTGGTGGCCCAGCACGAAGACCCGCTCGCCCAGCGCGGCCTTGGCCCGGCGGGCCCGCTCCACCAGCGCCGGGTCGGACGCGGGCGGCAGCTCGCCGGGGCAGTCGACACCGCGCTCGCTGTGCGGGTCGGTTTCCCTGCCGAGGACGAAGAGCGGAAGGCCGGTCTCGGTGGTCGTCACGACCACCACCCCCTTATCGTCGAAGTGACGACTAATGATGACACACGGCCGGGGGTTTTTGTTCCCGGGGGAGCCGATCGGGGTGAACGTCCTGATCGGAGGGGGCATGGCCGTACGGGTGGGGTCCCCGGCGGGCCCGGGGTCACGGCGACCGGCCGGGCCGCGTGGCGGCCATGTCGCGGCCGTATCTCCGCGGTGTCGCGGCGGTGTCGCGGCCGTGCGGGGGAGGGTTCGCGCGGGCCGGCGAGCCCGTTCACGGCGCGCCGGCGCCGGGAGGGCGGGCCCGCAGGAATGTGTAGGCCCGCGCGGGTGTTGGTAGCGTCTTAGTAGGACGTCAGAAACAGACAACCGTCTCGAACGGGCGGTTGACGTAGACGCGGGAGTCACCAACATGTCGGTTGAGAGCAGCGAGACCACGGCGCAGGGCCTGATCCTCAGTGACGCCGCCGCCGCCAAGGTCAAGAGCCTGCTGGAGCAGCAGGGCGAGGAGGGGCTCCAGCTGCGCGTGGCCGTGCAGCCCGGCGGCTGTTCCGGCCTGCGCTACCAGCTCTTCTTCGACGACCGTTCGATGGACGGCGACGTCGTCTCCGACTTCAACGGGGTCGGTGTGGTCACCGACCGGATGAGCGCCCCCTACCTCATGGGCGCGACGATCGACTTCGTCGACACGATTGAGAAGCAGGGCTTC
Source organism: Streptosporangium sp. NPDC048047 (assembly GCF_040653115.1). NCBI lineage: Bacteria > Bacillati > Actinomycetota > Actinomycetes > Streptosporangiales > Streptosporangiaceae > Streptosporangium > Streptosporangium sp. NPDC048047. The sequence goes on along the minus strand of NZ_JBEZNH010000073.1, from coordinate 22,496 downwards.
ACGATCGACAACCCCAACGCCACGGGTTCGTGCGCCTGCGGCGACTCTTTCAACTAGTCGCAATACGATGGCCCCGCCGGGTGAGCTGACCCACCCGGCGGGGCCGTCGTGTGTCCGCATGCTTGAAGTCGTGTGTCCGCACGCTTGATGTCAGTGTGTTCACATGCCCGAAGTCGTGTGTCCGCACGCCTGATGTCAGGGTGTCCGCATGCCCGATGTCAGGGTGTCCGCACGCCTGTACGGCCCGCCCCCACGACCATCTTCCTGATGCCGACAACGAGGAGAAGAACCCCGTGCGCATCGCCGTCACCGGTTCCATCGCGACCGACCATCTGATGACCTTCCCGGGGCGTTTCAGCGACCAGCTGATCGCCGGCCAGCTCGACCGGGTGTCCCTGTCGTTCCTCGTGGACGACCTGCAGATCCGCCGTGGCGGCTGCGCGGCCAACATCGCCTTCGGCATGGGGTGCCTCGGCCTTCGGCCCGTCCTCGTCGGCGCGGTCGGCGCCGACTTCGCCGACTACCGGTCCTGGCTGGAGCGGCACGGCGTCGACTGTGACTCCGTGCACACCTCCGAGCTGCACCACACGGCCCGGTTCCTGTGCACCACCGACGACGACCACAACCAGATCGCCTCGTTCTACACCGGCGCGATGGCCGAGGCCCGGCTGATCGAGCTCGGCCCGATCGGCGAGCGGCTCGGCGGCCTCGACCTCGTCCTGGTCGGCCCGAACGACCCCGAGGCGATGCTGCGGCACACCGAGGAGGCCCGCCGGCGCGGCATCCCCTTCGCCGCGGACTTCTCCCAGCAGATCGCCCGCATGTCCGGCGACGACATCCGCCCGCTGCTGGACGGCGCCGCCTACCTGTTCAGCAACGACTACGAGAAGGGCATGATCGAGCAGAAGACCGGGCTGTCCGCCGACGAGGTCCTCGACCGCGTCGAGGTCCGCGTCACCACGCTCGGCCCCAAGGGCGTCGCGATCGAGCGCAGGGGCGAGCCGGTCCTGCACGTCCCCGCCGTTCCCGAGCTGGGCAAGGCCGACCCCACCGGCGTCGGCGACGGCTTCCGCGCCGGATTCCTGGCCGGCCTGGCCTGGGGTCTGTCCCTGGAGCGCTGCGGCCAGCTCGGCAACCTCACCGCCACCCACGTCCTGGAGCACGTCGGCGGGCAGGAGTACCGCCTCGGCCAGCGGGTCTTCCTCGACCGCTTCGCCGCCGCCTACGGCTCCGAGGCCGCCGACGAGATCTCCAGCCACGTGCGCTGCCACCACCCCTAGGTGCTGTTTTGTGGATCTTCGCCGTGGCGAGGATCGGTCAGGTGGTTCCTCGCAAGGCGGAGGAGGAGGCCATAGCGGAGCTATGGGTGACGACGACAACGCGGCGAGGGGCCGCCTGACCGACCGCAGTAGGCGTAAAGATCCACAAAACAGCACCTAGCGCCTGCCTCGCGGATCACCCCGTGGCGGGCGGGGTGATCCGCGGACGGGGCCCGGCGTGCAGTACGGCCCGGCGGGTGTACGGCACGGCGGCGGACGGCCCGTGCCGGGCCGGGCGGCTCAGTAGTTGCGCCGCACGTGGATGGCCCAGCCGCCCGTGGGAAGCTCGTGGCTGGCCACGTGGTGGTGCGACTTGAGCCGGCACCAGGCCGGGATGTCGGTGAACGCCGCGGGATCGTCGGCGAGGACCGACACGATCGCCTCACGCGGGACGTCGTTGATCTGCTGGGCGAGCATGATGATCGGAATCGGGCACTTCTTGCCCAGCGCGTCGATGGTCAGCGCCGGGGTCTGCCCGGCCCCCTCCGTGGTCGTCTGGCCGGCCGTCATGGCAACTTCACTCCCCGAAGAATGGTCGGTCACGGCTGCATCCCCGCTTCCTCGCGGATCCTCTTCACCACGTCCGGCAGGACGGCGAGGAAGCGGTCGACGTCCGCCGCGGAGGCCCCCCGGGGCAGCGACACCCGGAGGTTCCCGTGTGTCAGCACCCCCATGGCCTCCAGGACATGCGACGGGCGAAGCGTGCTCGCCGTACACGAACTGCCGGACGACACGGCGAACCCCGCCCTATCCAACTCTGTCAACAGTGCCTCGCCGTCCACGTAAAGACACGAAAAGGTGACGATGTGCGGGGCGCGGGCCACGGGGTCGCCGATGACCTCGACGTCCGGCACGATCCTCGGCACCTCGCTCCTGATCCGGTCCACGAGCGCGGAGAGGCGGGCCGACTCCCGGGCCGCGTCGGCGGCGGCGGCCCGCAGCGCGACGCCCGCGGCGATGATCGCCGGCACGTTCTCGAAACCCGGGACCCGCCGCCGCTCCCGGTCGTCCTCCGGCAGCGGGGAACGCCACCGGACGCCCTTGCGGACCGCCAGCACCCCGACCCCGGCCGGGCCGCCCCACTTGTGCGCGCTCGCGGTCAGCACCGACCAGCCGGCCGGCACCGGCATCCGGCCGACGGTCTGCGCGGCGTCCACCAGCAGCGGCACGCCCGCCTCGGCGCACGCCGCGGCGGCCTCGGCCACCGGTTGTGAGGTTCCCACCTCGTGGTTGGCGCTCTGCAGGCAGGCCAGGGCGGTGTCCCCGGCGCCGACGGCCGAGGCGAAGGCGGCCGGATCGACCGCGCCCGCCCGGTTCACGCCGACCGTCTCGACGGTTCCGCCGTCGCGCTCGTGCAGCGCGGCGGCGTGCAGCACCGCGGAGTGCTCCACCGCGGAGACCACCAGGCGGCGGCCCGCCCTGCGGCGGCCGGACAGCGCGCCGAGCACGCCCAGATGCGCCGCCTGGGTGCCGGAGGCGGTGAAGGAGACCTCGTCGGGCCGGGCGCCGATCGCCTCGGCGACCTCGGCGCGCGCCTGTTCCAGTAACATCCTTGCGCGGCGGGCTGAGCCGTACAGCCGCGCCGGGTCGGCCCAGCCGGCGTCGAGCGCCGCGATCAGCGCCTCGCGCGCCTGGGGGTGCAGCGGTTCGGTGGAGGCCGCGTCGAAGTACGCCATTCCTCAATCGTCGCACCGCCCGGTGGAACCGGGGGCTGCGCGGGGGGGCGAGGTGAGTCCGCGCTAATGTGTCCCCCAGCGTGAAGCTGTGAACTACGAGTTGTTAATACGAACAAACGACCGCCCAGGAGTGACTTCTGGGCTTCATCTGTGGGGTAGGCGATCCGTGAGTCCGACCCGCCGTTCTGCACGGCGTCCGTTGGCCCGCCGCCGGGTGCCACGCGCTGCCGCTCTGGCGCTGCTGCTGGTTTCCGTGACGGCGTGCAGTGCCGATGAGTGGAAGCGCGCCGGCATGCCCGTCGGCATCACCAAGCAGGCCGAAACGGTCCAGAGTCTGTGGAACGGATCCTGGATCGCCGCTCTCGCCACCGGTGTGGTCGTGTGGGGCCTGATCCTGTGGTCCGCGGCCTTCCACCGCAAGAGGAAGAACTCGAAGGAGGAGCTGCCTCCCCAGGTCCGCTACAACCTCCCGATCGAGATCCTCTACACGGTGGTCCCGATCATCATGGTCGGCGTGTTCTTCTACTTCACCGCCCGGGACGAGACCTACATCGACCAGATGTCCGGCAAGCCCGACGTGAAGGTGAAGGTCGAGGCGTTCCAGTGGAGCTGGCGCTTCACCACCGACTACAACGGCAAGCAGGTGGAGGTCGTCGGCCGGCCGGTCGCCGACTACACCAAGGGCCCCCAGCTGGTGCTCCCGGTGGACAAGAAGGTCGAGTTCGACCTGCACTCGCCGGACGTCATCCACTCCTTCTGGGTGCCGGCCTTCCACTTCAAGCGTGACGTGATCCCGGGCGTGGACAACAAGTTCGAGGTCGACACGCTGAACAAGCCCGCCGTCTACGCCGGCCGTTGCGCCGAGCTGTGCGGTGTGGACCACAGTCGCATGCTCTTCTCGGTGAAGCTCGTCCCCCAGGCCGAGTTCGACCAGTACGTCGCTAGTCAGGCGGGTGCCCAGTGACCGCACTTAACGAACCCCTCACCTCCGTCCCGGTGCCGGACCGCAAGGGCTCCGTCATCGCGAAGTGGTTGTCCTCCACCGATCACAAGATCATTGGGCACCTCTATCTGATCACTTCGTTCGCGTTCTTCCTGATCGGCGGCGTGATGGCGCTGATCATGCGGGCGGAGCTGGCTCAGCCGGGTCTGCAGGTCACCACCAACGAGCAGTTCAACCAGCTGTTCACCATGCACGGCACGGTGATGCTGCTCATGTTCGCCACGCCGCTGTTCGCCGGATTCGCCAACGAGCTGATGCCGCTGCAGATCGGCGCGCCCGACGTGGCCTTCCCCCGGCTGAACATGGTGAGCTACTGGCTGTTCACCTTCGGCAGCCTCATCGCCCTGTCGGGCTTCCTCACCCCTGGCGGCGCCGCCGACTTCGGCTGGTTCGCCTACACCCCGCTGTCGAACGCGATCAGCTCGCCCGGCGTCGGCGGCGACCTGTGGATCTGCGGCCTGGCCATCTCCGGTCTGGGCACGATCCTCGGCGCGGTGAACTTCATCACCACGATCGTCACCATGCGCGCCCCCGGCATGACCATGTTCCGCATGCCGCTGTTCACCTGGAACATCCTCCTCACCTCGATCCTGGTGCTGATGGCCTTCCCGGTGCTCGCCGCCGCCCTGCTGGCCCTGGAGGCCGACCGCAAGCTCGGCGCGCAGATCTTCGCCTCCGAGACCGGTGGGCCGATCCTGTGGCAGCACCTGTTCTGGTTCTTCGGCCATCCCGAGGTGTACATCATCGCGCTGCCGTTCTTCGGCATCGTGACCGAGGTCATCCCGGTCTTCAGCCGCAAGCCGCTGTTCGGCTACATCGGCCTGGTCGGCGCGACCATCGTCATCGCCGGCCTGTCGATCACCGTGTGGGCGCACCACATGTTCCCGACCGGCCAGGTGCTGCTGCCGTTCTTCTCGTTCATGACGTTCCTCATCGCGGTCCCCACCGGGGTGAAGTTCTTCAACTGGATCGGCACCATGTGGCGGGGCCACCTGTCGTTCGAGTCGCCGATGCTGTTCGCGGTCGGCTTCCTGGTCACCTTCCTCTTCGGCGGTCTGACCGGCGTCATCCTCGCCTCGCCGCCGCTGGACTTCCAGGTCTCGGACTCCTACTTCGTGGTGGCGCACTTCCACTACGTCGTCTTCGGCACCGTGGTCTTCGCGATGTTCTCCGGCTTCTACTTCTGGTGGCCGAAGTTCACCGGCAAGATGCTGGACGACCGGCTGGGCAAGTGGCACTTCTGGACGCTGTTCATCGGCTTCCACACCACCTTCCTGGTGCAGCACTGGCTGGGCGCCGAGGGCTTCCCGCGCCGCTACGCCGACTACAGCCCGATCGACGGCTTCACCGACCTGAACATGATCTCCTCGGTCGGAGCCTTCATCCTCGGCGCCTCCACGCTGCCGTTCCTCTACAACGTCTGGAAGACGGCCAAGTACGCGCCGAAGGTCACGGTGGACGACCCGTGGGGTTACGGCAACTCCCTGGAGTGGGCGACCTCCTGCCCGCCGCCGCGGCACAACTTCACCTCGCTGCCGCGCATCCGCTCCGAGCGTCCGGCGTTCGACCTCAAGTACCCGCACGTGACCGCGCCTCGTGAGCTGGAGGACGCCCGATGAAGGTTCAGGGCTGGTTGTTCATCCTCTGCGGCGTCTTCTTCGCCGCGGTGGACGTCGTCTACTGGTACTGGTCCAAGGAGCCGGTCGGCACGACGGCGATGGCCATCTCGGTCGGCTTCGCCTTCATGATCGGCTACTACCTGATGTACACCGCCCGCCGCATCGGCGACCAGCCCGAGGACGACAAGCAGGGCGAGATCGCCGACGGCGCCGGGGAGCTGGGCTTCTTCAGCCCGCACAGCTGGTGGCCGCTGTTCGTCTGCCTGGCCGTCGCGCTCACCGCGGTCGGCCTGGTCATCGGCTGGTGGCTGTTCATGATCGGCGTCTTCGCGGTCATCATGAGCATGATCGGCTTCGTCTTCGAGTACTACCGGGGGCACTTCTCCCACTGACCGGCCCCGCCGGTCTCCGCCCTCACGGGGTCCCCGCCGCGGCGAGGGCCCCGCGGGACATCCGAAAGCGGACCACGGAAAGTTTCCGTGGTCCGCTTTTTGGCGTTTGTTAGCTGCACAAGCCGGATGTCCTCCGTAGTGATCCCCTTACTCCGGGTAATAACTGAATTAGTGGTTCAGTACCGGGACAGGGAGTTCATGTGCGGCAGGCGATCCGTGGTCCGATATGGGGGGTGAGCCTGCTGGCCCTGGCGCTGGCGGCCTCCTCCTGCTCGGACACCACCTCCACCCGGACGGCGGGCACGCCGGGCGCCACGCCGCGCGCCGACGCCGCCGTCGCCGTGAGCCCTCTCAACGGGGCCCTCAACGTGCCGACCGACGCGACCGTCCTGGTCTCCGCCCGCGACGGCACCCTGAAGAACGTCACCGTCACGGGTCGCAAGGGCCCCCTGGCGGGCGCGATGAGCGCCGACGGCACCCGCTGGCACAGCTGGGGCACGATCCCGCCGGGGACCTCCTACCGGGTCACGGTGACCGCGGTGAACCCCGACGGCAAGCTCACCCAGACCACCAGCTCCTTCACCACGGTCAAGGCCCGGGAGACCTTCTCGATCGAGAGCGTCCAGCCGAACAGGGACGACACCGGGCTGACCGTCGGCGTCGGCATGCCGATCATGCTCACCTTCGACAAACCGATCACCGACCGCGTCTCGGTCGAGCGGAACCTGCTGGTCACAGCCTCCAAGCCGGTCTCCGGCGCCTGGCACTGGTTCGACGACAAGACCGTGCACTTCCGCCCGAAGACCTTCTGGCCGGCCCACACCAAGGTCAGGCTGGAGGCCCGCCTCGCCGGGGTCCGCGGCGGCGACGGCCTGTACGGCAAGCGGAACCTCACGCTGGACTTCAAGGTCGGCCGCTCGCAGATCACCCGGGGCAGCACCGACACCCACTACCTGACCGTCAGGCGCGACGGGAGGAAGGTGCGGGTGATGCCGATGAGCGCCGGCCAGGGCGGCGCGTGGAAGTACTACACGACCAACGGCATCCACCTGGCCATGTCGCGCGAGAACGTCACGGTCATGACCTCGCCCGGGATCGGTCCCGGCGAGTCGGGCTACTACCAGATGACCGTCTACGACACCGTGCGGATCTCCAACAGCGGCGAGTACGTCCATGCCGCGCCCTGGTCGGTCGGCTCGCAGGGCAACTCCAACGTCAGCCACGGCTGCGTCAACGTCAGCCCGGCGGACGCCAAATGGTTCCTCGACAACACGCTGATCGGCGACCCGATCATCATCACCGGCTCGCCGCGCCCGCTGGAGCCCACCAACGGCTGGGGGCAGTGGCAGGAGAGCTGGAAGGACTGGCTGAAGTGGAGCAGCACCAAGCACTTCGTCACCGAGGAGCTGTGACCGCCTCCGAAAGGCCCTGAGCGGGCCGTACGGACGTCGTCGCCCCAGCTCAGGGGTCATTGGCCGGTGAGGCCGTACGAAGCCCTGAGGGGCCGTGTGGAGACGGAGGAAGGGCCCGGACACCGTGGCGGTGTCCGGGCCCTTCCCCGTGGCGGATCAGCGGTGGATCAGTGGGTGAGGGACCTGTCCTCGCCCGGCTCGATCGCGGCGTGCTCGTCGCCGTGACCGTGACCGTCCTCCAGCGGGATCTTCTCGCCGCCGTAGGCCCGGCTCATCTTGACGCGGAGCCTGCCGAGCGGGCCGCGCAGCTGCCTGGGCGGCACGCCGTCGCGCTCGCCGCCGCCGTCGCCGTCCGCGCCCGGGAGCACCGGGACCGCGGCCTTGCCGCGCACGTGGGCCTCGATGACCGGGTTCGGCGGGACGTGGACCTCGATGTACTCACCGGTGGGCAGGCGCTTGATGACGCCCGACTCCACGCCGTGCCCGATGACCGCGGCGTCGGCGCGCTGCAGGCCGAGGCAGATCCGGTAGGTGACGTAGTAGGCGATCGCCGGGCCGAGGAAGATCAGTACCCGGCCGGTGTAGGTGGTCGCGTTCAGCGAGACGTGGAAGAACGCGGCCAGCTCGTCGTTGGCGCCCAGCAGCCACAGGACGCCGTAGAAGGTGACCGCCGCCATGCCGATCGAGGTGCGGTGCGGGTTGTTGCGGGGCCGGTCGGCGATGTGGTGCTCGTGCCGGTCGCCGGTGACCCACTGTTCGATGAACGGGTACAGCGCCAGGCCCGTCATGATGATCCCCATCGGGACCAGCGCCGGGATCAGCACGCTCATCGGCAGGGTGAACCCGGCGACGTTGATCTCCCACGCGGGCATCAGGCGGAGCGAGCCCTCCAGGAAGCCCATGTAGAAGTCGGGCTGCGAGCCGGCCGAGATGTCCGCCGGGGTGTAGGGGCCGAACAGCCAGATCGGGTTGATCTGGGCGAAGGCGCCCAGCAGCGCGATGACGCCGAAGGTGAACATGAAGTAGGCGCCGGCCTTGACCATGAAGGCGGGGTAGAACGGCGCGCCGACGACGTTCTCGTTCGTCCGGCCCTTGCCCGGCATCTGGGTGTGCTTCTGCACCCACATCAGGATCATGTGGGCGGAGATGAGCGCCAGGAGGATGCCCGGGATGAGCAGGATGTGCAGCGAGTAGAACCGGGAGATCACGTCCTCGCCGGGGTACTCGCCGCCGAAGAGGAAGAACGTGATCCAGGTGCCGACCAGCGGCAGCGAGATCGCCACGCCCTCGGTGATCCGCAGACCGGCGCCGGAGAGCAGGTCGTCGGGGAGGGAGTAGCCGGTCAGGCCCTCCAGCAGGGCCAGCGTCAGCAGGCCGACGCCGATCAGCCAGTTCAGCTCGCGCGGCTTGCGGTACGCACCGGTGAAGAACACACGGAGCGCGTGCACCATCATGCCGCCGATGAACAGCAGGGCCGCCCAGTGGTGCATCTGCCGCATCAGCAGGCCGCCGCGCACGTCGAAGCTGATGTGCAGCGACGAGGCGTACGCCTCGGACATCATGACGCCCTTGAGCGGCTCGTAGGAGCCGTCATAGGGGACCTCGCCCATGCTGGGCTTGAAGAAGAACGTCAGGAACGTGCCGGTCAGCAGCAGGACGATGAACGAGTAGAGGGCGATCTCACCCAGCAGGAAGGACCAGTGGTCGGGGAAGATCTTCCTCAGGTTGCGCCGCATGAAGTTCCCGGCGCCCAGACGGTCGTCGAGGAACGTGCTCGTTCCCGCGATGGGCTTCGGGACGGTCGTGGTGCTCACGCGTGGCCTCCGTTCTCACGGACCTTCGCCTCGGCGTCCCCGCGCTCCCAGAAGCTGGGACCGGGCGGGACGGCGAAGTCCGCCGTGGCGACGAGGAAGCCCTCCTCGTCGACGTCGATGGGGAGCTGGGGCAGAGGCCGGGCCGCCGGGCCGAAGATCACCTTGGCGCCGTCGGCGGCGTCGAAGGTGGACTGGTGACACGGGCAGAGGATGTGGTGCGTGGTCTGCTCGTACAGGGCCGCGGGGCAGCCGACGTGCGTGCAGATCTTCGAGTACGCCACGATGCCGTCGTGCGTCCAGTTCAGGTTCGTGCCGGACTTGAGCTCCTCCGGCCGGAACTTGAGCAGGATCAGCGTGGCCTTGGCCAGCGCGTTCAGGTCGTGCTCGTACCCTTCGGGCACCACGGAGAGGATGCCGCCGGGGGAGTTGAAGTCCGCCGCGCGGATCGGCGCGCCGGTGCCCTCGACGACGAGCCTGCGCGGCTTGCCGTCCTTGGTCTTCTCGCCCCAGACGGTGTGCCGGAGCTTGGCGGGGAAGTCCTTGTAGCGGGGGCCGAGGTCGCGCAGCAGGACCAGCGGCGCGAGGCCCAGCGGGGCCGCGGCGAGCAGCAGCGTACGGCGCAGCATCGGGCGCTTGACGAAGCCGCTCTCGTCGACGCCGTGCTTGAACGTCTCGGTGACGTACTCGCGGGTCGGGCCGTCGGAGGCCATCTCGTGGCGTTCCTGGACCATGTTGTACTTCGGCATGACCAGGCGGACCCAGACCACCATGCCGGCGGCCATGGCCAGCAGCGCGAGGGCGAGCGAGCCGCCCAGGGCCACGTTGGAGGCGCGCGCCGAGTCGATGTCCCCGACCTGGAAGACCACGTAGGAGACGATGAAGGCGACGCCCGCGAGGGCGGTCAGGAGGAAGCAGAGGGCGGCGATCCGCTCGCCCTTCCTCGCGGTCGCCTCGGCCTGCGGGACGACCCCGGGGACGCTCTGGTCCCCGGGGCGCTCGTCGACGCCGAGCACGGGCGCGCTCGTGGCGGGCGAGGGAGTGCCGATGACGCGCTTGGGAACGCGACCCTCGGGCTGTTCGATGTCGTGGTTGTTGTCAGTCATTTGGCCTGTCGCTTCTTCGCGGTGATCCAGATGGCGGCCAGGACGAGCAGGCTGAGACCGACGATCCAGGCCGTCAGACCCTCGGTGACCGGGCCGATGCGGCCGAGACCGGCGCCGCCCGGGTCGACCTGGCTGCGGACGCCCGTGATGTAGGCGATCATGTCCCGCTTCTGCTCGGGCGTGATGATGCTGTCGTTGAACACCGGCATGGCCTGCGGGCCGGTGATCATGGCCTCGTAGATCTGCGTCGGAGTGGACTCCGTCAGGTTCGGGGCGTACTTGCCCTGGGTCAGGGCGCCTCCGGCACCGACGAAGTTGTGGCACTGGATGCAGTTCGCGCGGAACAGCTCGCCGCCCTTGGCCGGGTCGCCCTTGGCCGGGTCGACCTGCTCGGCCGCGGGGACGGCGGGGCCGCCGCCCAGCGACTGGATGTAGGCCGAGAGCTGGCGGATGGTCGTCTCGTTGACCCACGGCGGCGGCGGCTTGCGCGGCGCCTGGGCCTCGGGCTTGGCCAGCGGCATGCGCCCGCTGCTGACCTGGAAGTCGACGGCCGCGGCGCCGACGCCGACCAGCGACGGCGCCTGGTCGCCGCCCTCGGCGTTGAAGCCGTGGCAGCTGGCGCAGCTCTGCTGGAAGAGCTTCTTGCCCTCGGCTACGTCGTCGGCCCGGCCCGCCGCGATGGAGGCGTCGGCGCGCCCCGTCGTCGAGGCCACGAAGGTGTAGAGACCTCCGAGCAGCCCGAGGGCCAGAAGCAGGACGGCGTATCTCGCGAGGGGATGCCGCCGTCCAGCGGTGATCCTAGTCACAGAGATCCCCGATTCCTTAGTGAATGCCGTAGATGGTCACGAAAAGGCCGATCCAGACCACGTCGACGAAGTGCCAGTAGTAGGACACGACGATGGCGCTGGTCGCCTGCTCACGGGTGAAGCGCTTCGCGGCGTACGTGCGTCCCAGCATGAACAGGAACGCGATCAGTCCACCGGTCACGTGAAGGCCGTGGAAGCCCGTGGTCAGGAAGAACACCGAGTCGTACGCGGAGTGCGACAGGGTGTGCCCCTCGTGGACCAGCTGGCTGTACTCGTACAGCTGGCCGCCGACGAACACGGCGCCCATCAGGAAGCTGACGATGTACCAGAAGCGCAGCTTGGCGACCTGGCCCTTCTCGGCCGCCCACACGCCAAGCTGGCAGGTCACACTCGACAGGACCAGGATGATCGTGTTGACCAGCGAGAACTGGACGTTCAGATGAGCCTCGGGCCAGGGCATGCCCCGGCCGATGCTCACTGACCGGATGGTGAAGTACATCGCGAACAGCGCCGCGAAGAACATGAGCTCGGAGGACAGCCAGACGATCGTCCCCACGCTGACCAGGTCGGGCCTGCGGGACGAGTGTGCTGTCGTCGTCGTTGAGATTGCGGATGCTGTCGCCACGCCCAGCATTATTGCGGCTCCCCTGGTCGGGTCGCCGCACGGCCCCCCGATAGGCGCCCTGAATGTCACCTCAAACAGGACGAACAGAGTTTTCCGTCCGTCAGTGCCTCCGCCCTGGGTCCGCGGGCGGGGTGACCGGTAGCATCCCAGGTGACCATACATCGACAAGGGATGAGTGAGCGCAGACCGTGAGCACCGACGACAAGATGAGGGTCCTCGTCTACAGCGACGACGCCGCCACCCGGGAGAAGGTGCGGCAGGCCGTCGGCAGGCGCCCGGCCGCCGACGTGCCCCTCGTGGAGATCGTGGAGTGCGCCACCCACGCCAAGGTCGTCCAGCACCTCGACTCCGGCGAGATCGACGTGGCGGTGCTCGACGCGGAGGCCCAGCCGGCCGGCGGCATGGGGGTGGCCCGCCAGGCCAAGGACGAGGTCCACGACTGCCCGCCGATCTGCCTGCTGATCGCCCGCAGGGACGACCGCTGGCTGGCGGAGTGGTCGCGGGCCGACGCCGTCGTGCCGCAGCCCATCGACCCGGTGACGCTCGCCGACGCCGTCGCCGGCCTGATGCGCAGCCGGCTGTCCGGCCGCCTGACCGCCCACTGACCCCGCCCGCCGAAGACCCCGAAGACCCCGGAGACCCCATGGACGCGCGCACCACCTGGCCCGCGCTGCTGTCGGCCCTGATCGCCGGTGAGCACCTGACGGCGGACGAGACCGCCTGGGCGATGAACGAGATCATGTCCGGTACGGCAACGCCCGCGCAGGTCGCCGGCTTCGCCGTGGCGCTGCGGGCCAAGGGGGAGACGGTCGCGGAGGTGACCGGCCTGGCGCGCACGATGCTGGACCACGCCACGCCGCTGACCGTCGAGGGCCGCGTCGTCGACGTCGTCGGCACCGGCGGGGACCGCGCCCACACCGTCAACGTCTCCACGATGGCCGCGATCGTGGCCGCCGCCGCGGGCGCGCGGGTCGTCAAGCACGGCAACCGCTCGGCGTCCTCCTCCGTGGGCGCCGCCGACGTCCTGGAGCACCTCGGGATCGTGCTCGACCTGCCGCCCGCCGCCACCGCCCGGCTGGCCTCCGAGGTGGGCATCGCGTTCTGCTTCGCGGCCTTCTACCACCCGGCGCTGCGCTTCGCCGGTCCGGCCCGCAAGGAGCTGGCCATCCCGACGGTGTTCAACTTCCTGGGCCCGCTGACCAACCCGGCCCGGCCCCAGGCCCAGGCGATCGGCATCTTCGAGCCGCGCATGCTCCCGGTGATCGCCGGAGTGTTCGCCGAGCGCGGGGTGTCGGCGCTGGTCTTCCGGGGCGACGACGGGCTGGACGAGCTCACCACAGGCACCACCTCCACGGTCTGGGTGGTGCGTGAGGGATCCGCCACGCAGACCGTCTTCGACCCGGCCGTGCTGGACATCCCCAGGTCGGCCCCGGACGCGCTGCGCGGCGGCGACGTGGTCTTCAACGCTCAGGCCGTCCGCGACCTGGTCGGCGGCAGGACCGGGCCGGTCCGCGACGCGGTGCTGCTCAACGCCGCCGCCGCGCTGGTCGCCCACGACGGCCCGGAGGACGACCTGAACGCCGCGATGACGGCCGCCTACGCCCGCGCGGTGGAGGCCGTCGACTCCGGCGCCGCCGCCGCGCTCCTCGACCGCTGGATCGCCGCCAGCCGGTCGCTGAAGCGGGCCTGAGCCCCGGAACCCGGGCCGGAAGCCGGGAACGGGGCAGGAGGGCCCGGACCCTGAGGATCCGGGCCTGAAGGATCCGGGCCGGGAGTCTGCCCGTGGGACCCGGCCGGGCCGGCCCCGTCCGTCGCGCGGGCCGGCCGGGGAGACGTCAGTCGGACTCGCCGAGGCCGATCGAGAAGGCGGCGTCGAGGTCGTGCCGGGAGTAGGTGCGGAAGGCGACGTGGGTCTCGGTGTGCAGCACCCCGGGCACCTTGTTGATCCTGCCCGGGATGACCTCGGCGATCTGCTCGTAGGCAGGGACCCGCACCATCGCCATCAGGTCGTACTCGCCGGTTATGGAGTACACCTCGCTCACCCCGTCGAGCTCGGCGATCGTCTGGGCGACCTCGGGGATCCGGTCCACCTCGGCGGTGATGTGCACGATCGCGGTGACCACGGGCTTCCTCCTCGTTGAGTGCGGCTTGCAGTCTCGCAAAGCTGCTTGCAGTCTCAGAAGCTATCAGCGCTCCGGGCGGCCCTCACGCGGCCGGTGGGAGTCCATCCCGCGGTAGGCGTGGTCGATGCGGGCCCGCAGCCGCCCGGCCCCGTGCACCGGCAGGCTCCAGGTGCCCTCCACCTGCACCAGCCGCACTCCGGGGCCCTCCAGCCAGCGCAGCACGCACTCGGTCTCCTCGGCCAGGGCGGCGGGCAGCGGGCCGGGCCCCGGCACGACGGTCTCGGCCGTGGCCACCAGCGCCTCCACGAAGGGCACGGGGTGGACGCCGCGGGCCATGACCCCGGCCGAGACAAGCCGGCCGTGCCGTACGACGTGGACCTCCCAGGCGCCGTCCGCGGCGGGGGAGGCGGCGACGAGATGGGGGAGGGAGGTCAGCGCCCGCAGCCGCTGCATGCGTGCGGCGACCCGGATGTAGGCGGCCAGCCGGTCGCGGTCGGCCGCGGCCTCCTCGTAGCGCTGGTCGAGCGACAGGCGCGTCATCCGCGCCTCCATCGCGGCGAAGACCGCCGAGGCGTCCAGCTCCATCGCCCGGCGCGCGGCCGCGGCGAGCTCGCCGTACTCCTCGGGGCTCTGCCGGCCCTCGCAGGGCGCGCCGCACCGGCCGATGCCGAACAGGGCGCAGGCCGGGCGCCGGGAGCGGGGGGTGATCCGCTCGGTGCACTGCCGCAGCGGGACCGTCTCGTGCAGGGCGGCGCGGGCGTCCTCGGCGGCGCGGGAGCCGCCGAACGGGCCGAGGTAGGCGGCGCCGTCGTCCTTGACCTCGCGGACGATCGACAGGCGGGGGAACCGCTCGGCGGTCAGCTTCAGCCAGACCGCCCGCTCGGGGAAGCGCGACCGGCGGTTGTAGCGCGGCTTGGCCGAGCCGATCAGCCGCAGCTCCCGGACCTCGGCCTCCAGCGGGGTCGCGCAGACGATGGGCCTGACCCGCTCGGCCAGCCCGACCATCTCGCGGATCCGCGGGCGGGTCTCGCTCGCGGTGAAGTAACTGCGCACGCGGGTGCGCAGGTCGACGCTCTTGCCGACGTACAGGGGGTCGCCGCGGTGGTCCTCGAAGACGTACACGCCCGGGGCGGCGGGCACCGAGTCGGCGAGATAGCGCTTGCGGCGCTGCTCGCGGGTGGGCGCCCGGGTGAAGCCGCGCAGCTCCTCCAGGGTGTGCACGCCGAAGGACCCCGCCCGCTCCAGCAGCGCGTGCAGCACGTCCACCGTGGCGCGGGCGTCGGCCAGGGCGCGATGGCGGGGCTCGGTGCCGCTGAAGAGCCGGGCCAGCGTGGCCAGCTTGCAGTTGGGGGCCTCGTCACGGGTCAGCAGCCGGCGGGCCAGCACCACGGTGTCGACCACCGGGTGGTCGGGCGGGGGATGGCCGTGGGCGGCGCAGGCCGCCTTGACGAAGCCCACGTCGAACCCGGCGTTGTGCGCCACCAGCGTCGCGCCCCGGGCGAACTCCAGGAAGGACGGCAGCACCGCCCCGATCCTCGGGGCGGCCACGACCATGCCGTCGGTGATGCCGGTCAGCACGGAGATGAACGGGGGGATGGGGGACCCGGGATCGACCAGCGTGGCGAACTCACCCAGGACCTCGCCGCCCCTGACCTTGACCGCGCCGATCTCGGTGATCGCGTGCTCGGCCGCGGAGACACCGGTGGTCTCCAGGTCGAACACGACGAACGTGATCTGGTCGATGGGGGTGCCCAGCTCGTCCAGCGTTCCCTGTACGGCGTACTCCACGGTTCAAGACCATAGAAGCCCCCACCGACATTCGCCGCCCGGCCCCCGGTGTCCGCCCGGCGGGCCGGAGCCGTCGATCTCCGCTCGGGCCGGTGCCGCCGAGGGCCGATCTCACGCGGTGATCTCCGCTCGGGCCGGTGCCGCCGGGGGCCGATCTCACGCGGTGATCTTCGCTTGGGCCGGTGCCGCCGGGGACGGCCGTACGCGGTGATCTCCGCTCAGGTCGGTGCCGTCGCGGGCTGGCCGTACCCTTGACGTCAAGACCGATCCGAGTAGGGGCCGTGATGAGTTCAGCCGGAGAGGGCCTGTCTCGTCCGCTGCCCGAGCAGGTCCGCTCACACGTCGTGGAGCTGGCGGCGCAGATCCTGGGGGCGATGCCCGCCGCCGCCGTGCCCTCCCCGCTCAGGGGGATCGCGAAGTTCGACCCGCGCAAGCGGGCCAGGCTGGGCAGCGCGCCGATCGCCGCCCAGCTGGAGAACGACAAGGAGTTCCGCGAGGTGGTCGCCGAGGCGCTGGCGGCCGAGTGGCCGGACCTGGTGGCGAGCCTCGCCGAGGGCGTGGCGCCGCCGGCGGCCGAGCCGTCCCTGGTGGCAGCCGCGGCCTACCTCACGCGCCCGCCCGGCTGGGCGGACATGGTCGAGGCCGCCCGCGACGACCTGGAGCGGTCTGCCGCCGCGGCCGAGGGGTCGGCGATGGAGCAGACCGTCACCCGGCTGCGCGAGCAGCTCGCCGCCCAGAAGACCGCCGCCAAGGAGGAGGGCGAACGGCTGCGCGAGCAGCTCAAGGGCGCCCGCTCGGAGATCTCCGACCTGCGGCGCCGGCTGCACGACGCCCGCGAGCGCGCCCGGGCCGCCGAGGCGCGGGCCGCCGGGGCGGAGGAGGAGGCCCGCGAGGCCATGGCCGCCGCCGCGTCGGCGGGCAGCGCGGGGGAGAGCGAGCTGCGCCGCCTGCGCGAGCGCCTCGCCGACGCCGAGCGGCAGCTGGAGACCACCCGCCGGGCCGCCCGCGAGGGCCGCAGCCTGGAGGACGCCAAGGTCCGCATGCTGCTCGACGCCCTCCAGGACGCCGCCGCGGGGCTGCGCCGGGAGCTCGCCCTGCCCTCCGGCATCCACCGGCCCGCCGACTCGGTGCTCTCTGTGGCGCCCGGCGGGCAGGGGGCCCAGGCGGTGCCCGCGCGGGCGCTCGCCGACGACGACCCGGCCCTGTTCGACCAGCTGCTCGCGCTGCCGCAGATCCACGTGATCGTGGACGGCTACAACGTCACCAAGACCGGGTACGGCACGCTCACCCTGGCCGACCAGCGGGCCCGGCTGCTCACCGGCCTCGGCGGGCTGTACGCGCAGACCCGGGTCGAGCTGACCTGCGTCTTCGACGGCGCCGAGCTGAACGGCCCGGTGCCGGTGTCGGCCCCGCGGGGGGTGCGGGTGATGTTCAGCTCGCCGGGGCAGATCGCCGACGACCTCATCCGCCAGCTCGTCCGCGCCGAGCCGGTCGGCCGCGCGGTCGCGGTGGTCTCCTCCGACCGGGAGGTGGCCGAGTCGGTCCGCCGGATGGGCGCCCGGCCGGTGCCCTCGGTGCTGCTGCTGCGGCGTCTCGGGCGTACTTGAGGCCCGTGTCCCGGCCGGGACACGCCGGGCCATCGGGAGAGATCACTTCGAAATCAAGCAAAACCCCCGAAAAGGTGAGCCAGCCCTTACCTGTTCTGTACTATTTCGCCCCAGGTCTTCGCACTGGGGAGGCGGCACTGTGGCCGTGGCGGGTATGCCGGTTTGGGTTGGACGTGTACCGGTGGCCGCGGGGCTCGCCCTCGCGCTGCTCCTGGTGCCGGTGGGCGGTGCGACCGCCGATCCGCAACCCACGCTCGCCCAGGCCAAGCGGAAGCTGGCGAAGCTCAACGACGAGGCTGACAAGATCGTCGAGAGGTACAACCAGGCGGGCGAGAAGTGGAAGAAGGCCCGCAAGAAGTACGAGTCGCTGAACGGCGACCTCTCCAAGCAGACGGCCAAGGTCGCCGGCCTGCGCGAGGAGCTCGTCACGATGGCGGTCAGCTCCTACCAGTACGGCTCCGTGACCGGCTGGGAGGGTCTGATCAACCAGAGCGACCCCGGGTCCCTGCTGAGCAGCATGGCCGCGGCCAACCAGATGGCCGCCTCCCGCGCCCGCTACCTCAACGCCTTCGACGAGGCCACCAAGACGCTGCGCGACAACCGGGACCGGGCCAAGACCGCCCTCTCCGAGGCCGACAAGACGCGTGACGAGCTGGCCGGCGAGAAGGCCAAGGTCGAGAAGCTGGTCAAGGCGCAGACCAGGCTCCTGGACCGGCTGGGCACCTACCAGCGGGGCAATCCCAACGGAACCGGGATCAAGTACAACGGCCCGGCCTCCGGCAACGCCCGCGCCGCCCTCGCCTTCGCCTACGCCCAGATCGGCAAGCCGTACCGGTACGGCGCGACGGGTCCGGGAAGCTGGGACTGCTCCGGGCTGGTCCAGGCGTCCTGGCGGAGCGGGGGCGTCAGCCTGCCCCGCACCACCTGGGAGCAGTGGAGCTGGGGCGCCAGCCGCCGGGTGCCGGTCAGCTCGCTCCAGCCCGGCGACCTCGTCTTCAGCTCGGGCCTGGGCCACGTCGGCATCTACGTCGGCGGAGGGAAGATGGTGCACGCCCCGCAGACCGGTGACGTCGTCAAGATCGCTCCCCTCCGCAGCGCCCTGGTCGGCGCCGTCCGCCCCTGAGGCGCCCGGGACCCCGAGGGGTCGGCGGGACCTCCTACGGCGCGCCGGGGAGCCGTACCGTGGCGAGGAGGCCGCCGTCGGGGCGGGGGGCGAGGACGAGCGTCCCGTCGTGGGCGCGGACGATGCTGTGCACGATGGCCAGGCCGAGCCCGACGCCGGCGTGTTCGCCGGTGCGCACGCGTTCCGTTCCGCGCCGGAAGGGCTCGGTGAGGGCCGGCACCAGTTCCGGCGGGAGCCTGCGGCCCGTGTTCTCGACCCGCAGCACGCTCGTGCCGTCGTGCGCCTCGGTGCGGACCGTCACGGTGCCGCCGGCGGGGAGGTTGTGGACGACGGCGTTCTGGACGAGGTTCGTCACCATCCGCAGCAGAAGCTCGGCGGAGCCGCCGGTCCTGGCCGCCCCGCCGGTGACGTCCAGGGTGATCCGGCGCTGCTCGGCGAGGGGGAGCAGCGTCTCGGCGGCCTCCTCGGCGAGGAGGGAGAGGTCGACGCTCTCGCGGGTGAAGTTCCCGCGGTCGCCCCGGCTGAGCAGCAGGAGGGCCTCGATGAGGTCGATCGCCCGCTGGTTGACGGTGTGCAGGCGCTCGATGAGCTCGTCCCGGTCCCGCGCGGGGTCCCTGCGGGCGACGTCGAGGAGCGTCCGTGAGATCGCCAGCGGGGTGCGCAACTCGTGGGAGACGTTCGCGGCGAACCTCTGCTGCTCGGCGAAGTGGGACTCCAGCTGTTCGAGCATCGAGTCGAACGCGTCGGAGAGCTCACGGAACTCGTCCTGGCGGCCCTCCAGGAGGATCCGGTGGGACAGCGACCCGTTCCCGGTCATCCGGGCCGCGTCCGTGATCTGCCTGAGCGGCGCGAGCATCCGGCCGGCGAGGATCCATCCGCCCAGCAGGCCGAACGCCAGCAGGAAGGCCAGCGCCTGCGCCGCGCGGGGGACGAAGGCGCGCTGGAGGTCGGTGCGGTTGGGGATGAACCGCAGGGCCGGCGCCCCGGGCCGGGCCGTCTCCGGCCCCGTCCCGAGGGCGCCGTCGGGCACGTAGCGCAGCAGGAACACCCACACCACGGCCAGCAGGAGGGCGCCGGCGAGCATGAGGAACCCGGCGTAGCTGATGGTGAGCCTCAGCCGGACGCTGGGTCCCGGACGCCTGTTCAACGGGCGCCGCCGGGGCGGGCGGGATCGCCGCCCGCGTCGCCGCCGGTGTCGATCCGGTAGCCGACGCCGGGCACCGTGGCGATGAGCCACGGCTCACCGAGCCGTTTGCGCAGCGCGGAGACGGTGATGCGGACGGCGTTGGTGAAGGGGTCGGCGTTCCCGTCCCAGGCACGCTCCAGCAGCTCCTCGGCGCTGACGACCCCGCCCTCGGCGGCCACGAGGACCTCGAGCACGGCGAACTGCTTGCGGGTGAGCGCGACGTAGCGTCCGTCCCGGAAGACCTCCCGGCGGAAGGGATCCACCCGCAGGCCCGCGATCTCCCTGACCGGGGGCCGGGCGTGGGCGCGTCTGCGGTCGAGCGCCCGGAGGCGCATCACGAGCTCCCGGAGGTCGAACGGCTTGGTGAGGTAGTCGTCGGCGCCGAGCTCGAACCCGGAGGCCTTGTCGTCGATCCGGTCGGCGGCGGTGAGCATGAGGATCGGGATGCCGCTGCCGGAGGCGACGATGCGCCGGGCGATCTCGTCACCGGAGGGGCCGGGGATGTCGCGGTCGAGGACCGCGAGGTCGTAGGAGTTGACGCTGAGCAGCTCCAGGGCGGAGTCGCCGTCGCCGGCGATGTCGGCGGCGATCGCCTCCAGCCGCAGACCGTCACGGACGGCCTCGGCCAGGTACGGCTCGTCCTCCACGATCAGTACGCGCATGCCGGAAGCCTAGGCGGCCCGGCATATCGCCGGGGTATGCGAAGACCTGTGCGAGGACCTGTGCGCGGCGGGCACGCGGCTCAGCCCACCGGCGCCGGTTCGGGGCGGGACCGGTCCGGCGGGGCCTCCGCCGCGGTGCGCCACCAGCGGTGCGACGCCAGGGCGGCCAGCGCGGCGCCGGCGGCGTTGAGCAGGACGTCGTCCACCGAGGACACCCGGTCCAGCCGCAGGACGTACTGCGCGGTCTCGACCATGATCGAGCAGCCCGCCCCGAGCGCGAGGATCCGCGGCACGGACGCCGGCGCCGCGAACCGCATCGGGGCGAAGAACCCCAGCGCCGCGAAGATCAGCAGGTTGCCGCCGATGCCGAGCGGCCCCATGGTGGGCAGATCCTGCAGCGGGAGCAGACTCACCCGGCCGGGGGCGACGCCGGCCTCCGGGCCGGGCATCATGGTGATCCATACGAACGGCACCGTCCCGTGGACCATGCCCACCTCGGCCAGCGACGTCCGCCACGCCGATGCGGCGCCGGCGGCACGCCGGACGCGCGCCAGAGCCCACGCCACCAGGGCGGACGGCGGCACCGCGACCAGCGTCATGAGCAGCACGCCGTTCTCCGTGTCGAGGCAGCCGTGCCACCGGCCGGCCGCGCAGCTCGGGGCGGCCATCAGGAGCGGCCGCCGCAGGACGAACGCCACGCCCGCCAGGCCGAGGACCGCCAGGCAGGCGAGCACGATTCCGCGCGTACGGCGGGGCGGTGCTGACAGGGATGCACTCCGGTTCATGCCTCCCATTGAAGGAGGAGGGCCGTTGCGGGGGCGTATGCGATTTTCGATACGCCGGCGATACACGGAGCCCCCGATCGTCCCCGGTCGTCCCCAGCCGTCCCCAGCCGTCCCCGGTCGTCCCCGGTCGTCCCCAGCCGTCCCCAGCCGTCCCCGGCCGGCTCCCGACGCGGGCCGGGACGACGGGGCGGCGGCACGGCCGGTCGCGCACTCCGTCGATGATCGTTACCATCGCGTGATTCGCGTCACAAAATTCATGATTTTTCGGACTGATCACGGAAGTGTGACAAGCGTCATATTCGCCCGGTGAAATCGGTCCCTGAACAGTGGCCCGTCGATCGCCCGAGGCGTTTTCGATCTATGTATCTTTTGTGATTCCTTTGCCATCTCCTGAGAAACGGGGGTAACTTCTGGCGTCGCGGCGAGCAAGCCATGCCGCCGCGCCGGGCCCGGCCCGTCATGCCGGCGCCTGACAAATCTCCATAAAGATCCATTCGGCCGTCGCACCCTGCGAGGAACGCTCCCAACTGCGACGGCCTGCCGAATCCGTGCAGCCAGGAGGCACGGAACCGGGGACCCATCGGCCCGACACGTGGCCAGGGGTGAATCGGCGCGCCCGGCGCGCCGTAGGGCTTCTTCCCGGCCCGAACCCGTCAGCTAACCCGGTAGGCGTCAGCGGAAGTCCCAAGGAGAAATCCTGTCTACCACCCCGCGTAACCCCCGTTCGTCGCGCTTTTTCCGCGTTTGCGCCAGTGGTTTCGCCCTCACCGTGACGGCCTCGGCCGGAGCGGTCACGATGGGCTCCCCGGCGGCGCTGGCCGACACGGGAACCGGTCCCGTTCTCCAGGTCAGGAGCACCGCCTCTCAGGTTGAGAGGCCGGTCGCCGCCTCCGCCGCCTCCACGGCGCACTCCAGCGCCAAGAAGACGGCGAAGGCGAAGAAGACCACGCTGAGCAGGACCGCACTGCAGAAGGTGAAGGCGTCCAAGGCCGTCTCGGCGGCCAAGAAGCAGATCGGTGATCCGTACCGGTGGGGAGCCTCCGGTCCCGGCGCGTTCGACTGCTCCGGTCTCGTCCGGTACGCGTGGCGCAAGGCCGGCGTCTCCCTCCCCAGGGTCACGAACAGCCAGTACCGAGCCGTGCGGAAGAAGGTCTCGTGGAGCAGCCTGCGCCCCGGTGACCTGCTGTTCTTCTACGGCAAGGGCCACGTGGGCATGTACGTCGGCAAGGGGAAGATGGTCCACTCGCCGAGCAGCGGCAAGACCGTCAGGGTCGTCCCCCTGAAGGGGTACTACCGGTCCTCCTTCTCCGGGGCGGTCCGTCCCGGAGCCTGACGGATCCCGGCCGCCGCCCCCCTGGGGCGACCGGGAAGACGGCCCCGCCCGTCCCTTCGAAGGGAGACACTGTTGGCGAAGTAGATCAAAAAGCAGCGGCCCCATGATCACATCTGTGAT
>NZ_JBEZNH010000072.1:0-36571 GCF_040653115.1 Streptosporangium sp. NPDC048047 | reverse complement strand
GGCTACCAGGCACCGAGTCTGCCTGATCAGCCGACCCGGTAGCTCCCATTAGCGGTGGCCGCGCCGCCAGCGGCGCCACTCCTCCCGCCACACCCGGTAGGCGCGCTCGGCGGAGAGGCGGTCCCGGTGACCGCGCCGCCACCGGCCCTCCCGGCGGCCGATGGGCTCCCGATCCCCGTCGCGCCACTCGCCGTCCCGGCCGGCCGCCTCCCGCCGCCTCTTCTCGTCCTCCTCCTTCTCCAGGCCCGGCGTGTGCCCGCCGCCGAAGCGCCGCATGTCGGGGGTGTGGAAGTGCCGCTCCGGGACGTCGCGCAGCGCCGCCTCCATGGAGGCCACCCAGATGGGGCCCGGCAGGGAGGCGCCCTGGACCGCGCCGTAGTACTCGCCGCCGATCGTCACGTCGCGCAGCGGGTAGCGGTAGGAGCCGCGGATGTCGCCCAGGCTGACCGCCGCGGCCAGGTCCGGGGTGTAGCCGGCGAACCACGCCGAGGTGTAGCCGTTGTTGGTGCCGGTCTTGCCCGCCGCGTCCCGGCCGATGCCCTGCCCCGTCATGGTGCCCTTGGTGAACACCCCCGACAGCACGTGGTTGACCGCGTCGGCCACGTCGCGTTCGATCGCCCGGCCGCAGCTCGGCGGCACCTGGATGCGCCGGCCCCCCTGCTCGGAGATCTCGGTGATCGCCATCGGGTGACAGTAGCGGCCCCGGGCGGCGAACGCGGCGAACGCCGCCGCGACCGTCACCGGGTCCATCTCGTTCACCCCGAGGGTGAAGGTCGGCACCTCCCGCAGCGGCTTGCCGTCCGCGCGGGCGACGCCGAGCGACCTGGCCGTCGTGACGACGTTGCACAGCCCGACCCGCTGCTCCAGCATCATGTAGAAGATGTTCACCGACTTCCACGTGCCGGTGGAGATGCTGTACGGCCCGCCGGTCCCCTCCCCGCTGGCGTTGAGGATCTCGGCGCCTGGGTCGTTCACCTTGCGCCCCCGGCAGTCGGCGAAGCCGTGGTCGGGGGTGAAGCTGCCCGGGGTGTCGAAGCCGTCGTCGAACCGCCAGCCCTGCTTCAGCGCGGTGGCCAGGGTGAACGCCTTGAACGTCGATCCGGCCTGGAAGCCCATGCCGCCGCCGTGCGCCACGTCGGCCGGCAGGTTGTAGGTGGTGCGGGGGCCGTCGTTGGCGTTGCCGGAGTTGCGGCCGTACTTCTTGCTGGCCGCCATCGCCCGGATCCGCCCCGTCCCCGGCTCCACCATGGCCTCGGCCGCGACCTCGGTGTCCCTGGCCCCGACCCGCGCGGAGATCGCCCGCTGCGCGGCCCGCTGGGCGGCCGGGTCGAGCGTGGTGCGCAGCACGATGCCGCCCCGGGCCAGGCGGCGCTCCCGTTCGGCGCGCCCGGCGCCGAAGACGGGGTTGTTCAGCAGCTCCCGGTGCACGTACAGGCAGAAGTACGGGTAGTCGCTGCCCGCGCACCCGCCCGGCTCGGACTTCAGCCGGATCTTCAGCGGGGACCGCTCGGCGTCCTCGGCCTGCGCCCGGGGGACCATGCCGAGCTGGGCCATCCGGTCCAGCACGATGTTCCGGCGCTCCCGCAGCCGTATCCGCCGCTGCCTGCCCAGCGACGGGTCGGTGGCGTACGGCGTGCGCACCGCCCCGGCCAGCGTCGCGGCCTGCCGCAGGCTCAGCTCCGAGGCCGGGACCGAGAAGAACCGCTGGGCCGCCGCCTCCACCCCGAACGCCCCCGCGCCGAAGTAGGCGATGTTGAGGTAGCGCTCCAGGATCTCGGCCTTGCTGTACTTCTTCTCCATCGCCAGCGCGTACCGCAGCTCGATGATCTTCCGCCTAAGGTTCGGCGCCCTGGCCTCCTCGCGCTCGGCGTCGGTCTCGGCGTTCTCCACCAGGATGTTCTTGACGAGCTGCTGGGTGAGCGAGGAGCCGCCCTGCCGTACCCCGCCGGCCTGGGTGTTGGCGATCAGCGCGCGCAGCGTCCCCTTGACGTCCAGGCCCGCGTGCTCGTAGAAGCGCGAGTCCTCGATCGCCACGATCGCCTGCCGCATGACCGGCGCGACCCGCTCCAGCGGCACGACCGTGCGGTTCTCCGTGTAGAACTGCGCGAACTTGCGGCCGTTGCGGTCCAGGAGGACCGTCCGCTGGGGGAGCGGCTCCTCATGCGGGCTGGGCGGCAGGTCGACGAAGGTGGCGGCCACCTCCTTGCCGGCCAGCCCGGCGCCGCCCGCCAGCGGCAACGCCGCGGCGGCGGCCAGCAACCCGCCGAGCACACCGCAGACGAGCAGGCCCCGCAGGCAGGCGATGAGGCTTCGTCTCACCTCCGGTGGTGGCGATGTCACGCATAGTAACGTGCGTCCGGTTGATCAAAGCCAAACACCGGGCCGGAAGATTTTACGATTCGGGGGCGTTCTCCCTGCTGATCTTCAGACCGAGGGAGGCGAACTGCTCGAACGGGCGGTGGTATCCCCGCTCGATGTGGTGCACCCCGCGCAGCGTGGAGGTGCCCTCCGCCGCCGCGGCGGCCAGCACCGCCGAGAAGCCCGCCCGGATGTCGGGCAGCGTCACATCGGCGCCGCGCAGCTTCGACACGCCGCGCACGACCGCCGAGTGCTTGGCGTTGGTGTCGTGGTAGCGGCACGCCGGGCCGCCCAGGCACACGTCGAAGACCTCGATCTCGCAGCCCATCCTCTGCAGCGCCGGCACGTAGACAAGGCGGTTCTCGAACACCGTCTCGTGCAGCACGGACATGCCCTGGGCCTGGGTGAACAGCACCATCAGCGGAGTCTGCCAGTCGGTCATGAACCCCGGGTGGGTGTCGGTCTGCACCGCCGCCGCCCGCAGGCCGTCCGGGGCCGAGGCCGACACGTAGTCGTCGGTGATGTCCAGTTCGGCGCCCATCCGCGCCAGGGTGGTGATCGCGGTGACCAGGCGGTCCTGGGGGCAGCCGTGCACCCGTACCTCGCCGCCGGTGATGAGCCCGGCCGCGAGGTAGGAGAACGCCTCGATCCGGTCGCCGTTCAGCCAGGTGGACGCGCCGTGCAGCCGCTCCACGCCCTCGATCACGATGCGCCGGTCCGGGCTGAGCTCGATGCGCGCGCCCATGCGCTGCAGGAACAGGGCGAGCTCGACGACCTCGGGCTCCATGGCCGCGCCCTTGAGGACGGTCTTGCCCTCGGCCAGCACCGCCGACATCAGGACCGTCTCCGTCGCGCCCACGCTCGGGTACGGGAGCTCCAGCCGGGTGCCGCGCAGCCGCTTGGCCTTGGCGTACACCCCCGTGTCGCTCACCTCGACCTCGGCGCCCATCGCGCGCAGCGCCTCGACGTGGTAGTCGACGGGCCGCCGCCCGATCGGGTCGCCCCCGACCAGCGGCACGAACGCCTCACCGGCCAGGTGCAGCAGGGGGCCCAGCATCAGGATGGGGATCCGGTTCAGGCCGGTGAACGCCGCCGGGACGTGCGGGTTTATCTGCTCCCCCTGGGCGATGGTGATCGCCCGGGAGGTGATCTCCACATTGATGCCGAGAGCCCGCAGCATCCGCGCGGTGATCTCCACCTCGCCCACCTCGGGGGCGTTGTGGATCGTGCTCTCCCCGATGCCCAGCATCGCGGCGACCATGTGCTTGGACACGCCGTTCTTCGACCCGCGGACCTCGACATCGCCCCGTAGCGGCCCGGACGGTTCGATCAGCCATACCTCTTCGCTCACCCGGACAGCCTAACGGGATTCACCCCCGCTCACCGGGAGCACCGGGCGGGTCATGGGTAACATCGGGCGCATCAGTACAGAGCGTGAGGGGAACCACATTGCGACACGTGCGTGACTTCGCCGTCACGGTGCTGGCGCTCGCGGTGCTGGGCGTGGCGGCCGGCGCCGTGTGGTCGCTGCTGGCCCCCCGCCCGCCGTACGCGGTGACCGGGCAGGGCAGGGTCCTGGCCGACTCCACCACCCAGACCCTCATCGCGGCCGACGGCTGGTTCGCCGTCGTCACCGGCGTCCTGGGCCTGGCCTGCGGCGTCGCCGGATACGCGCTGTCACGCCGCCGCCGCCCGGTCGCGACGGTGCTCGGCCTGGCGGCGGGCGGCCTGCTCGGCTCCCATCTGGCGCTGGCGGTCGGCCGGGCGGTGAACCTCGGCGCGGCGGACGTGGCCGGGTCCGCGCCGGCGGGGGTGCAACTGGTGCCGGGGCCGCTGAACCTCACCGCCCACGGCGTGCTCTACGTCTGGCCGACGCTCGCCGCCGGTCTGTTCTTCGCGCTGGAGGCCGTCGCGGGCTACCGCGACTCGCCGCTGCGCCGCCCCTTCGGCGGCGAGGAACCGTACGGCCCGCTCCCCGGCTACGGCGGCCCGCTGGACCGCTGACCTCTGCCGGCCCGACATGAACCTTGCCCGGTCCCGGGGTCTGTCCCGCCGTCTCCGCAAGACCGGAGAGGCAGGAGCGTGTCCGAACGGGTGTCGGGGGGCCTTTCCGCGCCGGGGTGTTTGATCGGAGGCGTGGGAACGACTGTCAGCCTGGTGGCACGGTGGGCTCCCGGGCGCCTGCCGCGGCCCCCGATGATCGGCGATGTCACCAGCAAGGCGAGCAGCAGAAGGTCGCCGAGCAACGGATGGGCCTGGATCAGATTGCCCAGTACGAACGCCCACAGGGCCATAGCGGGCCGGGTGTGGGCCCGGTGCTTCGGGCGGCTGCGGATGTCGGCCGCCTCACTGGAGGCTCCCCCGCCGGGGGTCCCTCTTTCCTCGCTCCGCATCATAATGAATCAGATTGAATCGATCCTTCGGTGTCGTCAAGAGATGGCGAGAAAAATCCGGAAATGAGTGCTGCCCTAAGTCGACCATGTGGTTCTCGGGTCGATTGCTTGACTGTACTGATAAGAAAGTGAATGATTCTGAATCAAAGCGTTCCGGTGAGGTTCGATGCCACCCGATTCCACGAGGAAGACCCGATAGAGATGACGGACACGCCTCCGGAGAAGGGGCCGCATGCCAGGCGGCAGAGGCTGGCGGCGGAACTGCGACGTTCGCGGGAGCTGGCCGGGATGCCGGGCAGAGAACTGGGGCAGCGCATCGGGGTCAGCCAGTCCCGGATCTCACGTGTCGAGTCCGGTGCGGCGCTGCCGTCCCTGCCGGAAGTGAACGCGTGGGCGCAGGCGGTAGAGGCTTCGCCCCAGACCCGGGAACTGCTGCAGGCGTTGACCGAGGCGGCGTTCGCGGAAGCGCACACTTGGAGAGCCGCCCTCTCGAACGCACCTCACCTGCAAGGCGAGGTGCGGGAGCGTGAAGCCAGGGCTTGTATGGTGCTCAACCTCCAGCTCACGGTCATCCCCGGCCTGCTGCAGACAGCCGAATACGCCCGCCACCTGTTCACCACGCGCGACGCGACCTACTCCGGTGAGTCACTGGCCGCAGCGGTGGCAGCCAGACTGGACCGTCAGCTGATCCTCTATGGCGACAAGAAGTTCTCCTTCCTGGTCGGAGAGGCGGCGCTGCGGACCCGTTACGGCTCTCTCCGTACGCACCTGGCCCAGCTGGATCGCATCGTGTCCCTCAGCACCCTGGGGAACCTTTCCGTCGGTCTCCTTCCTCATCGCCACGAGCCCGCCGTCTCGACGACACACGGATTCGACATCTACGAGGGTGTCGACGAGCGGGACTCCTACGTGGTCCTGGAGTTGATCCACGGGGAGCTGTTCATCACCGACCCGGCCGACGTCCGGCTCTACCGCTCCCACTGGGAGCTGTTGTCGCGGTCGGCGCTATTCGACGATCAGGCCCGCGCATTTCTCGCGGAGATCGGCGATTCCATGCGGGCGGAGGGGGTGTGACGCCTTGGGTCCGCCGGTTCCCGGCGCGGTGGCCGCGCCGCCGTCCGGCTCGGCAGGGCGGACACCACTGCTGAGGAGACACGGTAGGGCCGTCCGAGCCCGGCGGCTCTTCGAGCGTTCTGAGCCCTCTCCGTGCGAACTTCGCAGTTCAGGATGAGGTCTCCATCGGCTCGGCGGGAGCGGCCGGCCAGTCCAGCACGGTCAGTTCGGGCCATTGCCGTTGCCAGCGGGCCGCCTTGGTCTCGTAGACCTCGCGCGGGGCGAGAACCGGATTGGGGCGTACGACGAGGTTGAAGACATCGGAGAGCCCGTGCGGCGCGTAGACGCGCCACCGGCCCGCCGACTCCAGCCGCACCCCCAGGCAGCAGGTGGTGGCTGCGAAGCAGTCGATGGCCGACTCCGTGGATGTATGCGGAGCGCAGGCGACACCGAACTTCCGCTCGTACCAGAGGTGGACACGAGCCTCGTTGCGGATTTCGACGTCGACGGGCAGGTCACCGAAGAGTTCTCCACCGGCCCTGATCACAGAGTCCTCCGCCTCCCAAGACAGATCACCGTCATCGAAGTAGAAGACGTCGTAATCCTTGATCCCCTCGGTGGGGGATCTGCCCGTGACCACGTTCCACACGGTCTGGAACAGGCATCCCGCCGTCAGGTACCAGCCGGGCAACGCCATCGACGCGGTTCGCTCCAGCACTTCCAGCAGTATCCCGTTGGCAGAGAGGGTGGATTCCAGGGCAGCGAGTTGCTCGTCCAGCGGGAGGCGACCGATCATCGCCCATGACTACCATGCGAGGGATCGGTAGCGCCCCCGGAGAGCCCACCAGGGAACAGTCCGTGACGATCCGCTTCAGTCGCGTCATCCGCGCCGGGGCCGGGCGGTCAGCGGCAGGGCGGGCGGCGGAGGCCGTGGCCGGTGGCCCGTTCGAAGGCGCGGGCCAGCCGCAGCACCCGCAGGTCGGCGAAGGGCCGCCCGACGAGCTGCACGCCCACCGGCAGGCCGCCGGGGGTGAAGCCGCACGGCACCGACGCGGCCGGGGCGTGCAGCACGCTGATCCAGTAGGCCGAGCGCATCCACGCCAGGTAGTCGGGCATCGTCTGCCCGGCGACCTCCGTGACGTACGGCTCCTCCACCGGGAACGGCGGCACCTGGCTGACCGGCGCGAGCAGGAGGTCGTAGGTCTCGAAGAAGGCGCTCATCCGCCGGTACAGGCCGCTGCGCAGTCGTTCGGCCCTGGCCAGGTCGGCGCCGGTCACCTCGCGGCCCCGCTCGACGTTCCAGCGGACGTTCTCCCCGAGGCCGCCGGGCGGCAGGTCACCGTAGGACAGCGCGTAATACCAGGCCCGATGGATCCGGAAGGCGTCCTCGGCGTCGGAGAGGTCCAGGTCCACCCGCTCCACCCGGGCGCCCAGCCCCTCGAACACCCGCGGCGCCTCCGCGGTGACCCTCGCCGTCTCCGGGTCGACCGGCAGACCGCCCAGGTCGGGGCTCCAGGCGATCCGCACCCCGGACAGGTCCTCCTCCTCCCATGGCCCGGCGAAGACCGCGCCGCTCTCGGTGATCGACAGCGGGGAGGCGGGGTCGAACCCGGCCACCGCGCTCATCAGCAGCGCGAGGTCGTCCACGGTGCGGGCCATCGGCCCCGGCACGCCCAGGGTGAACCACGCCGCGGTGTCCGAGGTGGACGGCACCCGCCCCGGCGTGGGCCGCAGGCCCACCACGTTGCAGAACGACGCGGGGTTGCGCAGCGAGCCGCCCATGTCGGAACCGTCGGCCAGGGCGACCATCCCGCTCGCCAGGGCCGCCGCCGCGCCGCCGCTGCTGCCGCCCGCCGACCTCGACAGGTCGTAGGGGTTGCGGGTGGCGCCGAACAGCGCGTTCACGGTGTGCGAGCCGGTGCCGAACTCCGGGGTGTTGGTCTTGCCGACCGTGATCGCCCCGGCCGCGCGCATCCGCCGCACGACGGGCGCGTCGGCGTCGGGGACGTGGCCGGCGAACAGCGGCGAGCCGTACGTGGTGCGGATCCCGGCGGTGTCGGCGAGGTCCTTGTGCGCGACGGGCAGGCCGTGCAGCGGTCCGCGCCAGTGGCCGCGCGCCAGGTCGCGGTCGGCCTCCTCCGCCTCCCGCAGGGCGCGCTCGGCCACCAGCGTGACGATCGCGTTGACGCGCGGGCCGACCTCCTCGATCCGGCGCAGGTGCGCCTCCAGCAGCTCCACCGCGCTGATCTCACGGGCGCGCAGCAGCCGGGCCATCTCGACGGCGGTCAGGTAGAACGTCTCGTCCCCGGTCATGTGTCGCTCCGTCTCCCGTGTCGCGTGTGCGTCCCGTGCCCGAGTCTGCTCCGGGGCGTCGCCGCGCGCCTCGTCAACCCTCCACAACACGCGGACCGGGAACGACCGCCCGCGCCGCCGGCGGTGTCCCGAGACGGCGGCCGGAACCGGGTCCCGCCCGCTCCGCGCCCGGCCGGATCTGGGAATCCCCTGGGAACCCGGGCCGGCGACGGGACGTCCGGGGCCGGTTCGCCGCCCCGGCCCCTCTCGGAGCCCTCCGGTTCACAGAGATCTCACAGAACCTCTCCGGAGCCGTCCAGCCGGCGGGGCCATCCTCGTCCGGCGAGGAAAGACCCGTACGCGGAGAGGAGTGCGATGATCGAGGTGAGAGGGCTGGGCAGGCGCCACGGCCCGGTGGACGCGGTGAGGGACCTGACCTTCGACGTCGGCCCGGGGAAGGTCACCGGCTTCCTCGGCCCCAACGGGGCCGGCAAGACGACCACCATGCGCATGATCCTCGGCCTCGACAGGCCGGACGGCGGCGAGGCGAGGGTCCTCGGGGTCCGGTACGCCGACCTGCCCGCGCCGATGCGCGCGGTCGGCGTGCTGCTCGACGCCGAGGCGGTCCACCCGAGACGGACCGCCCGTGACCACCTGCGGTGTCTCGCGGAGAGCAACGCCATACCCCGCGCGAGGGCCGGGGAGGTGCTCGACCAGGTCGGCCTCGCCCCGGCGGCCGGGCGCCTCGCCGGGTCCTTCTCCCTGGGCATGAAACAGCGGCTGGGCATCGCCGCCGCGCTGCTCGGCGATCCCGGGGTCCTGATCCTCGACGAGCCGGTGAACGGGCTCGACCCGGAGGGCATCGTGTGGATCCGCACCCTGATGCGGGAGCTGGCCGCCCAGGGCCGCACGGTGCTGGTGTCGAGCCACCTCATGAGCGAGATGGCGCTCACCGCCGACCACCTGGTCGTCATCGGGCGCGGCCGGTTGATCGCCGACGCCCCCTTCGAGACCTTCGTCCGGTCGGACGAGGTGCTGGTGCGGACGCCGGCCGCGGGGGAGTTCGCCCGTGAGCTCACCGGCGCCGGAGCCGTCGTCCGGCCCGCCGTACCCGGTCCGGAGGACCCGGCGGGTGACGGGCTGGTCGTGACCGGCATGACCGCCGGGGAGGTCGGCCGCCTGGCGGCTGCGCGGGGCGTGGTCCTGCACGGGCTGACGTCGCGCGGGGCCTCCCTGGAGCAGGTGTTCATGGAACTGACGCGCGACGACGCCGAGTACGGCGCGCGGGACGGGAGGCGAGGATGAGGGTGAAGGATCCGCGGGCCGTGAGAAGTCGTGCACCGGGCGCTCCCGGCATCGCCGCGAGCGGGACCGGCCGGCCTGGCGCGATGACCGGGAACGCCGGCGGCGGCGCGCTCGCCGGCACCCCCTGGCTGCCGGGGTTCCCCGATCTGCTGCGGTCGGAGTGGGCCAAACTGCGGACCCTGCGGTCCACCTGGGTCACGGCGCTCGCCGTCGTGCTGACCGGCGCGCTGTTCGCGACGCTCTTCGCCGGGGCGGGGATCAGGGAGTACACGCAGGGCACGGCCGCCGAGCGGGCGGACTTCGACCCCTTCGACGCCGTCTTCCGCGCCATGATGTTCGTCCAGCTCGTCGTCGGCTACCTCGGGCTCCGGACGGTCACCGTCGAGTACGCCGCCGGTACGATGCCGGGCAGCCTCACGGCCGTGCCCCGGCGGGGACGCCTCCTGGCGGCCAAGGCCGTGGCCTGCGCGGCCCTGGCGTTGCCGGTGGGCTGGGCGACGACCCTGGCCGTCTTCGCCGTGGGGCGGGCGGTGCTGCTCTCCGGGGGCGTCCCCGCCTACTCCCTCGCGGATCCCGGCGTGGGCCGCGCCCTCGCCGGAGGCGGGCTCCTGGCGGCGGCGACGGCCCTGCTGGGGCTGGCGGCCGGATTCCTGGTACGCGCCACGGCGGGGGCATTGACGATCATGATCATGGTGGGCATCCTGGTCCCGGCCATGGCGCCGCTCCTCCCGCCGTGGGCGGCGGAGCTCGTGGTGAAGTACTGGCCGGCGAACGCGGGCGGGCGGCTGCTGAGCGTGCGCCCTGATCCGGACCTCCTGGCTCCGTGGACGGGATACGCCCTGCTCTGCGGTTACGTGGCCGTGGCGCTGCTCGGCGCGTTCGCCGTCCTGCGCGGGCGCGACGCCTGAGGCGTCCCTGCCGTGTTCCCCGTGTCCCCGTGTTCCCCGCGTCCCGGTGGCGGTCACCGTACCGTCGGGGGAGGGCGAGGGCGCCGCGGGCGCGGGGGCTTCCCGGCGGGGGTGGCCGGCCGCCGCCGCGGACGGCCGCGCGGGGCGCCGGCGACGAGGAGGGACGGATGAACTCAGACGATCACGCGTCCGGCCCGGGGCGTCCGCGTCCCGGGGAGGTGCTGCTGGTGGTCGACGACGAGCCCACGATGCGGGAACTGCTGTCGGCGACCCTGCGTTTCGCCGGTTTCACCGTCGCGTCGGCCGCGACCGGAGCCGAAGCCGTCGACGCGGTCCGGGACTCCCCGCCCGACCTGGTGCTGCTCGACGTGATGCTGCCCGACCTGGACGGGTTCGAGGTGGTGCGGCGGCTGCGTGAGCTCACCTGGCCCCCGGTGCCCGTCCTGTTCCTCACGGCCCGGGACTCGCCGCAGGACAAGATCACCGGGTTGACGGCCGGGGGCGACGACTACGTCACCAAGCCGTTCGACCTGGAGGAGCTGATCGCCAGGATCAGGGCGATCCTGCGCCGCGCCGGTCTCCCCGGCGCGCACACCCTGGTCGCCGGCGATCTCGAACTCGACCCGGAGGGCCATCAGGTCCTGTGGGCCGGCGACCCGGTACGGCTGTCGCCCACCGAGTTCCGCCTCCTGCACCACCTGATGCTGAACGCCGGCCGGGTGGTGCCGAAGGCGCGGATCCTCGAACACGTCTGGCGGTACGACTTCGCGGGCGACTGCGGCATCGTCGACACCTACGTGAGCTACCTGCGCCGCAAGCTCGGAGCCGCGGGCCCCCGGCTCATCCACACCGTGCACGGGGTGGGCTACGTGCTGCGCGTGCCGCGATGACGCGCCCGCCCTCCCGTCTCGCCGGCGCCGGCCGCGCCCGTGTCCTCCGGTGGCCCCGGTTCCGGTCCGCGCGGCCGTCGCTGCGCGCCCGGCTCCTGTTGATCACCAGCGCGCTGCTGGCGTCGGGACTCGCCCTCGGCGGGTCCTTCGCGGTCGAATGGTTCCGCTCCGCCCTGGTGGAACGCGTCGACGGCCGGCTCCTGACGCTCGGCGGGCTGGCCGCCGCCCTTCCGCCCGGCATGTGGACGGAGCGTTCACCGGGGGCGCTCGCCGTACAGGGGCGCGTGGCCGGCCTCGACATGATCACAGAGGTCTATCTGGCCCGCCTGGCGCCCGACGGCACGGTGCGGGAGGAGACGCGCCTGCCGTCGCGGCCGGGGACCGCGGGGGCCGCCGTGGACGGTCCCGAGCTGCCGGTCCTCGACGCCGCGGCGGTCGCGGCCCGTGCCCGGCGCCCCTTCGCCGCGGGCGGGCGCGGCCCGGAGAGCTGGCGGGTCGTCGTCCTGCCCGTTCCGGCCGGGCGGGGCCCGGCGCCACCCCCCGCCGGGGCGGCCCGGTCCGCGCCGGACGGCGGAGTGGTGGTCGCGGCCTCCCTCGGCGCGGTGCGGTCCACCGTGGGGAGGCTGCGAGCGGTCCTCCTGGGCGCGGGGGTGATCCTGCTGGCGTTGCTCACCCTGACGGGATGGTTCGCGATCAGGGCCGGGTTGCGCCCGCTCCGCCGGATCGAGGACATCGCCGCGGCCATCGCGTCGGGAGACCTGACCCGGCGGATCCCCCGGGACGCGGGTCCGGGCACCGAGGTGGGACGCCTCGCGGACTCGCTCAACGGCATGCTGGGCCAGCTCGAACGGGCGTTCGCCGCGCGGGCGGAGTCGGAGGCGCGGCTGCGGCGCCTCGTCGCCGACGTGGGTCACGAGCTGCGCACCCCGCTCTTCGGGATCAAGGGATTCTCCGAGCTCTACCGGATGGGCGGCCTGGCCGACGTGGCGCCGGCGATGGCCCGCATCGAGAGCGAGGCGGGGCGCCTGACCCGGCTCGTCGAGGACCTGCTCCTGCTGGCCAGGCTGGACGAGGGCGGGGACGCCTTCCCGCTGGAGCTCGCCCCCATGGACCTGCGTACGCTCGCCGCCGACGCCCTCCTCGACCTGCGGGCGCTGGCGCCGGACCGGCCGGTCGAGCTGACGGGCCCACAGGGCGGCGCGCCCGGACCCGGGCCGGTGCTCGGGGACGAGGCGCGGCTGCGCCAGGTGGTGAGCAACCTCATCGGCAACGTGGTCGCGCACACCGCGGACGGCACGCCCGTCCGCGTGGGGGTGGGAAGGTCGGGCGCGGAGTCGGTCCTGGTGGTCGAGGACCGCGGTCCCGGTCTCACCCCGGAGCAGGCGGAACGGGTGTTCGACCGGTTCTACCGCGCCGACGGCTCCCGTACCCGGACCGGCGACGGGGGAGCGGGGCTCGGCCTGGCCATCGCGTGGTCGCTGGTGGCGGCGCACGGCGGCCGGATCGAGCTGCGGACCTCCCCGGGCGGAGGCGCGGCCTTCTCGGTGGTCCTGCCCGCCGCCCCCTGAGCAGTGCCCGCGCGGGCACGGTTCGGAGCGCGGCCTGGACCGCGGCGGCGGGACGGGGCGCGGGACCGGCGGTGGTCAGGCCGCCCCGCCGACGGGCACGGGACCGGCGGCGGTCAGCCGGTCCTGCCGATGGGCGCGGTGACCGCCCCGGTCAGGCGGACCAGCTCCGCGGGGGCCGTCTCGATCTGCAGCCCGCGCCGCCCGGCCGAGAAGTAGATCGTCTCGAAGTCCAGCGCCGAGGCGTCGACCACCGTCGGCAGGGGCTTTCGCTGGCCCAGCGGGCTGATCCCGCCCACGACGTAGCCGGTGACGCGCTCGACCTTGGCGGCGTCGGCCATCGAGGCCCGTTTGCTCCCCAGCGCCGCGGCGAACGCCTTGAGGTCGAGTCTGCCCGCCACCGGCACCACAGCGACCGCCAGGCCGCCCTCGACCTCCGCCACGAGCGTCTTGAAGATCCGCTCGTACGGCACGCCGAGCGCGTCGGCCGCCTCCTCGCCGTAGGCCTGGGCGTCGGCGTCGTGCTCGTAGGGGTGGAGGGTGAAACCGGTTCCCGCCTTGGTCAGCGCGACCGTCGCCGGGGTGCCCTGGCCGCCCTTGTTCCTGCTCTTGCTCACGGGCGGAGTCTAGTGTCTGATAGAAATCTACGTCGTAAAGGCGATGTCCGGATGCCGGACGGAACCTCGGCGGGTGCCGGGCATCCGTAGACTGGACGGGTGATTTCCCGTACCGACCTGCGCGGAGTCCTGCCCGAGGACCTGCGAGACGTGCTGCCCCGTGCCGAGCTCGACGTCGAAGCCGCCCTGGAGAAGGTGCGGCCGATCTGTGAGGACGTGCATCATCGCGGGGCCGAGGCGGTGCGGGAGCTGACCGCGAGGTTCGACGGCGTCGAGCTCGCGTCCACCCGCGTCCCGGCCGAGAGGATCACCGCCGCGCTGGAGGCGCTGGACCCGCGGGTCCGCCAGGCGCTGGAGGAGTCGATCCGCCGCGCCCGGCTGGTCCACCGCGACCAGCGACGCTCCGACGTCACCACGAAGGTGGTGCCCGGCGGCACGGTGACCGAGCGCTGGGTGCCGGTCGACCGGGTGGGCCTCTACGTCCCGGGCGGCCGGGCGGTCTACCCCTCCAGCGTGGTGATGAACGTGGTGCCCGCTCAGGAGGCCGGGGTGGCCTCGCTGGCGGTCACCTCGCCCGCGCAGAAGGAGTTCGGCGGGCTGCCGCACCCCACGATCCTGGCGGCGTGCGCGCTGCTCGGGGTTGACGAGGTGTACGCGGTGGGCGGCGCGCAGGCGGTGGCGATGTTCGCCTACGGCACCGAGGAGTGCCGGCCGGCGACCATGGTGACCGGGCCGGGCAACATCTGGGTGGCGGCGGCCAAGCGGCTGCTCAAGGGCCGCATCGGCATCGACTCCGAGGCCGGGCCCACCGAGATCGCGATCCTCGCCGACCGCACGGCCGACCCGGTGCACGTCGCGGCCGACCTGATCAGCCAGGCCGAGCACGACACGATCGCCGCGGCGGTGCTGGTCACCGACTCGGCGGAGCTGGCCGACGCGGTGGAGCGCGAACTGCCCCGGCAGGTCGCCGCGACCAAGCACTCCGAGCGGATCACCGAGGCGCTGGCGGGCCGGCAGTCGGGGATCCTCCTGGTGGACGACATGGAGGCGGGCCTCGCGGTGGTGGACGCCTACGCCGCCGAGCACCTGGAGATCCAGGCGGCCGATGCCGCGGCGCTGGCCGCGCGGGTCCGCAACGCCGGTGCGATCTTCATCGGCCCCTACGCCCCGGTCTCGCTCGGCGACTACCTCGCCGGGTCCAACCACGTGCTGCCCACCGGCGGCTGCGCCTGTCACTCGTCGGGCCTGTCGGTGCAGACGTTCCTGCGCGGCATCCACGTCGTGGACTACAGCCGCGAGGCCCTGGCGGAGTCCGCCGCGCACGTGTGCGTGCTGGCCGACGCCGAGGACCTCCCCGCGCACGGCGCGGCGGTCCGTGCCCGGTTCGACTGGGAGATCCCCTCATGAGACTCGAAGACCTGCCGATCCGCGACGACCTGCGGGGGCTTTCGCCGTACGGCGCGCCGCAGATCGACGTCCCGGTCCGGCTCAACACCAACGAGAACCCCTACGGCCCGTCGGAGGCGCTGGTCGCCGACCTGGCCGAGGCGGTACGGCGCGGCGCGGGGGAGCTGAACCGCTACCCCGACCGCGACGCGACGGCGCTGCGCGCGGACCTGGCCGCCTACCTCGGGCACGGCCTGACCGGTGAGCGGGTGTGGGCGGCCAACGGCTCCAACGAGGTGATCCAGCAGATCCTGCTGGCCTTCGGCGGGCCGGGCCGCACCGCGATGGGCTTCGAGCCCTCCTACTCGGTGCACCGGCTCCTGGCCCTGGGCGCCTCGACCGAGTGGGTCCCGGCGGCGCGCGAGGACGACTTCGGGATCGACCCGGGCAAGGCCGTGGCGGCGATCGAGGAGCACCGGCCCGCCATCGTGTTCCTGACCTCGCCCAACAACCCGACCGGCACCGCGCTGGACCCGGAGGTGATCGCGGGGGTCGTGCGGGCGGCGCCGGGCATGGTGGTGGTGGACGAGGCGTACTTCGAGTTCGCCAGGACCGGCACCCCGTCGGCGCTGACCCTGCTGCCGGAGCACCCCCGGCTCATCGTCACGCGGACGATGTCGAAGGCGTTCGCGATGGCGGGGACCCGGCTGGGTTATCTCGCGGCCGACCCGGCGGTGGTCGAGGCACTGCTGCTGGTGCGCCTGCCGTACCACCTGTCGACGCTCACCCAGACGGCGGCGCGGGTGGCGCTGTCCCACGGCCGCGAGCTGCTGGGCACGGTCGACGCGCTGCGGGCCGAGCGTGACGCCACGGTGACGTGGCTGCGCGGCAGGGGTCTCGCGGTCGCGGACTCGGACGCCAACTTCGTGTTGTTCGGCCGGTTCGACGACCGGCATGCGGTCTGGCGTGCCCTCCTGGACCGGGGGGTGCTGATCCGGGAGGTGGGCCCGCCCGGGTGGCTGCGGGTTTCGATCGGTACGAGCGAGGAGATGGCGGCGTTCCGCGCCGCCCTGGAGGAGATCCTGTGAGCAGTCCCGCCGGAGACGTTCCGGAGCGCCGCGGCCGGGTGGAGCGCGGCACCAAGGAGACCTCGGTGCTGGTGGAGGTCAACCTGGACGGCACCGGGCAGGTCGAGGTGTCCACGGGTGTGGGGTTCTACGACCACATGCTGAACCAGCTCGGCAAGCACGGCCTGTTCGACCTGACCGTGAAGACCGAGGGCGACCTGCACATCGACTCCCACCACACGATCGAGGACACCTCGATCGCGCTGGGTGCGGCGTTCCGCGAGGCCCTGGGCGACAAGTCGGGCATCCGGCGGTTCGGTAGCGCGTCGTGCCCGCTGGACGAGGCGCTGGCGCAGGTCACGGTCGACCTGTCGGGCCGCCCGTACCTCGTGCACACCGAGCCCGAGGGCATGGCCCCGATGATCGGCCCCGACTACGACACGACGATGACCCGGCACATCCTGGAGTCGTTCGTCGCGCAGGCCGCGATCTGCCTGCACGTCCACGTCCCCTACGGCCGCAACGCCCACCACATCGTGGAGGCGCAGTTCAAGGCGCTGGCACGCGCGCTGCGTGAGGCGTCGGAGTTCGACCCGCGGGCCAGCGGGGTGCCGAGCACCAAGGGGGTCCTGTGACCCTCGCGGGTCCCGCGGGGGCGGGGGAGGGCCCGTGAGCGACAACTGGACGGCCGTCGCCATGGCCTTCGTGGCGCTGTTCCTGGTCGGCGGGATCCTCTCGTTCTACAAGCAGGGGCTGAAGAAGGGCGCGCTGCTGCTGGCCGTCCTGGCGGCGATGGCGACGACGGCGGCGGTGCTGTGGTGGTGAAGCTGTGGTGAAGAAGGTCACGGTCCTGGACTACGGTTCGGGCAACCTGCGCTCGGCCGAGCGGGCGCTGGCCCGCGTCGGCGCCGAGGTGACGGTGACGTCCGATCAGACCGCGGCGATGGAGGCCGACGGCCTCGTCGTCCCGGGCGTCGGCGCGTTCGCCGCCTGCATGGCGGGGCTGCGCGCGGTGCAGGGCGACCGGATCATCGACCGGCGGCTGGCCGCGGGGCGGCCGGTGCTGGGCATCTGCGTGGGCATGCAGATCCTGTTCGGCACGGGCGCCGAGCACGGCGTGGTCACCGAGGGCTGCGGCCAGTGGCCGGGAACGGTCGAGCGTCTCTCGGCGCCGGTCCTGCCGCACATGGGGTGGAACACGGTCGCGGCTCCGGAGGGCAGCGTGCTGTTCGGCGGGCTCGACCCGGAGACCCGGTTCTACTTCGTCCACTCCTACGGCGTGCGGTCCTGGGACATGCCGGTGGGCGACGGTTTCGTCCCGCCCCTGGTCACCTGGGCCGAGCACGGCACGCCGTTCGTCGCGGCGGTGGAGAACGGCCCGCTGTCGGCGACCCAGTTCCACCCGGAGAAGTCCGGTGACGCCGGAGCTCAACTGCTGGCCAACTGGCTCGGCAGCCTCGGGTGAGCGGCCGGGCGGGCGGGGCGGATACCCGTCGCGGGCCGCGGTGAGCAGGGAACGCGCCCGGCGCCGGGCCGAACGGGAGGCCGAGCGGGCCCGCCAGGCGACGCTCCGCGCGGAGCGGGAGGCCCGGCTGGCCCGGCGGCGCCGGCGGATCGGCAGGGTCACCGCCCTGCTGCCCCGCAGGCCCGTCCGGATCGCCGCGCAGGGCGGCATCCGGGCCCGCCGCCGCCGGGCGCAGAACGGCGTGGTCGCGGTCCTGTTCCTCATCGTGCAGGTGATCGCCTGGCTGCTGTGGTCCTCGTGGGCCGCGCGGCTGGGCGTGTTGGTGCTTTCGGCGCTGTTCGCGCCGCTTTTCGTCATCCTCGTCTTCGACCGGAGGTCCTGATCAGATGTCGCTAGAGTTGCTGCCCGCCGTGGACGTCGCCGACGGACAGGCGGTCCGCCTGGTCCAGGGGGAGGCGGGCACCGAGACCTCCTACGGCGACCCCCTGTCGGCGGCGCTCGCCTGGCAGGAGGCCGGCGCGGAGTGGGTCCATCTGGTCGACCTGGACGCCGCCTTCGGCCGGGGCTCCAACCGCGAGCTGGTCGCCACCGTCGTGGGCGCGCTCGACGTCAAGGTCGAGCTGTCCGGCGGCATCCGCGACGACGCCTCCCTGGAGGCCGCGCTCGCCACCGGCTGCCGCCGGGTGAACATCGGCACCGCCGCCCTGGAGAACCCGTCCTGGTGCGCCAAGGCCATCGCCCGCTACGGCGACCGGATCGCGGTCGGCCTCGACGTCCGGGGCACCACCCTGGCCGGCCGGGGCTGGACCAAGGAGGGCGGCGACCTGTGGGAGGTGCTGGAGCGCCTGGAGTCCGACGGCTGCCCCCGCTACGTCGTGACCGATGTGACCAAGGACGGCACGCTGCGCGGCCCCAACCTGGACCTGCTGCGGGAGATCTGCGCCCGTACCGACAGGCCCGTGGTGGCCAGCGGCGGCGTGTCGTCGCTGGACGACCTGCGGGCCCTGGCCGCGCTGACGCCGATCGGCGTCGAGGGCGCGATCGTGGGCAAGGCCCTGTACGCGCAGGCGTTCTCCCTGGAGGACGCGCTGGCGGCGGTGAGATCCTGACGATGCGGCACATCGGGGGGCACACGACGAGCCGCCGCTCGGGCACGAGGGTGTTCAGCGGCGGAGTCTGGGAGGAACGGTACGGCTACGCCCGCGCGGTGGTGGCCGGGCCGTGGGTGATCGTGTCGGGCTGCACGGCCGCCGTGGAGGGGGAGGTGCGGCACGCCGGCGACGCCTACCGGCAGTCGCTGACCGCCTTCGGCGTCGCGCTCGACGCGATCGAGCGGGCGGGCCTGTCGCGCCGCGACGTGGTGCGGGTCCGCTACTTCGTGGTCGACGACGACCACTACGACGAGGTCGGCCGGGCGCATGCCGAGCTGTTCGGCGACGTGCGGCCCGTCTGCACCGGGGTGCGGGTGGCGGGCCTGATCGACCCGCGCATGCTGGTCGAGGTGGAGGTCGACGCCTACCGCGAGGCGCCCGTCGTGAGCGCCCGCGTGAACCAAGGAGACATGAGATGACCGTCGCGGTGCGAGTGATCCCCTGCCTGGACGTGGACGCCGGGCGGGTGGTCAAGGGCGTCAACTTCGAGAACCTGCGCGACGCCGGGGACCCGGTCGAGCTGGCCCGCCGCTACGACGCGGAGGGGGCCGACGAGCTGACGTTCCTCGACATCACGGCCTCCAGCTCCGACCGCTCCACGATGTACGACGTGGTGCGCCGTACGGCGGAGCAGGTGTTCATCCCGCTGACGGTCGGCGGCGGGGTGCGCTCGGTGGAGGACGTCGACCGGCTGCTGCGGGCGGGCGCGGACAAGGTGGGCCTGAACACCGCGGCGATCGCCCGGCCGGAGCTGCTGACGGAGGCGTCGCGGCGGTACGGCTCGCAGTGCGTGGTGCTGTCGGTGGACGCCCGCCGGGTGGTGGACGGGCCGCCGACGCCGTCCGGGTTCGAGGTGACCACCCACGGCGGCCGCCGCGGCACGGGGATCGACGCGGTGGAGTGGGCGCGGCGCGGTGAGGAGCTGGGGGCGGGGGAGATCCTGCTCAACTCCATGGACGGCGACGGCACCCGTGACGGCTACGACCTGGAGATGATCCGGGCGGTGCGGGCGGTCACGTCGATCCCGGTGATCGCCAGCGGCGGCGCGGGGAAGCTGGCGGACTTCCCGCCGGCGGTGGAGGCCGGGGCCGACGCGGTGCTGGCGGCGTCGGTGTTCCACTTCGGCCAGCTCAAGATCGGTGAGGTGAAGGACACCCTGCGCGCGGCGGGCCATCCCGTCCGCTGAGCCGCGGGCCCGGTCGCGGCCGGGCCCGCGGCGGGTCTCAGCCCCGAGCTGAGCCCCGGGTCTCAGCTCGGGACGAGGTCGCGGTGGCGGGGGCACAGGGCCACGATGGCCGCGCCCGTCACGAACGCCGAGGTCTCCAGCCCGTACCGGTCGGCGTTGCCGGTCGCGACGTCGGTGAGGCTCCTGCCGTCGTCCAGGGCCTTGCACATCGAGCGTCCGAGCCGCAGAAGCGTGGCCGAGTCCGCCTTCTTCAGCGTGGGCCGCTGCCGCACGGTCATCAGGAAGACCTCCTCGTTCCCTCCCTGCTGCCCGCCGCCCGAGCTGGACTCCGGCTCCGGGGTCGGCCTGCCGGTCGGCTCCGAGCTGGACTCCGGCTCCCCGGTCGGCTGCGACCGCTCCGTCGGCTCCTCCCTCGGCATGGTGGTCACGGC
Source organism: Streptosporangium sp. NPDC048047 (assembly GCF_040653115.1). NCBI lineage: Bacteria > Bacillati > Actinomycetota > Actinomycetes > Streptosporangiales > Streptosporangiaceae > Streptosporangium > Streptosporangium sp. NPDC048047. Next base: position 16,504 of record NZ_JBEZNH010000072.1, on the reverse strand, counting down.
CGGCGTGGCCGCCACGGGATCGTCGTCTCCTGTGAGGACCACCACGCCGCCGATCGCGGCGGCCAGGACCAGCACGCCGCCGGCCGCGAGCAGCGCCACCTTCGGGCCGCCGCCCTTCTTGGGGGGTTGTGCTCCGGGCTGCCAGCTCGGCGGCGCCCACGCCGTCGGGCCCGGCTGCTGGTGCTGCCAGCCCTGCGGGCCGTCCTGCCGGGGTGGGTGGATCTGCGGCGGCTGGGAGGGGTAGGGGTGCCGCCCCTGCGGGCCGTACGGCGGGGCCGGCGAGCCGTACGGCTGCTGCGGGTGCTGGGGTTGCTGCCCCGGCCACTGCCCACCGTGCTGCCCACCGGGCTGTCCGCCGCCCTGTCCCGGCCACTGGCCGCCGGGCTGCTGCGCGGGCCCGGGCTGCTGCCCGGGAGCGCCGGACCCGTGAGGCCACTGCCCGGACGGGTGGTGCGGCTGCGGTCCACCCGGTCCGCCCTGTCCGCCGGGCCCATGGGACCACTGCCCGTGCTGCTGCCCGGGTTGCTGCGGATACTGCCCTGGCCACTGACCGGGCTGTTCCGGCCGGTCGGGCTGCGGCGGCTGGCCGGGGTGCTGCGGAGGATGCATTCGCGCACTTTACGCCCTCTTGATGACCATCCGCTGTGAATTACCGTCCGAAACGCCATGAAAAAGCCACCCGAAACCATCGAAACGGCGTCATCCGCCGTACCGCGAGCGGCATGGGCGGACGAGTGGAAGCGGAACGGCCACCACGGAGCCGTCCACGTCCGCCGCCGGTGTGCCCCGGATTCAGAAGACGCGGAAGTGGTGGAAGAGCTCGTAGTCGGCGTCCTGGAGGGCGAAGGCTCGGACCTCGGAGCGTTTGACGGCCAGGTAGGCCGCGGCGCGCAGCGGGCCGAGGGCGTTCATGAGGAGCTCGTCGGCCTTCAGCGCGTCCAGGGCCTCCGTGAGGGTCGCGGGCAGCCGGGGCACGCTTCCCTCGGGGAGGGTGGCGGGGTCGACGTTCACCGGGTCGCCGGGGTCGAGGCCGCGGCGGATGCCGTCCAGGCCGGCGTGAATGACGGCGCCCAGCGACAGGTAGGGGTTGGCCGAGGAGTCGGAGGGCTTGAACTCCAGATTGGCCGACGCCTCGGCGTCGCCGCCCACGGGGGAGCAGATCCGCACCGCGGCCTCGCGGTTGTCCATGCCGTAGCAGGCGTGGGCGCTCGCCCACATCCGGGGCGCCAGCCGCCGGAAGCCGTTGACCGATCCGCAGGTCAGCGCGGTCAGGGCGGGCAGGTGGGCGAGGAGGCCGCCGATGAAGCGGTAGGCGAGGGGCGAGAGGCCGTAGCGGTCGCCCGCGTCACCGAAGGCGTTGACCCGCAGGTCGCGGTCCCACAGGGAGAGGTGCAGGTGGGCGCCGTTGCCGGCCTGGTCGGCCAGCGGCTTGGGGGCCAGGGAGGCCCACAGGCCCATGGCGGAGGCCACTCCGCGGACGGTCTCGCGGTAGACCACGTGGTTGTCGGCGGCGCGCAGCGCGGGGGCGTGGCGGACGGACAGCTCCTGCTGGCCGTGGCCCAGCTCGGGGTGGTAGTGCTCGACGCGCAGGCCCTGGCCCTGCAGGGCGCGCACCAGCCGCATCGTGTAGTCGTGGGCCTGGTTGAAGCCGGGGGTGGCGTAACACAGGCTGTCGTCGACCGGGACCAGCCGGTCGAGGCCGCCCGTCGGGGACGGCACGCGGCGGCCGAGGGTGAACTCCGGCTCGTAGGCGGCGACCAGGGCGTGGCCCTCGGCGGCCAGGGCGTCGACGGCGTCCCGCAGGAAGGTGCGGGGACAGGCCTCCCAGGGGGAGCCGTCGGTGCGGCGCAGATCCGACACCATGGCCGCGGCGCCGGGGGCGTAGGGGAGGGCGACGAAGGTGGCCGGGTCGGGGACGATGCGGACCTCGCCGACCGGGCCGAGGTGCTCGACCTCCTGGAGCTGGTCGAGCATGTTCATCGCCATCATCGCCACGGTGTGGCCGATGCCCGAGCCGAGCCGCTCGGCGAGCCGGGAGCGGGAGGCGGCCTTGCCGCGGATGACGCCTCCGTGGTCGGCGTACAGGAAGCGGACCAGTTCGATGCCCTCGGTCTCGGCGCGTTCGAGGACGCGCCGCTCCTCCGGGTCGGGCGGATGGGCCCCGGTCCCGCTGTGACGATCTGACATGCCTCGTGCGTAACACGTCCGGCGGTACGGCGGAAGCACATCCGGGCCGCGCCGGTGACGCCATGGGGTCATCCTGGGGTCACCGAGGGCTCGCCGGGGTGCGCCCAGGGGTCCGCCGGAGGCTCAACCGGGGTCCCCGCCGCGTCTCCCCGCGGTCTCGGGGCTTTTCGAGGGCACGCCTGAGGCGTCACGGTGGCGTCGTGGCGGACGCGGCTCCGGGATGCCGTGCGCTCCCGCGGGGTCGGCGGGAGCGCCGGGGTGAAGGTCGGGGCGGACCCGCCGGGATCAGGTCAGCACACGTGTGAAGAACACGGCGAGTTGGTCGGCCCCCCTGATGATCCCGTCGAAGACGCCGTTCACCGCATCCGCGGCCTGGGCCGGTTTGGTGAAGAGATAAAAGGCCACGAAGGCTATCGCCACATAGGTGAGGATCTTCTTGACCTGCATTGGGGGCCTCCTGCAGTTCCCGTCCCAGCCGTATATACCCGGATTTTAAGATCTTTGGCATCTTCGGCCCGAGTGGCTCCCGGATTTTGATCATCATACCTGCCCCGCTTCGGCCGCCCATTGCGGTTTCGCGGGATCGACATGACTCGCCTTCGCTATCGTGCGGTCGGGACGCCGCGATGTCCAACCCCTCAGGGCCAGATATACCGGTAGGGATAGGGGGGACAGCAGGATCGCGGAAATCAGGATCGGCCCCGTCACCAGCGGATGGATCCCCCTCTCCCGGCTGTCGAGATAGATCCACCGGCCCACCAGCAGGTCCCAGGAGATGATCTGCGCCCACATGGCGGACAGCGCCTGCGGGTCGCGGGTCAGCGCGACGAGACCCGGCAGGGTGGGACGGGTCACCACGGGCCAGAAGTCCGCCAGTAGGGGGACGAGCAGCGTCAGGCACACCGCGAGCGAGGGCAGCACGATCAGCGGCGAGCCGATGATCCGCCGGGTGCGCGACCACGTCGGCGCGACGATCATCAGGGCCCAGAAGGGCGCGGCGGCCAGGAAGCTGAGCTGGAAGAGGGTCTCGATCACGGCTTCACCTCGGCGGGGGCGGCGGCCCGCCGGGCGGCGGGCGCGGACGGGGGAACGAGGGCTGAGAGGGCTGAGAGGGCGGGAAGGGCGGCGACCGCGGTGGCGGCCAGGAGCAGCCCGGCGGCGGCCAGGGTCGGGCCGTCGGGCCGCAGCAGCGGCTGGCCGCGCAGCGCCTGCCAGGTCACCAGGGCGGTCAGTCCGGCGTAGCCGAGGCCGCCGGCGGCGACCAGGCGGAGCCGGGCCGCCCGGTCGGCGACGCGGCGCACGGCCAGGGCGAGCAGCGGCAGGGCCTGCAGGGCGTGCATGCCGACGAAGTGCGGGATGCGCAGGTCGCCGCCGGTGGTGCTCCATCCCAGGAGGGGCAGGCCCGGCCCGCCGTCGGCGACGCCGACGCCGTGCGCGCCGACGACGGTGACCACGGGGGCGGCGAGCTGGGCGGCGCTGGGCCTGATCATCAGGTAGCCCAGGGCCATGCCCGCGGCGGAGACGGCCAGCCCGATGCGGACCGCCCAGGTGTCCGCCGGCTCCGCCCGCCGCTCGCGTGCCACGAGGATCGCCGCCAGGACGTTGGCGACCATCAGCACGATGATGGTGGTGCCCATGGCCGAGTAGAGGGCCGAGTCCAGCGGGGTGGAGACGTTGAAGTGGCTGCGCCGTCCCCGGACCGCCTGGGTGACGATGACCGCCATCTCGCCCAGGGCGGCGGCGGCCAGGGCGGTGCCCAGCCACCGGCTCCAGCGGGCGGCCCACGTCGCCGGGGAGACGAGGGAGAGCAGCCAGGACCAGGTGACCCCGTAGATCCCGAGCGAGAGGGCGAACTTCAGCGGCTTGGCCCAGACGGGCGCTCCGTCCAGGGTGCGGTCGTCGAGGAGGAGGCCGCCGGTGGCGACGACCGCGAGGACGGCCATGACGGCGGACATGAACAGCAGGGGGCGGTGCGGGCGCGGCACGGGGCGTCCCTCCAAACGGATAACAGATATATCTACTATCTATAGCTAAACTCTGAGGGGACCACAAGAGGAGGAACGCCGTGCGGATGGCGGAGCTGAGTCGGACGACGGGCGTCTCCGTGCCGATGATCAAGTTCTATCTGCGGGAGGGGCTGCTCCCCGGCGGGGAGCGGACCAGTCCCAACCAGGCCAGATACGATCAGCGGCACGTGCGCCGCATCATGCTGGTCCGGGCCCTGGCCGACTACGCCGGGCTGTCCATCGCCGACATCCGCGAGCTGCTCGCACATCTCGGCGAGCCCGGCCGCAGCCTGCACGACCAGCTCGGCGTCGCGCAGAAGGCGGTCACCCCCCGCCGGGAGCCCGGCGAGGGCGAGGAGTGGGACAGGGCCGAGCGCCGGGCCAGGGAGCTGATCCAGCGCCACGGCTGGGAGGAGGAGCCCGACAGCCCCGCGATGCAGACCGTCACGGGCGTGCTGCTCACCGCGGCGGGGCTGGGCTACGACGGCATGCTGGACCGCCTCGACGAGTACGCCGAGGCGGCGGAGCTGATCGCGCGGGCCGACGTCGCGGCCGTGGCCGAGCGGACGGACCTGGAGGGCATGGTCGAGCTGGTCGTGGTCGGGACCTCGCTCGGCGACGCGCTGGTCGCCGCGCTGCGGCGGATCGCGCAGGCCGGCGCCTCGGCCCGCCTGTTCGGCGACGGCTCCGAGCGGCCCTGCGGCCCGGAAGGCGGCGACGGGCCGGAAGGCGAAGACGGACCGGAGGACGGTGACGGGCCGCCGGATGGTGACGGGCCGGAGGGCGGTGACGGCTCGGGGCCCCGGGACGGTTCACAGGACCGCAACGGTTCCGGGGGCGGTGGCGGCTGAGCGGCCCTCGGAACCGCCGTTCAGCCCCTCGCGGCGGCTGAACGGCCCGTCCGGCCCCGCCGGCTCAGACCCCCAGGGAGGCGTCCCGCAGGCGCGCCACCGCCTCCTGGGAGCCGTTCAGCTCGACTCTGGCGTACGGCTGGCGGCCGAAGCAGAAGAGCACCAGCTCGCCGGGCCGGCCCGACACCTCCACCCGCGCGCCGTCCCGGGGTCCGCCGAGCAGCACGTCGCGGGGGCCCCCGCCGGCCGGGGCGCCGGTGCGGCGCAGCACCACGCCCACCGGCGACCTGCGCAGCAGCAGGCGGCCGAGGCCGCGCAGCCGCTTCCACAGGAGCTCCTCGAAGGCCGCGGGCAGCTCCCGCGGCTCCCAGCCCGGCCGTGCCCGCCGTACGTCCTCGTGGTGGATGAACAGCTCGACGGTGTTGACCGTGCTGTCCAGGCCGGGGACGAGGCCGTACAGTCCCGCCGGGCCGGAGCGGACCAGCTCCACCAGGCCGGCGTAGCCGTGCCGGGCCTTGAGGGACTCCTGCACCGCGGCGGTGCGGCCGGCCAGCCGCCGGATCGCGATGCCTCCCGCGGCGTCCGGGCGGCGCTCGCGCAGCACGAGGTGGGCCGCCAGGTCGAAGGCCGTCCACCCCTCGCACAGGGTGGGGGCGTCCGGTCCGACCTGGAGGAACAGGTCGCTCAGCGCGGCGCGTTCGGCGCGGGCGTGGGTCATTCGACGATCCTAACAACCCCTGGGTTCGGGGGATTTTGCCGGTAATGGGCGCCTTGGGGGAGGCGCGCGGGGAATAAGGACATGATCTGGCGTGATAGTGACTTACGTGGAAACGTACCCCCGGCTTCTTCTCATCGAAAGGACACCTCCCGAGTGGCGAGCAAGGTGACCTCGGCGGTCATGCGTAAAGGGCTCCGCGTCCTCGGGGTGGCCGTCCGCGCCGAGAAGGCGGTCTTCACGGCCGCCGTCCTGGCCAGCGCCCTGTACGGCGTGATGACGGTCGCGTCGGCGTGGGCACTGGGCTGGGCGACCGAGCACGTGGTGCTCGCCTCGTTCCGTCAGGGAGAGGTCACCGGCGGCGCGCTCGCCCTCGGGGCCACCCTGATCGTCGGCGTGTCGGTGTTCAAGGCGTTCGGCGTGGCCGGCCGGCGCTACTTCGCCGGCCTCATGCAGTACCGGATGCAGGCCTCCTCCCGGCGCGGCGTCACCCGCCAGTACCTGAGGCTGCCCCTGTCGTGGCACCACCGCCACCCCACCGGGCAGCTGCTGTCCAACGCGAGCTCCGACGCCGAGGCGGCCTGGGCGCCGCTGGCGCCGCTGCCGATGGCGGTCGGCGTGGTCGTCATGCTGGTCACCGCGGCCGTCTCGCTGGTCCTCACCGACCCGGTCCTCGCCCTCGTCGGCTTCCTGATCTTCCCCGCGATCGCGGTGCTGAACCTGCTCTACCAGCGCCGCCTCAGCCCCCTGGCCACCCGCGCCCAGCAGCTCCGCGCCGAGGTCAGCGAGATCGCGCACGAGAGCTTCGACGGCGCCCTGGTCGTCAAGACCCTCGGCCGCGAGGACGAGGAGACCGCGCGGTTCCGCGCCCGTGCCGAACGGCTGCGCGACGCCAACGTCGCCGTCGGCCGGGTCCGCGGCCTGTTCGACCCGCTGCTGGAGGCGCTGCCAACCCTCGGCGTGCTCGCCGTGCTGCTGATCGGGTCGATGCGCCTGGAGAGCGGCGCGGTCACCCCGGGGACCCTCGTCGAGGTGGCCTACCTGTTCACCCTGCTGTCCTGGCCGATCCGGGCGCTGGGCTGGGTGCTGGCCGAGCTGCCCCGCGCCGTCGTCGGCTACGAGCGGGTCCAGGCCGTGCTGTCCGCGACGGGCTCCATGACCCACGGCGAGGCCGGGCTGCGCGGCGAGGCCCCCGCCAGGCTGGAGGTCCGCGGCCTCCACTACGCCTACGGCGACGCCGAGGTGCTGCACGGGGTGGACCTCACGGTCGAGCCCGGAAGCACCGTGGCGCTGGTCGGGCCCACCGGCTCGGGCAAGTCCACGCTCGTGCAGACCTTCGTCCGCCTGGTGGACCCGGTGGCGGGCGCCGTCCTGGTCGACGGGACGGACCTGCGCGAGGCCGCCCGCGGCGAGGTCAGCGCCGCGGTGGCGCTGGTGCCGCAGCAGACGTTCCTGTTCGACGACACCGTGCGCGGCAACGTCACCCTCGGCCTCCCGGTCTCCGACGAGGAGGTCGGGGAGGCGCTGCGCCTGGCCCAGGCCGACGGTTTCGTCGGCGCGCTGCCCGCCGGGCTCGACACCAGGCTCGGCGAGCGCGGCGCGTCCCTGTCCGGCGGGCAGCGCCAGCGCCTGGCCCTGGCCCGCGCGCTGGTCCGCCGCCCCCGGCTGCTCGTCCTGGACGACGCCACCTCCAGCGTCGACCCGCAGGTGGAGGGGAAGATCCTGTACGGCCTGCGCGACGCGGCCCGCTCCTCGACCGTGGTCGTCGTCGCCTACCGGATGGCCACCATCGCCCTGGCCGACGAGGTGGTCTATCTGGAGCACGGCCGCGTCGTCGACCACGGCCCGCACGAGGAGCTGATCGGCCGCTGCGAGGGTTACCGCAACCTCGTCACCGCCTACGAACGCGAGGAGGCCGAGCGCGAGGCGCTCGACGAGGACGGGACCGGAACCGGGACCGGGGTCCCCGGCACAGCCGGAGCCGCCGGGGTCCGGATCACCGTGCCCGGGGCCGTCACGAAGGACACGGAAGAAACGGAAGAAGAGGAAGAGGTCAGAGCGTGAGTTCGCTTCAGGGCACCGAGCGCTCGGCGCTGGCCACCGTACGCCACGGGCTGTCGCTCACGCCCGAGTTCCGCAGGGGCCTGGCCGGGACGCTCGCCCTGGCCGTCGTCGCGACCGTGGGCAAGGTGATCGTGCCGATCGCCGTCCAGCAGACCATCGACCGGGGGCTCAAGGGGTCGGTCCCGGACGTGTCCTACATCCGCGCCGCCGTGCTGCTGTGCGCGGCGGCCGTGGCGCTCACCGCGCTGTGCGCGTACCTGATGAACGTCCGCCTCTACCGGGCCACCGAGGCGTCCCTGGCCACGCTGCGGGTGCGTGGCTTCCGCCATGTGCACGACCTGTCGGTGCTGACCCAGAACACCGAGCGCCGCGGCGCCCTGGTCTCCCGCGTCACCGGCGACGTGGACCAGATCAGCACGTTCATGCAGTGGGGCGGTCTGATGATCGTCATCTCCGTGGGGCAGCTCCTGGTCGCGACCGTCCTGATGACCGTCTACTCCTGGCAGCTCACCCTGCTGGTGTGGGCCTGCTTCCTGCCCCTGATGATCGTGCTGCCGCGCTTCCAGCGGTGGCTGTCGGGCGCCTACACGCTGGTCCGCGAGAGGGCCGGCGACATGCTGGCCGCGATCAGCGAGTCGGTCGTGGGCGCCGCGGTGATCCGCGCCCACGCCTCCGAGGCGCGCACCGCCGAGCGGCTGGACGCCGCGATCGAGGCCAGCAAGGCCGCGCAGACCCGCACACAGCGGATCGTCGCCACGGTGTTCCCGGTGACCGAGATCGTCGCGGCGGTGGCCGTCGCCGGCGTGGTGCTGCTCGGGGTACGGCTGGGCGTCTCCGGCGAGATGACCGCCGGCAGCCTGGTGGCCTTCCTGTTCCTGATCACCCTGTTCGTATCGCCCCTGCAGACCGCCACCGAGGTGCTCAACGACGCCCAGAACGCCGTGGCCGGCTGGCGGCGCGTCCTGGGCGTGCTGGACACCCCGCCCGACGTGGCCGACCCGGGCGCCGGCGGCGTCGAGCTGCCGCGCGGTCCCATCTCCGTCGCCTTCGAGGACGTCTCCTTCGCCTACCCCGGCGGCCCCCCGGTGCTGGACGGCGTGTCCGTCGAGATCCCGCCGCGTTCGCGGATCGCGGTGGTGGGGGAGACCGGCTCGGGCAAGACCACCTTCGCCAAGCTGCTGACCCGTCTGATGGACCCGGTCTCCGGCCGGGTCACCGTGGACGGCGAGGACCTGCGCCGGATCCGCTTCTCCTCGCTGCGCGAGCGGATCGTCATGGTGCCGCAGGACGGCTTCCTGTTCGACGGCACCCTCGCCGACAACATCCGTTTCGGCCGCCCGGAGGCGACCGACGAGGAGATCACGCTGGCCCTGACCGAGCTGGGGCTCGCTGACTGGCTGGAGGGGCTGCCCGCCGGGCCGGACACCCCCGTCGGCCAGCGGGGCGAGTCGCTGTCGTCGGGCGAGCGCCAGCTCGTCGCCCTCGCCCGCGCCTACCTCGCCGACCCCGACCTGCTCCTGCTCGACGAGGCCACCTCCGCCGTGGACCCCGCCACCGAGGTACGGCTGGCCCGCGCGCTGGAGGGCGTCACGCGGGGCCGTACGGCCGTCTCCATCGCCCACCGGCTGTCCACCGCCGAGGCGGCCGACGAGGTGCTGGTCTTCGACCGGGGCCGGATCGTGCAGCGCGGCCCGCACGCCGAACTGGTCCGCCAGGGCGGCGTCTACGCGGACCTGCACGCCTCCTGGGTCGCGGCGGCCCGCTCCTGAGGGCCGTCCCGCGGGGCCGCCTCGGGGTCGCGGCCTTCCGTCCGCGGCCCCGCCACCTGGACGGCGCCGTCGCCGTCCAGGTGGCGGCGGGGTTCTCCGGTGGCGCCGGGGAGGATTAGCGCGCGGGCGGTGAGGTAGTGCCTGTGGTGTGAACCCGACACCCGCGTCACGGGGAGAACATCGATGACGGACCTGAACGGCGAGGAGACGGAGGGGCAGCGGCCCCCGGTGCTCGACGTGCGCTCCGCGGCGGCCCGCGGTGACCTGCTCGACGAGATACCCGACCTGAGGGTCCTGGACGATGACGACGACGATCCCGTGCTGGTCAGGGAGGACGGCAGCCCGGTCGACACCTGGCGGGAGAAGTACCCCTACGGCGAGCGGATGGGCCGGGAGGAGTACGACCGGCTCAAGCGGCTGCTCCAGATCGAGCTGCTGAAGCTGCAGTACTGGATCAAGGACACCGGCGGGCGGCTGGTGATCCTGTTCGAGGGGCGCGACGCGGCCGGCAAGGGCGGCACCATCAAGCGGTTCATGGAGCACCTCAACCCGCGCGGCGCCACCGTCGTCGCCCTGGAGAAGCCCAACGAGCGCGAGAGCACCCAGTGGTACTTCCAGCGCTACATCTCCCACCTGCCGGCCGCCGGCGAGATGGTCTTCTTCGACCGCTCCTGGTACAACCGCGCCGGGGTGGAACGGGTGATGGGCTTCGTCTCGCCCGACGAGTACCTGGAGTTCCTGGAGCAGACCCCCGAGTTCGAGCGCATGCTCGTCCGCGACGGCGTCCACCTGGTGAAGTTCTGGTTCTCGGTGTCCCGCTCCGAGCAGCGCACCCGCTTCGTGATCCGCCAGGTCGACCCGGTCCGGCAGTGGAAGCTGTCGCCGATGGACGTGGCCTCCCTCGACAAGTGGGAGGAGTACACCCAGGCCAAGGAGGACATGTTCCTGCACACCGACACGGAGGCGGCGCCGTGGACGGTGATCAAGAGCAACGACAAGAAGCGCGCCCGCATCGAGGCGATGCGCCACGTGCTCAGCCTGTTCGACTACGCCGACAAGGACCACGAGGTCGTGGGCACGCCCGACCCCAGGATCGTCGTCCAGGCGGCCGACCTGCTCGACGACGACCGCTCCCGCTGAGGCGCGGCGGGCCCCGCGCGGGACCGTACGGCCGCCGGCGGGACGTCCCGCGGCGGGCCGCCCGATGCGCGGGGACGGTGGCGGGCGGCGTGATGACCGGGTGCGGGACCGGGCGGTGACCGGGTGCGGGGACCGGGCGGCGGCCCGGCCCCCGGCTGCGGCAGAATTGCGGCATGTCCCTTGACCCCGCCATCGCGGCCCGGCTGAAGCGCACCGGCGACGGGCTGGTGCCCGCCGTCGTCCAGCAGTACGACACCGGCGAGGTGCTGATGCTCGCCTGGATGGACGACGAGGCGCTGCACCGCACCCTCACCACCGGCCGCGCCACCTACTGGTCGCGCAGCCGTGGCTCCTACTGGGTGAAGGGCGACACCTCCGGCCACGTCCAGCACGTCAGGTCCGCCGCCCTCGACTGCGACGGCGACACCATCCTGCTCAAGGTCGACCAGGTGGGCGCGGCCTGCCACACCGGCGACCGCACCTGCTTTGACGCCGACCTGCTCGAGGTGACGTCCGGGTGACGGCCGCGCGGGCGCTGTGGACCTGGGTGGCGGTGTGCGCGGCGGGAGCCGGGCTGGTGCTGCTGTCCTCCGGCCGCGACTGGTTCACCGTGACGTACGGCGCCCGCGCGGTGCCGGTCTCCGCGGCCGACGTGGCCCCCGCGCTGGGCCCGGCCGCCTGGGCGGCGCTCGCCGCGATCGTCGCGGTGCTCGCGACCAGGGGGGTGTGGCGCGGGATCGTCGGCGGCGTGATGGCGGCGTGCGGGGCCGGGGCGGTGGCGGCCGCCTGGGCCGGATCCCGCCCGGCGGCGGCGGCCTCGGTCGCCGCCGAGCACGCCACCGGAGCGGCCGGCCCGGCCGGCGGGCTGGTCACCGCGGCCCCGGCTTGGCCGGTGGTGGCCGCGGTGGGGGGCCTGGTCCTGCTGGCCGGGGGAGCGGTGGCCGCCGTCCGGGGGCGCCGCTGGCCCGGCATGTCCGACCGCTACGAACGTTCCGGCGGGGCGGGCCGCGCCGAGGCCCGGGGCACCGGTGAGCGGGCGCTGTGGGACGCGATCGACCGGGGCGCCGACCCGACGGCCGATCCTGAGACGCCGGACGTCCCCGGTGGGCCCGGCGGTCACGGCGGACCGAACATCTCCGGCGGACCGGACGGCCCCGGGAGACCGGACGATCCGGACACGTCGCGCTCGTTCTGAGCGGCCGGGCGTTCCGGGCGCGCCGGGCCCGCTCCGAGCGGCTGGACACCCCGGGCGCGCCGGGCTCACCGGGAGGTCACGAACTCCGCACGGAAAAGGGCGTGGACCGGTGGGGCCGCTCGTTCTTCACTAGGATCTCGCTCCGCGGGCCGACAAAGGGGGTCATTCATGAGTTACGGGAACCAGTCCGGCGGTTATGGACCTCCGTCCGGCGGTCACGGTCCCTACGGGGACCACGTCCCCGGCGGTTACGGCCCGGCGGACGGTTACGGCGCGGGGAACGGTTACGGCGCGGGAGGCGGGCCCGTCTCGGGAGGCGGGTACGGCACGCCGGGCGCGTACGGGCCGTCCGGCGGCTACGACCCCTACGGGTACGGCCCGCCGCCGCCCCGCGGCAACAACGGCATGGCCATCGCCGCGCTGATCCTGGGCATCGCGGGCCTGTTCCTGTGCGGGATCACCTCGATCGTGGGCGTGGTGCTCGGCCACGTCTCGCTGGGCCAGATCAAGCGCACCGGAGAGGAGGGCCGGGGCATGGCGGTCGCCGGGCTGGTCCTGTCCTACTTCGGCATCGCCTGCTGGGTGGGCGTGGTGCTGGTGTGGCTCGCCTTCTTCGGGCTCTTCGCGGGCGCGGCGTACACGGGGCTCTGACCGGCGCTCCGGCCGGTGCGCGGCGACCTCCGGCGGAATCCCCGTACGGGGTCTCGTCCGTTTCCCGCGCGCCCCGCGCACGGACGGTTCCCGCCCGGAGTCCTGCCCGGGAGCGGCGGAGCGCGGCCGGGCCGGGGGCGGGGCGCCGGTCCGGGGTTGAGTATCGTGGCCGGTGGAGGTCGTCCCGGTGGTGAGGGGCGCGCGGGCGGGGTGGAGGTGCGGGCGAGGCGATGGCGACGGACGGGGACGCGGTCCCGCGGAGGACGCGGGTGAGGTCCCTGACGGTCCCGCTGGGCGCCGCCGCGGCGGTGGTCCTGGCGGCCGCCTACGTCGGCGCCGTCGACCCCGGCGAGCCCGGTCACTACCCGCCGTGCCCGTTCCTGCTCCTCACCGGCCTGTACTGCCCGGGTTGCGGGGGGCTGCGGGCGGTGCACGCGCTCGTCCACGGAGACCCGGCGGCGGCGCTGGGGTTCAACCCGTTCGTCGTGGCGCTGGTGCCGGTTGCGGCGCTGGTATGGGGCCGGTGGGCCCTGCTTTCCTGGCGAGGCCGACCGTTTGCCGTGAAATCCGTACAAGCTAACTATGTATGGGCATTTCTGGCTTTAATGATCCTTTTCTGGATATTGCGCAATGTACCTTTTGGGGAATTCTTAGCCCCATAGTCCGATACGGTGTCCCCCGTGGCAGGTGGACCCGGCAAGCCCGATACCATCGGCTGGACAAGGGCAATCGATTCGGGAGGGGCCTTACTCGTGAGCGAGTGGAGCGAGCGGACCGCGGTCACGGCAGGGTTCGCTGACCTGACCTCCGAGTTTCGCGAGGAGGTCAGGTGAGCGTGCTGGACGAAATCCTCGACGGGGTGCGCGCCGACCTCGCCGAGAGGCAGCGATCGGTGTCGCTGGAGGAGCTCAAGGAACGCGCCGGCCGGGCCGCCCCGCCCCGTGACGCCTACGCGGCGCTCGGCGGGGACCAGGTGGCCGTCATCGCCGAGGTCAAACGGTCGAGCCCGTCCAAGGGCGCGCTGGCCGCGATCGCCGACCCCGCCGCGCTCGCCGGGGACTACGAGGCGGGCGGCGCCCACGTGATCAGCGTCCTGACCGAGCGGCGCCGCTTCGGCGGCAGCCTCGACGACCTGGCCGCCGTCCGCGCCGTCGTCGACATCCCCGTGCTGCGCAAGGACTTCGTCGTCACCTCCTACCAGCTGTGGGAGGCCCGGGCCTACGGCGCCGACCTGGCGCTGCTGATCGTGGCCGCCCTGGAGCAGAACGCGCTGGTCTCGCTCATCGAGCGGGCCGAGTCGATCGGGCTGGCCCCGCTGGTCGAGGTGCACACCGAGGAGGAGCTCGACCGGGCGGTCGACGCCGGAGCGAAGCTCATCGGCGTCAACGCGCGCAACCTCAAGACCCTCGAAGTGGACCGCGACGTCTTCGCCAAGCTGGCCGCCAAGATCCCCGAGGGCGTCATCAAGGTCGCCGAGTCCGGGGTGCGCGGCCCCCACGACCTGCTCGCCTACGCCAGGGCCGGCGCCGACGCCGTCCTGGTGGGCGAGAGCCTGGTCACCGGCAAGGACCCGCGGGCCGCGGTGGTCGACCTCGTCACCGCCGGAGCCCATCCCGCATCCCGACCCGAGGGGCAGTAGAGCAGTGGCAGCGACAGAGGAGACCATCCTGACCCCCGCCGACCTCGCCGGTAACGGCGTGTACGGCGACGACCCCGACGTCCGGGGCAAGTTCGGCGTCTTCGGCGGCCGCTACGTGCCGGAGGCCCTGATCCCGGCGCTCGACGAGGTCGCCGCCGAGTACGAGAAGGCCAAGAACGACCCCGACTTCATCCGCGAGTTCGACCACCTGCTGCGCACCTACGCCGGGCGGCCGACCACGCTCACCGAGGTGCCGCGGTTCGCCGAGCACGCCGGCGGGGCCCGGATCATCCTCAAGCGCGAGGACCTGACCCACACCGGCGCACACAAGATCAACAACGTGCTCGGCCAGGCGCTGCTCACCCGGCGCCTCGGCAAGACCCGGGTGATCGCCGAGACCGGCGCGGGCCAGCACGGCGTCGCCACCGCGACCGCCGCGGCCCTGCTCGGCCTGGAGTGCGTGATCTACATGGGGGCCGTCGACTGCGAGCGCCAGGCGCTCAACGTCGCCCGCATGAAGCTGCTCGGCGCCACCGTCGTGCCGGTCGCCAACGGCAGCCAGACCCTCAAGGACGCCATCAACGAGGCGTTCCGTGACTGGGTGGCCAACGTCGACCACACCCACTACCTGTTCGGCACGATCGCCGGCCCCCACCCGTTCCCCGAGATCGTCCGCGACTTCGCCCGTGTCATCGGCGTCGAGGCCCGCCGCCAGATGCTGGAGCTCACCGGCCGGCTGCCGGACGCCGTGGCCGCCGCGGTCGGCGGCGGATCCAACGCGATCGGCATCTTCCACGCCTTCATCGGCGACGAGGACGTCCGGCTGCACGGCTACGAGGCCGGTGGCCGGGGCGCCGGGAACGGCGAGCACGCCCTCACCCTCACCCAGGGTTCCGTCGGCGTCCTGCACGGCGCGCGCACCTACGTGCTGCAGGACGACGAGGGCCAGACGATCGAGTCCCACTCGATCTCCGCCGGTCTCGACTACCCCGGCGTCGGCCCCGAGCACGCCTGGCTCAAGGACTCGGGCCGCGCCTCCTACCACGGCGTCACCGACGCCGAGGCGATGGAGGCGTTCGCGCTGCTCGCCCGCACCGAGGGCATCATCCCGGCGATCGAGTCCTCCCACGCGCTGGCCGGGGCCCTCAAGCTCGGCCGCGAGCTCGGCCCCGAGGCGATCATCCTGGTCAACCTCTCCGGCCGCGGTGACAAGGACATGGGCACCGCCATGAAGTACTTCGACCTCTGACGACCGGCCCGCCTCCCCGCGCCCGGGCGCGGGGAGGAAGACCTGAACCGCGTGACTGGAACCAACGATGACGACTCTTCAGACGGTGTTCGCCAAGGCGAAGGCGGACGACCGCGCCGCACTGATCGGATATCTCCCTGCCGGCTTCCCCACCGTGGAGGGCGCCGTCGCGGCAGCCTCCGCCATGGTGGAGGCCGGCTGCGACGTGATCGAGATCGGCCTGCCGTACTCCGATCCGCTCATGGACGGCCCGACGATCCAGGCGGCCGTCCACCGGGCGCTGACCAACGGCACCCGCATCGCCGACGTGCTGCGCACCGTCGAGGGCGTCGCCGCGACCGGGGCCGCCACCCTGGTCATGACCTACTGGAACCCGATCGACCGCTACGGCGCCGAGCGGTTCGCCCGTGACCTGGCGAACGCCGGCGGGACGGGCACCATCACCCCCGACCTGACGCCCGAGGAGTCCGGCGCCTGGCGTGAGGCCAGCGCCGCCGCCGGGATCGACACCGTCTTCCTCGTCGCGCCCAGCTCCACCGAGGAGCGCATCAAGGCCGTCGCCGACTGCTGCACCGGCTTCGTCTACGCGGCCTCCCTGATGGGCGTCACCGGCGCCCGCGACACGGTGAGCTCCGCCGCCCGCGACCTGGTCGAGCGGACCCGCCCGCACGCCGACGTGCCGGTCTGCGTCGGCCTGGGCGTCGGCACCGGCGCCCAGGCGGCCGAGGTGGCCGGGTACGCCGACGGCGTCATCGTCGGCTCGGCCTTCATCCGCCGGATGCTGGACGCCTCCGACGAGGCCGCGGGACTGGCGGCCGTCCGCGGGCTCGCCGCCGAACTGGCCGACGGCGTCCGCCGCCGCTGATCACGCGCCGCTGATCACGCGCGGCTGACCGCCCGCCGTCGGCCACGCGCCGTCGGCTGCACGAGGCCGGTGCCGTACCCCCGCGGGGGTACGGCACCGGCCTCGTGGCGTTTCCCGCGCCGGTCGCATGCCGCCGCGGACCGTACGGCCTCGGCCGCGCGTCGCCGATCGCC